>CAZNJW010000011.1:7856-38111 GCA_964573455.1 uncultured Anaeromyxobacteraceae bacterium | reverse complement strand
GACTTGGCTTTCACGTACTCCCTGAGCTCGTTTGCGCTGTTTCCATCCTGATCCGCCATTGCCACCTCGAAAAATGGAACCCCGAATCATTGTACTCGTGACCGTCCGGATATCAATTCGTAAAAGATCCGTTCCGGTCGGATCGGGCACGAACTTCATTTTTCGTGTGTCGTAAGTTTTGTGTTCCGGCCGGTCGGAAATAGAATTCGTGCAGGCCTGTCTTTTTGTTCCGATGTCCCGGGAGGTCGAATGCGCCTTCACAATGTGATCATCATGACAGTGATTGCCGTCGTGTGCAGCGGATGCCGCCCACGCTCGGACAGCGAAACACAGATCGAGCCGGCCAGTATTCAAGCCAGCGGGCTTCCCGAGGCTCCGGCCGATCCGTTCGTGCTGAAGGGAAACGACAGTGTTTCGCGGGTGCAGCAGCAGTTCGTGAATGGCGAGGTCAAGGACAACATCATCATTCTCACCAAGAATGACACGCTTGCCGGACTTTCAAGCTGGTTCAAGATTTCGGTCGAGACGCTTGTCGAAGACAACGGCTGGGTCGAGGACACCGGACTGGTCGAGGGAAAGTCCTTCATCATCAGGATGCCCGGCGATCAGTTCCTGAGTCTGGTAAGGGCGCGCGACGCGTCAGGAAACGATACCAGGCCGGTTGAGATCGAACGTGTCGAGGAATACATCGTCAAGTCAGGCGAGACCGCGTCGAGCATCGCACGGCAGTTCGGTGTCCCGCTGTCTCTTCTTGAGGGAATGAATCCATACTCGAAGAGCTTCGCGCTCAAGCCGGGTCAACGCATAAAGGTTCCGATACTGAAGGGCACCGGCGAGTGTCAGGCCGGAATCGCCGCCGACAAGAAGAACAGGGGTACTGAACGGTGCCCCGGTCCAAGAGCCCCGAATCCAACTCCAGTGCCGATGCCGCCACCCGCCGAGCCGCGCAACCTGCTGGTCGACACCGTCCCGGCGGATTGAAGCCGATATTCAGTGTCAGTCCCACCCAGGCGGGGCGTAGCCCGTACGCTCGTTGAGCAGATTGGTCGCCTCGGCCGATACACTGATCCAGGTACCGTCCAGCATTCTGATGCCCGATGTCGCGGCCGTGATCGCGCCGTCATCCCGTGGCGAACCGCCCCGGATTGAGTCGAGTGCTGCCTGAAGGTCATCGCACGGACTAAGATACGCGTCCCTGAGTTGGTTCATCTCAAGAATCAGGCCCGAGATCCGATCATTTGCGCCAGGTTCGTCGGGACGAACAATTCCAGCGTCGATCTCCCACTGTTCCGGGGCGCCGTGCGATTCGCCGGCGGACGAAAGCAGTTCCACCTTGAGTGCCAGCAAGTCGGCGCGCGATCTGGCAAGTTCGAGGGTCTCCTCGACATCGTGACCCTGGGAAAGGAAAAGACCGGCTTGTTTCATGTGCAGCAATCCGACCCTTACGACCCAGATCACCGGCACAAGAAGGTTCACGGTCGCCGCTACCAGCCACACGCCGCGATCGAGCCTGCTGTAGACGAGAGTGGCGTGCAGAAGGGGAAGAACAACGGCAAGAAGGACCAGGACCGGTGCGTAGCCAGGTTTGAGATAGCAGTCGAGGTGGACTGGATGGCGGAGCCCCTTGCGCATGATGAGGCCGGCGGCGATGAAGAACAGAACGATCCCGGCTGAGTAAAGCAGAACAAAGGGAACCACGTACCTGACAGCAAGGTACAGAACAACAAAAACGATCAGCAGCAGAGCGACAAAGCCGCCAATATCCCTCATACAGGCCTTCCGGTGTCATCAGGAATTATTTTATAGTCTAAGTCCCCAATTTGAAACCACTTTCACAATGCGAGGCGACGTGTTGAGGTAACTGTCGGGATTTCCGGGTTATATTAGCCGCACCCGGTTTAGCGTGCCAATGAACTCTAAGATGCGAGATTATCCTCGGGAGGGTCAAGATGGATTCCAAGATGCTGATGGATCTTGCGGACACTTACGGGGCTAGAAACTACAAGCCGTTGCCGGTTGTCATCGACAAGGCCGAAGGTGTCTATGTCTTCGATGTGGATGGTCGCAAATACCTGGATTTCTTGTCATGTTATTCGGCGGTCAGTCATGGCCACCGCCATCCCGCACTGATCAAGGCCGCCGTTGGCCAGCTTGGGAAGGTGACGGTCACGTCCAGGGCGTTCCACAACTCCGAACTGGGACCCTTCATGAAGGAACTGTGCGAGTTCACCGGAATGGAGATGGCCCTGCCGATGAATTCGGGCGCCGAGGCTGTGGAGACCGCGATCAAGGCCGTCCGCAAGTGGGCATACAAGGTCAAGGGCGTGCCGAGGTATGACGCCGAGATAATCGTCTGTGCCGACAACTTCCACGGCCGTACGACGACGGTCATCAGTTTCTCGACCGAGGAACTGTACAAGGAGGCCTTCGGGCCGTTTACGCCTGGCTTCAAGGTGATTCCGTTTGGCGACGCCGAGGCTTTGAAGAAGGCGATCACTCCGAACACGGCGGCGTTCCTGGTCGAGCCGGTTCAGGGAGAAGCCGGGGTTATCGTTCCGCCGGAAGGTTTCCTCAAGCAGGCCGCCCAGATCTGCCGCGAGAACAACGTTCTGTTCGTGGCGGACGAGATTCAGACCGGTTTCGGACGCACCGGCCGCAGATTCGCGGTCGAGCATGAAGGAGTGAAGCCGGACCTGATGTGCCTGGGCAAGGCGCTCGGCGGTGGTGTGTACCCGGTCAGTGCGGTCGTCGGTTCCAGGGAAGTCCTTGGGCTGTTCGTTCCGGGCGAGCACGGATCGACGTTCGGTGGCAACCCGGTCGCTTGCGCGATCGGACGCGCGGCGCTCAAGGCGATGATCGACGAGAAGCTGGTGGAGCGTTCGGCCGAACTGGGCGCCTACCTGATTGAACGCCTGGGCTCGATCAAGTCGAAGTACATCAAGAACGTGCGCGGCAGGGGACTCTTTGTCGGCATGGTGCTGTACCACGAGGCCGGTGGCGCCCGCCGCTTCTGTGAGGCTCTGATGGCACGTGGAATGCTGTGCAAGGAAACCCACGACGACGTCATCCGCTTCGCACCGCCGCTTGTCATCACGAAGGAACAGATCGACTGGGCCGTGGCCGAAGTCGAGTCCGTCATGAATTCCATCGTGTAGCGGCGAATCACATTCGCCGTCAGGAATGGGCGAATTGTCATTCGCCCCTACGCCGGAGACCGAACATGTCCGTGTAGCGGCGAATCACATTCGCCGTCCGGAATGGGCGAATTGTCATTCGCCCCTACGCCGGAACCGAACATGTCCGTGTGTGAAACCGTACGAATGGCCCTGTCCTTGTAGCGGCGAATCACATTCGCCGTCCACGCCCATATTGATTGCTAGTAGGTGACGTTGACGTCGAAGTAGAACTGCGTGAAGTTGTTGCCTTCCGACGAGAAATCGAAGAACGGGAAGCGCAGCGACTTGTTGTCGGCCGAGAAGGCGGGCTGGGACGAAGCGAGACCGATCGAGAAGCCCACGTGCTCCCACGGCTGGTAGGACACGTCGATGACGCCGCTGGTCGAGTCGGACTGCGCGCGACCCGGCTTTGCGTTCTCGTTCGTGAATTCGTCGCGTTCCGTGGGAAGCGCGCCCAGGTAGGACCAGGAATTGCCGATCGCTATCATGAGGGTGATCGACCACTGCTCGTTGATGATGAACGAAGCCATCAGGGAGTTCCTGATCGAAAGCTCGGTCGTCAGGCTGCCGGCGCCGTATGCCTGACCGCTGCCGGCGTCCTCGGCCCCGTTAAGACGGATGAGTGACGACGTGGCGGGCAGGAGCACGTTGGTCGCGCCGTTCCAGTTCTTGTTGAAGCTGAAGCCGTAGCTGAGGACGACGTGCTTTCCGAACACCCTGTTCAGGTTGAAACCGAAACCGGTCGACAGGTAAAGGTCGCGGGCGCGGCTTTCGGCCGACGTCGGGGCGCCGACACGAACCCACGGCTGCAGGTTAACCTTGATAACCGGAATCTGGTACTTGTAACGCAGCGACACAAAGAAGTCGCTAGGCATGAAAACGCGTGGGTAGGTGTTCCCCGACGAGTATGACTGGGACAGTTCGCCGGACATTGAGAACGCCGCAGACAGCCACAGATCCTTTTTGTACAGGAATACGCGCGGAGACAGGGAGATCGACCAACCATAGTAAGGCTGGCGTGCAAACTTGTCTGCAACGAAGGTACCGAGACCGAGCGACTGTCCGAAAGAGAAGCTGCCGCCCCAACGTTCATTGTCGGAACCGGACTTCGCGCCGCCGGTCAACGCGGTGACGGCGTCTGGGATCTCGGCGGACTTGGGAGCAGTCTCCTGATCGGCGGGAGCCGCTTCGGAAGCTGCCTCGGAATCTACCTGACTCGTCTGCTGGGCGGCCTCGGCCGGTTCAGTCGGAGTCTCGTCGGCGAATACCGGCGAAACGACCAGTAATGCAGCCATGGCCGCGGTCAAACAAACAAGATGCTTCATGAATAACCTCACCCGTCACAGGGCTGAATCCGTCGAATGATACTTGGTACGGGTGTGAGTGGCAACGGTAATCTGACAAGGTTTTTACAGTTTTTTTACATTTAGCGGCTGGCCCTGTCGATACCCGAGACAAATGCTTCAGGACCAATGATTACGGGGCCTGGAGACCTGGCTCCAAGCGCTTCCCGGGCCAGAACTGCGAGCGGCACGCCGGATCGCGGATCGAAGGTTCCTTCGCAGACTTCCAGCAGAGGAGCCAGGACGAAATCGCGATGAATCCATCCGGGATGGGGAATCGTCAATTCCGGGGTATCCATGGCCACATCCCCGAAGAAGAGGATGTCCAGGTCGAGCGGTCTTGCGTCGTGTCGCGAACCGGTTCTCCCAAGTGCCTTCTCGATGGACTTCAGGGTCCTGAGAAGCGAAGTCGGTTCGAGGCTTGTGGCGATCCTGATCACTGCGTTGTGAAAGCTGCCGCCCGCCGCGTCGACCGGAGTCGTTTCATATACGCTGGAGACGGCGGTCAGCCTGCATCCCGGCGACATGTTCAGGATGGCGAGGCCCGCGCAGATTGAACCGGTCCGATCACCCAGGTTCGAACCGGCCGCAACCAGGGCCTCCACCTCCCCACGGGTTCGTTGCTCAATTGACACAATGGGTTTCATACTCTAGCATTCCGCGCCAGGTGCCCGTGAGGTTACCGTCCCGCCGCAAGGCATGTCAAACCCGGAGGTTTCAGCGATGAACTGCGGAAACAATTATAAGGTCAGGGATATCGGACTCGCTTCCGAAGGCCGTATGAAGATCGATTGGGCCGAGGCGCACATGCCCGTCATGATGGCGCTTCGTGAGCAGTACTCCAGGACGAAGCCGCTCGCTGGTCTGAAGATCGCGGGCTGTCTGCACGTCACCAAGGAGACGGCGGTTCTCATCCGCACGCTGGCCGCCGCAGGCGCCCAGATTTCGTGGAGTGGCTGCAACCCTCTGTCGACTCAGGACGACATCGCCGCGGCGCTGGCCGATGAGGGCTTCTCCGTATACGCATGGCGTGGATTGTCGGTTTCGGAGTTCTACTGGTGCATCGAGAAGACGATCGAGTTCGGTCCCGACATATCGCTTGATGACGGAGCCGACCTGATCTTCACGCTCCATAACAAACACCCGGAATACTGTCCGAAGATGCTCGGTGGAACCGAAGAAACCACCACCGGCGTTCACAGGCTTCGCGCGATGGGCAGGGCCGGGAAGCTTCTCTACCCGGTTATCGCGGTCAACGACGCGCAGACCAAGTGGGATTTCGATAACGTCTTCGGAACGGGGCAGTCGTCGCTCGACGGTATCCTGCGTTCGACCAGCGTCCTGCTTGCCGGTAAGAAATTCGTGGTCGCCGGTTACGGGCACTGCGGCAGGGGCCTGGCAATGCGAGCTCGCGGCATGGGCTGCGGCGTGATTGCGACCGAGGTTGATCCGCTTCAGGGCCTGCGGGCCAAGATGGACGGTTTCGATGTGATGCCGATGGACCAGGCGGCCGGAATCGGCGACATATTCATCACCGCCACCGGCATGAAGGATGTCATCAGGACCCGCCACTTCGAATCGATGAAGGATGGCGCAATCGTATGCAACACCGGTCACTACGACTGCGAGATCAACATCGGCGAGCTTGAGGCACTCAAGGCGTCCAGCCGCGAGATCCGTCCAAACACCGACGAGTACACGATGAAGGACGGTCGCCGCATCTACCTGCTCGCCAAGGGGCGGCTTGTGAACCTCGCCGGCGCCGAAGGTCATCCGTCCGAGGTCATGGACATGTCCTTCGCGAACCAGTTCCTCAGCATGTGCCGCCTTGCGGCCGAGGGACGCCAGCTGTCAAGGGATGTTCATGACATCACCGAGCAGCAGGATCTGGATATCGCCGCATTGAAGCTGAAAACCATGGGAGTGTCGATCGACACGCTCACCCCGGAGCAGATTCGGTATCGCGACGACTTCTCGGCGGGAACCTGATGCCCGCCCACTGGAACGTTCGAGCGGAACGATCCGGCGTCTTGATTGAAACTTTTCGGAATTGTTGGTGAATGTATGGCCAAAAATATCGTGCCCAGGACTCAGGATTACTCGGAATGGTACCTGAACGTGATTGCCGCCGCCCAGCTGGCGGATTACGCGCCGGTTCGCGGATGCATGGTGATCCGGCCCACCGGATACGCGCTCTGGGAGTCGATGCAGAAGGAACTTGACCGCCGCTTCAAGGAGCTGGGCCATGTGAACGCGTATTTTCCGCTGTTCATCCCCGAATCCTTTCTGAGGCGCGAGGCCGAGCACGTCGAGGGGTTCGCGCCGGAATGCGCGGTAGTGACCCACGGTGGTGGCGAGAAGCTCGAGGAGGCTCTGGTCGTCAGGCCGACGTCCGAGACGATTATCGGTCACATGTACGCCGACTGGATTCATTCGTGGCGCGATCTTCCCGTTCTGATCAATCAGTGGGCGAACGTCGTGCGCTGGGAGAAGCGGACCAGGTTGTTCCTGCGCACCACGGAATTCCTGTGGCAGGAAGGCCATACGGCGCATGAGACCGCCGAGGAAGCCGAGCAGGAGACCCTGCGGATGCTGGAGTGCTACCGCAGTTTCGCCGAAGACTTTCTGGCTGTTCCCGTTTTTACCGGCGTCAAGACCGACTCCGAGAAGTTCGCCGGCGCGCTGCGCACATACTGCATCGAAGGGATGATGCAGGATGGAAAGGCGCTTCAGATGGGAACGTCACACAACCTGGGCCAGAATTTCGCAAAGGCCTTCGACATCAAGTTCGAAGGCCGCGACCAGGTCGTGCAGAATGTCTGGACGACGTCATGGGGTGTGTCGACAAGGCTGATCGGTGCTTTGATAATGGCCCACAGCGATGACGAAGGTCTGGTTCTGCCGCCGCGCGTCGCGCCGGTGGTGGCGGTCGTGATTCCGATCGGAAAGAACGACGAGGAAAAAGCCCGGGTGGTCGAGTACTTCCGGGATGCCCTGGCAAGGATCGTCGGCCAGGAGGAGATCGGGGCGGCCACGAACAGACTCGGGAACGATCAGCTCTCGGCATTCTTCTACGACAAGGTCACGGGCAGGCAGATCATCGTGGACCAGCGCGATCAGATGCGTCCGGGCGAGAAGCACTATTACTGGGAACAGAGGGGCGTCCCCCTGCGTTTCGAGGTGGGGCCGCGCGACATCGAGAACGGCACGCTCGTTTTGAAGTCCAGACTGGGCGACAAGGACGTGATCAAGCTCGCCGACGTGGACCGGCCGATGGTCGAGGCACGCCTCGACGCGATGCAGAAGGCGCTGTTTGAAAGGGCGCTGGCGTTCCGCGATGCAAACGTCGTCAGGCTTGACACATGGGAGCAGGTCAAGTCGTTCTTCGCGTCGAGTCGCGGGTTTGTGCGCTGCAGGTTCAATCCGGATCGCGAAATCGAGGCCAGGATCAAGGAAGAAACCAGGGCGACCGTCAGGTGCATCCCGTTCGATCAGCCGGGAGGAACCGCTCCCTGCATGTACACCGGCAAGCCGGCGGATCGCGAAGTGATCTTCGGCATCGGGTACTGAAATGATCCTGCGGCGTTGACACCGGCGTTCCGATAAGTACAATACTGCGCTGTGCGTCGTTCAGGTAATGCCGCATCATTTATAGCCACAGGCGGGGCTCAAGGTCTTTTGACTCGTGTTTCCCGCTGATTTGATTAAGGAATTCGCGCAATGAAGAGAACTTACCAGCCAAGCCGAATCAAGCGACTCCGGACCCATGGCTTCAGGGCCAGGATGGCGACCAGCAATGGCCGCAAGGTTCTTTCCAGGCGTCGCGCCAAGGGTCGGGCGATCCTCGCCCCGACGACTCCGGGCAAGTAGCCGGTACCGTGGATCGGGGTTTTCCCAAGTCCTGCAGGGTCCTCCTGCCGCGTGATTTCAACGCGGTGATGAAGGGTGGATTCAAGGCGTGGACTTGGAACCTGATCGTCTTTTCGGGGCGGAACGGACTGCAAACCCCGAGGCTCGGGCTCGCCGTCAGCCGGAAGGTCGGCAACGCAGTGGCCCGAAATCGTTGGAAACGCCTGATTCGTGAGGTGTTCAGAAACAGCCTCAAGTCCCGCCTCGTCGGCCGCGATTTTATCGTTGCCGTGAAGGCGGTTCCGGGATTCGATCGGAACAAGGGACCGGGCGGCGTCAATCGAAAGGGCCAGCCGGCTGTCAGTCGGCAGGTTCCGGCGCTGGCCGATCTCGAAGGAGAGCTTGCTGATGCCCTCCGCAGGATCGACAGCAAGATGGGTATCGAGGCTGGCAACGGCCATCCCGATAGCCTTGATTAGAATCTATCAGACGTTGATTTCCCCGCTGCTCGGTCCCGTCTGCCGTTTTGCGCCGTCCTGTTCCGAATACACTCTGGAGGCGCTCAGAATTCACGGCCTGTTCAAGGGCTCGTGGCTAGGCATCAGGCGAATCGCCCGGTGTCATCCTTTCAACCCCGGGGGCTACGACCCAGTGCCGGGAAGGGATTCGGTGATCAAGTGAGGCTGAACCACTGTCTTGTCGTTCTTGCCATGATGCCCGTCTTCGTGTCGCTTCCGGCCCTGGCGGATCAGCCGCTTACTCCGGCAGCCGGAGAAACGGTGAGCGTTATTCGCTCCTCTTCCGGCGGGTTCGAGGTTCATGTTACGGACAAGGGCGCCTCGCTGCAGTCGGTTTTTCTTAACAATCCACAATTCATTCAAGAACAGGACGAGGCCCCGGCCGGTGGTCCCATACCACCTGCGGCCAAGATGGCCCCTGGCCCGCTGGACATCGTCACTACATGGGAAAACGGCCTGTTTCCGCTTTCCATTGGCTTTGAGGATGTGTCGTCGTCCCTGACGATGGGCAGGATAGTCGAGCTGCCGCCCGCGCCGCCGGCGCCTGTCGAAACGGATGCCACGGGCAGTGAAGCCGGCGGGCAGCAGGCCGGGACCACGGAAGCCCAGGTCGCGGATGCGGCCGGGCAGACGCCAGATCCGGCCGCGGCGCCAATCGCTCCGATCGAGCCTCCGGCTCCGACGTTCACCACCGAGCCGGTTCCGTTCTGGGAGGCATTCAGCGCCGACCCGGTGTTCAAAGTCGTTTCAAAGTCGGATGACTCCGTGGTGATGGTGTGGCCGGATCCCGCCGTCTATTCCAGCCCGATCTATATCGAAAGACGCTTCACGATTCGTGAGGACTTCGTGATCGATGCCGTTACCCGGTTGGTCAACGTGTCCGATCAGGACGTGCAGGGTCGTCTTGTGATGTCCATTCCGGGGTGGGAATCGCCGGTTTCGAAGTCCGGCTTCTGCGGGGGAATGTTCGGCGCGCCTCCCGACGTTCTCGAGGCGGTCTGCAGCGATGGCAAGGATATCGACCGGAAGAAGCGCAAGGAGATCCTCGACGCGAAGAACTTCGAGATCTCGGGAAAGGCGTCGTATGCCGGTATAACCTCCCGGTACTTCCTCACCGCCGCGATGCCGTCTTCCGACAGCGAGGTGCAGTGTGTGGCCGGAGCGACCTCGTCGGGGATCGTGAACGGCGCGATGCGCTGGGCGAACGAGTCTGGTGGCCGTCAGTTGATAAAAGCGGTGCGTCCGGGAGCATGTGTCCCGGGATGGCTCGCGGGCGCTTACGGAATGGAAGGGCGCATATCGTGCGCCGAGGCGGCCAGACTGCTCGGAGTCGACGAGACGATAGCCCCGATCGAACTGTCAAAAATCGATTCCGACGCGCTCGGGGCCGAGGCGAAGGGTGCCCTGGACTCGCTGAAAAACCGGCGTGAACGGATGTTCTCGACCACGGTCTATGCAGGCCCCAAGGACCTGAACAGACTCAAGACAGTCGCTTCGGGTCTCGAGGACACCATCGATTTCGGATGGTTCTGGTTCCTCGCCAGGCCGATGCTGTGGCTGATGAAGTTCGTTCACAACTTCCTGCCCTCCTGGGGCATTGCGATCATCATCCTGACCATCGTGGTGAAGCTGGTGACGATGCCTCTGACCCTCAGCAGCACCCGGCAGATGCGCCGCATGGCCGAACTGAAGCCGAAGATCGACGAGCTTCAGAAAAGATACAAGGACGACAAGGCGAAGCTTAACCAGGCCACGATGGAGATGTACAAGCGGGAGAAGATCAACCCGATGGGTGGCTGTCTCCCGATGCTGATCCAGATGCCGGTATGGATCGCTCTGTACCGGACAATCTACAGTGCCGTCGATCTGTACCAGGCCCCCCTTGGGCTGTGGATTCGCGACCTTTCGGCACAGGATCCGTACTTCGTGCTTCCGGTGATACTCGGTGGCGTGATGTTCCTTAATCAGAAGCTTACTCCTGTAACCGGCGATCCGGCCCAGGCGAAGATCATGCTGTGGATGATGCCGATCATGTTCACCGCGATGATGCTGTTCCTGCCGTCCGGACTTGTGTTCTACATACTTGTTAACACGCTCCTGTCCGTTCTTCAGACCCTCTGGACCAACCGGGGGCTGAAAAAGAAGAGGGCTGCCGCGGCGTGATGCCCGGTTATCCGGGTGGTCCCGTTCGCGGGGCCGGAGGTCTGACTCGATGAAGGAAGGCACTTTCACGGGGCGATCCAGGGAAGAGGCGCTGCTCAAGGCCTCGCAGGAGCTTGGCGTCAATATCAGCGACATGACTTACGAGGTCATCGAGGAGGAGACGGGGCTCTTTGGAATGTTCCGAAGGGACGTCACGGTTCTGGTCAAGGTGAAAGAGGACGCGGCCCGTGTCGTTACCAGGGCGTCGTATGTCCCCGGCCCCGGGGACACCGGTCTGGTCAGAGCCGCCGGCGAGGTGCTCGAGCTTCAGAATCCGTGTGGTTCCCGCCAGCCTTCATGGCAGCCCGCGGTATCCGAACCGGCGCATGTGTCATCGGTTCCCGACGTTGCTTCCGTTGAGAGCCCGGCCGTTGAGCGCGTGTCGACTCCATCTTCCGGCTCCACTGTATGCAAGGGTCCCGAGGCCGCCGCGGTTCTGGGTGACATGCTTCGACTGATGGGAACCGACTTCACCGTCTCGTTCGAGGAGAATGACGAGTCGATCCTGTTGAATGTCTCCGGTGCGGAGTGCGACCTGGTGCTCGGTCGCGAGGGCGAGGTTCTGGCCGCCCTTCAGTTCCTGGTCAACAAGATAATCAACCGCTTCCCCGAGGAGCGGAAGCTGGTCGTGCTTGATTCTGAGGGATTCCGGTGCAAGCGCGAGCAGACGCTTGGTCTGATGGCGAAAAGGCTCGCGGATAAGGCCGTCTCAACGAATCACGTGGTCAGACTTGCGCCGATGAAGGCGCAGGATCGACGCCTGATCCATCTGGCGCTCAGGGACAACCGTAAGGTGACGACACGCAGCGAGGGAGAGGGAGATTTCCGAAGACTTCTGATCATTCCTGTCGGGTTCGATCAGGCAAGGAAGGTGCGTCAGCCGCAGCAGGACAGTAATCGAAAAGGCGGCCAGCAGGCACAAACGTCACGCCGTGGTCACGACCGCTGACGAATTCCCGAATCGCCCGGGCCGTGGCCGGCCTGGCGTGTCCGATACCGACAGCGCAACCTTGCGCCTTCGCGTTTTCAATCAATTCTTCAAGCTGACGCGTGATTAACGGTACTTCGTCGTCATTGTCCAGAAAAACCGACCTCTCAAGCAGCCTGGCGCCCTGTTCGGCAGCGGCTGGGGCAGCCGTCGAGCCGACTCCCGTTTTTGAATCCAGGTAGTAGATACCCTTCTCACGGGCAACCTGCATCACTGTGGTCATTGCCGCTCGATCGGCGCAGAACTTCGAGCCCATGTGATTGTTCATGCCGCTCGCGGTTGGCACCGCTTCAATGGATCTGAGAAGGGATGAGCGAATCTGCTGCTCGTTCATGCCTGTTGTCAGGAACCAGTCGTTTTCCAGCCATCTGGGATCGTCGGGTTCCATCGGCACATGAAGCAGGGCCTCAAGTCCTTCGCTGGCCAGCAGGGCGATCGTGTCCTGAACTCCAGGGTGGTAAGGCAGGATACTGAAGCTCAACGGCACCGGCATCCCGAGGAATGGTTCAAGCTGGGCCGCGGACACGCCGCAGTCGTCAATAACTATTGCGACCAGCGGCCTGCCAGGTTCGGGAACAGGCACGCTGGGAACGGCGCGCGACCAGCGAGTCGCCGGGGCAGGGGTGGCCAGGCCATCCGAATGGGCTGCCGGGCTGTTGATGACGCCCGTGGAAACCGCGCCGCAGCCGGCGCAGACAATCGCCATGGTGCAGGCGAGAAGCGTCGGGATCGTGGAGAAAGCGCGGCAACTCATCGATCCGTCTCCGGTTCGGCAAGAGTCGCGTCGATATAGTCGGCCGGATCCACCGCGCTCGAATCGCGGCGAAGTTCAAAGTAGAGCGTCACCTTTGATTCGCCGGGGTGCGCCGAGACCTGACCTACCACGTCGCCCTCGCGGACTATGGCCTTTTCAGCCGTTTCGAGTGACGAGAGCCCTGCGTACACGCTGTACCATCCCGACGCGTGGTCCACGACGACCGTGTTGCCGAAGCCGCGCATCCGGCCAGTCCAGACAACCCTTCCGAACGCGATGCTTCGCACGTTGCGCGGACCTCTGGAGTCGAAGCCGATGGTCCAGCCAGGATGAGGTGTGCTTGTCTTGAAGCGGGGATGGATTACATCACCGAACGGCACCAGCACCTGCCCATCGGTCAGCGGAACACGCAGCTTGCCGGCCAGGGCCTGGAAGTCTTCCGGCGCGGCCCCGGAACCCAGACGGGATCGTATTGTCCTGACCATGTCCAGTTCGGCGTCGGACAACTCCGACGCGTGTCGCCGCAAGGTTTCCACGTCCTCGTTGATCTGTTTGAGCAGTGCGCGGCGCCTGGCGGTTTCCTGTTCCAGCTTGACGATGGCCTCTTCACTGACACGGTTAAGCGCCCATGTCTGGGCGCGTTCCATTCCAGCGACGAATTCCAGCGTCACGGCGCGATCGCGGGCTTTCTGAACCGCCGCCAGTTCCTTTGCCTGAACCGTTGCCAGTTTTTCGGCCAGAGCCTGACGCCGCAGGGCCTTCATGTCGTTGTCCCTGACGAAGAATGTCGAGAAAGCGCCGCCCGTATCGGCCAGACGCGCAATCCTGAGCGTCGACGCCAGACGCGCGCGGGCCTCGTCATATTCCTTCTGTGCCTGTGCAAGCTCGGCGGATGCCTTGTCGAGCCGTCGGACCGCCGCTTCGAGGTATCCCGCCGTTCGAATCCTGGTGGCCTCCGCCTGCCTGGCGTCGAATATGTAACCGTCCAGCGCGTCCAGGATAGACAGTCCGTCACGCAGCAGGTCGCCGGTCGAGGGCTGTGTCGCGTACGTTGTCAGGGAGGTCAGAATGGACACCGTCAGGAGCGACGGAATCAGCGCACGAATGGTGTTCTGCCGTCGTCGGCAGTCCTTCACGGCAGCCTCCTGGCGGTGGCGATGAACGCGCCGACCATCCCGACAACGATCCCGCCGGGAATCGAAACGAGCACTGCCAGCCATCCCTGGGTCGGGAGTGCTATGCCGATGCCAAGCTCCGACATCAGATAGCTGTTGGTTCCGTGGACAATCAGGAAGGCCGCGAGCGCCCCTGAAGACAGTCCGGCGATCCCCTGCGCTATTCCCTGGATGAACAGCGGAGCCTTCAGGAAAAGATTAGTCGCCCCCACCAGTCGCAGAATCTGCATTTCCTCGCGTCGACGCTCCATGGTACGTGTCAATGTTCCGACCACGAAGAAGAGGGTGCCTCCAAGCAGGATTGCCGCCAGCATCGACAGGGTGACCCTGACAAAACCAACCGCGCCGGCGAGTGACTTGATCGTGGCGGCGCCGACCGGCGGTTCGGCCACGATATCAACGCCTTCCAGTTCGCGCAGAAAAGCAGTCAGGTCCGAAAGCCCGTCCCCTCCGGTGCCGATATCGCGAAACTTGACGAGAATACCGTGCTGGCCGGGAATAGCATCCAGCGGGAGGGTCTGAACCAGGTCCGCCGGCAGCAGATCCGCGTTGGCCCTGCGATCCTCCTCGCGACTCATGTACGAGACGCTTTCCACGTCGTTCCGTCGCGAGATTCCTTCAATCATAGCGGTGACGCGGGCGGTATCCACCTGATCCTGCAGGTAGACGATCATTCTGGCTGACGACGATGCCCGATCGAGCACGGCCATCGTGAGGCTGCCGACCGATGCCGCTATCATGATCAGCACGCCGGCGACCGCCAGCGACAGGATGCACGCCACGGTCTGACCGGGCGCCACAACGAGCCCGCGCAGCCCGTCGCGGATGGCCATCGAGACCTTTCTGGCATCGCTGTCGGTCATCCGATTTCACCAATCCCCTTGAATGAGGGCAACCTGTCATGCGTGCCGGCCTTGCGATCCTCGACCAGGAGCCCACGGTTGATCAGCAGGGTCCTTTTAGGGAATGCATCCAGCAGGAAGCGATCGTGAGTCGCCATCAGCACTGCTGTTCCCCTGGCATTCAACTGCTCGAAAAGACGAACGATTTCCTGGGACAGATCCCAGTCCAGGTTACCTGTTGGCTCGTCGGCCAGGATCAGGGCGGGTTCCATGACCAGCGCCCGACCGATTGCGACACGTTGCTGTTCGCCGCCCGAGAGCATTGCCGGATAGGCGTCCGCGTACCGGTCGATGCCGAGGTCGTAAAGGACACCCTCGACGCGGCGGGAAACATCCTTTCGCGACATGCCGAGAATGTGCAGCCCGAGTGCCAGATTCTCGAACACCGTCCTGTCCTGGAGAAGCCTGAAATCCTGAAAGATGACCCCGATATTCCTGCGCAGATAGGGGACTGCCCCGGGAACAAGCGCGCCGACATTCCTGCCGAACACGAGCACCTCTCCACCGGTGGCTTCCTCGATCTTCAGGAGGATCCTGATCAACGTGGTCTTGCCTGATCCGCTTGGTCCCGAAAGAAACAGGAATTCGCCTTCGGACACCTCGAACGAGACATCCCTGATGGCCTCGTTACCGTTCGGATAGGTCTTGCGGACCCCTTTCAGGGACAGAACCGGCATTGCGGCCCCCGGCGTGAACATGCCATGGTCCCGGACACACCCGGGATGCGAGCGTAGAATAGCAGAAGCATCCGTGGTCTGGTATATTTCGACGCGACCGCCGCGATGGCCGTTCCGGATGCCATCCTGTCGGCAGTCTCACTGACACAGTGGATGCGGGGGTGATGTTGAGCAGGTTCAAGACTTTCATCGTGGCGCACAGGGTTCACCTGCTGCTCTTCGTGGTTTCAGCGGCGGTACTGGCGCTCTTTTCCTGGAACTGGATTCTCCAGCCGTCCCCGCATTTCCACTTCACCGACCTGGCAAACTCTTTCCTTCAGGGCCGAGCGGATACCGACACCCCGCGTCATCATCGAGGAGAAAAGCAGCGGCCCGAGGATCCGCCTGGATACAAGCAGGCGATAAATCGACATCTGACCGGGCCGGGTGGAAAATCACAGGGCTGGAACGACTGGGCGTCGGTTCGCGAGATCACCACGACGGACGGGGAAGTCGTGCGTGGGGTGTTCCCGTGGGGCGACACCGATGGTTCACGGAAGAATGAATTCCACGGTCTGGACAAGACGGTGCGCATCATCGATCCCAAGGTGGACATCAAGAGAGGGTGCGGTGCGACCGCAGGCCTGTGCGACCGAAAGGACTGGTACGTCTCGTTTCCGCCATTTCCGGCGGTCATCCTGATGCCGCTGGCGGCGGTATTCGGGTACAACATCAACGATGTCCTGCTGACCGTCCTGAACGGGGGCCTGAACTGCCTGCTTCTTTTCATCCTGCTGGAATACCTCGTCTCCATCGGCATGTCCCGCAGGACCAGGCGCGAAAACATCATACTGGCCGTGTTGTTCACCTTCGGAACAGTCCATTTCTTCAGCGCGATTCGGGGGCAGGTCTGGTTCTCGGCACTGATTATCGGTGTCTCGATCAACATCCTGTATCTTCTCGCCGCCACTGGCGCCCGCAGGCCGTTCCTGGCCGGACTCGCGATCGCCTGCGGCATGGCCACCAGAACTCCGATCGCGTTCGCGTCCATCTTTTTCGTGCTTGAGGTGTTCCGTGACGGGGACAGGATGCGGTGGCCCGGCTTCGGTCATGTGCTGCGCAAGGGCCTGGCCTTCGCGCTGCCGATCCTGGCCGGCGGTATTGCCCTGATGATCCTGAACTACGTCAGGTTCGACAACCCCTTCGAATTCGGTCACACCTTCCTGGCCGACGGGACCCGAAACTCGATCAGGAACCACGGCCTGTTCTCATTCTGGTTTGCAAGGGACAACCTGGGGGCCATGTTGACCAATCCGCCGGTTTTCGACGGCAAGGCGCCATTCATACACATCACCCGCCACGGTCTCGGGCTTCTCTGGACGTCCCCGTTCCTTCTTATCGCTCTCTGGCCCAGGGTGCGTAACGCGTACACCCGTAACCTGGTCGTCACGATCGCCCTGATCGCGTCCCTTCTGGCCCTGTACCAGAACACCGGCTGGGCGCAGTTCAGCTATCGTTTCGGTCTCGACTTCATGCCTTTCCTGTTCGCTCTGATTGCGGTCGGCGGGCGCGAGTTCAACAAGGCCTTCATGGCGGCTGGCGTCTTCGGCATCCTGATGAACACCTTCGGCGCGATTACCTACGATCGAATGGGCATGTTCTATTTCGACTGAACAATCCGGATATAAGCGGGCCTACAGGAAAGGTGACAGCAGGGCGACCATCCTGTTCCTGAGCTGGATCAGTCGCGGTTCCTTTTTCAGGGTGTCGGTGTCGATTCGCCTGGCACCGGCGATCTGCCGTTCGATGTATGTCGAGATGTCCAGAGCCGCCATCCTGGAGTAAGCCTCCACGTTGAACTCGAAGTTCAGCCTGAAGCTTCGGGGGTCGAGATTGGACGATCCCATCATGATCCATTCATCGTCGATGACGGTCAGTTTGCTGTGGTTGAAGCCCGGCCCCATTTCCCACACCTCGACACCGCAGATCGTCAGCTCCGGAAGGTAGGCCCTGGCTCCCCAGGACATGAAAAGGTGATCCGCCTTGGCAGGGATGAACAGTCTGACCCGGACGCCGGACCTGGCCGCGGTGCGGATCGAGGCCATGATTGCCTCGTCGGGGATGAAGTAGGGGGACATCAGGTCGATCGACGTACGGGCCGTCCTGAGTGCGGCCAGCAACAGGTCATGCAGTCGGCCGACACTGAAGTCGGGGCCTGACGCGATACCTCGCGCCAGCACGTTGCCCGCGGGTGAAAGCTCGGGGAACCAGAGTGGTCCCGACAGTGTCTCACCGGCGGACAGTTCCCAGTCGTCGGTGAACGTCTCCATCAGGTGACCGACAACCGGTCCCCGCAGCTTGAAATGGACGTCGAATGAACGCGGATAGTCCTCGCCTGGCGCGGTGACGTGCCGCGCGCTGATGTTGATGCCCCCGGTGAATCCTGTATCTCCGTCCACGACCAGTATCTTGCGATGGTTGCGCAGGTTCAGCCCCGGATGCCTCAACCAGCGTCCGCGCCTCCAGAAGCTGGCCATCCTGCCTCCAGCCTCGGTCAGTCTGCGGCGGAGAACCGGGCCATAACCCCTGGCCCCGATTCCGTCCACCAGCAGGCGGACCTCGACGCCTCGTCGAGCGGCCTCGCACAACGCGTCCGTGAAGTGGCGGCAGATCTCGTCCCCATCGAAGATGTATGACAGCAGGGCAACGCTCTTTCGGGCGCTGGCTATGGCGGCCAGCATTTCCGGATAGACCTTGTCGCCGTTCTCGAGCATCTCGATTGAGTTTCCAGGCATCAGCGGGTTATGTGCAATCCGATCCCCCGCAACCTGAAGCGGAATCAGCGCGGGGGGAACCCTGCCCGAACTGTCGGGCCTGCCGTCCGGACGTCGGGCCTTCAGCCTGCGTTTGGCCCGTCTCGCGATGCGGTTGTCGCCGAATGCCCAGTAAAGCAGGAAACCGACAACCGGAATAAACCACACCAGCAGCAGCCATATCGCCGACCTGATTGGATTCTTCTTGTTCAGCAGGATGTGGACGGAAACGCCGATCATCCCTGCTGTCCAGGCCGCCAACGCGATGATGATCTGGAGTCTGTCCAATTCGATTCAGCCTGTGCCGGATCCTGCCGGCCGTGCTAGGGTGGTCCAAGACTGACGCAGATGTCGTCGGAATTCGCTCCAGCCGCACAGTCGTCCTTTTCACCGTCCGGGCCTGTGGAAAACAGGACGTATGCCTTCGGATTCTGCAGCGAGTATTTAACCCGGTAGGGGTTGCCCCACGGGTCGAGGGCTGGTTGACCGTCCCTTAGCGCGTCCGAGACAAAATGGTCGTTCTGGTTGCCTGGCAGCAGGAACTTGCTGTCCACACCGACGAACCTGCCGTTGTTGGAAAGGGGAACACTCAGTACTTTCAGATCCTCGCCGACCCTGTCGAATCGCTTGGATTCCTGGATTCGAGGAACCAGCACAAGCGCGGTTATGCCGAGCACAAGTGCGACCAGCACCAGCCCGATGATTGACAGCTTCCTGCCTTCGCCGCGGCCCCTGGATGATTCCATGGCGTCACCAGCCTCGGACAGTCTCGCGGCGGACATGTTTCGTCCGGTTGTTCTGCGTCGACGGTTCTTGAGACGTTCGGCCCGCTCCTCGGGGGTCATCGTCCTGTGCTGACCCGTTATCGGGCGCGTGCCCATGTCGACTTCGAGGCCCGAACTGCCAAGCTGAGCGATCGGCCCGGTGACGCGCCGGGACTGCCCGGTGGCGGGTCGTACACCGGTTGCCTGCATGCCACCAGGTGGCGTTGCGGGCAATATCGAGGGTCGCGGCGGCGGAGTCAAAACAGGTGACGTGTTCGGAGTCGGAGTCGGAGTCGAGTGGCCCGCGTCACCAGATCCCTGGTTCCTGGGCTTGGACATGAGTCCGCCGAAGAGCTTGAACAGTCCGATGCCCGAGCTGCTGGTCGGCTCGGCCAGAGCGTCTTTTAACGCGGCAGTCATCTCGCCGGCGCTGTCAAAACGGTTGTCCGGGTCGAATGCGATTGCTTTTTCCAGGAAGGCGCGCTGTGTCCTGTTCAGTCGCTGGACCACCGGACTGTCGAACGGGTTGAACGTTTCGCTGGCCTTCGCAGTCAGGACCGCCAGGGCTGTTTCCCCGGGGAAAGGCCTTGAACCGGTCAATGCCTCGAATGCCATCACTCCGACAGCGTAGAGATCGGCCCTGTGATCGAGAGGCATCCTTCTGGCACCTGGAATCTGTTCGGGCGCCATGTAGTTCGGGGTGCCGAGGAGTTGGTTGGCCCCCGTCTTGTCCGCGTCGTCGCCCCTCATGCCGGAGGCCAGACCGAAGTCGAGTACCTTTACGAAATTCGGGTTCCCGTGGATCTGCGTCAGCATCACGTTCTCGGGTTTGACGTCCCGATGCGTGATTCCAACTGAGTGGGCCGCGGCAAGACCAGCCAGAATCTGCTCGAAAACCGGCAGTCTGGTGTCATCCCTCATGGCGCCGAAAGCCTGGATGTCCTGCTGAAAAACCTTCTTCAACGTCCGGCCATGCTTGATGAATTCGAGTACCATGTACGGGACCGTCTGTCCGTCCATGTTGCCGAATCCAAAGTCGAACAGCTTCAGAACGTTCGGATGATCCAGGGTCGAGAGAGCCTTGGCTTCCGATTCGAATCTGGCGAGCGCCTCGCGGGAGACCGAGATGGAAGTCATCACCTTAAGCGCCACTTCGCGGTTCAGAGGCGCCTGAAGCGCGATGTAGACAGTACCCATGCCGCCTTCCCCGGCTTTTCCGCAGAGGAGATAGCGATCGAATCGTCGGCCCAGCCACGGGTCAATCCTGCCCCCACGTTTTTCCGCCTGGGCGATGGCCGCGTCATAGGCAAGGATAGGAATATAGTTGTACTGATAGGTGAGACAATCGGGATTTGGGCAGGCCTGTCCAACCGAGCCGGTGTTGATCCGACAACGTGGACAGATTCCCTGATACTCTCTCAACATCACGGGCCGAAATTTTTTCCCAGTGAAATATACATTCACTGCGTCACATGGTCAATGTCACAGAGTGGTTATCCTCGAATTGACAGGACCCTGTCGACTGTAGGCGCTTTGTCGCGCCCGACGTCGAAGGGACGATATCGACTGAGGACCCAGTTGACGAATTGTGCGAATGCTCTTACCATACGGCGCCCCGATCAGGAATTGATCGAGTAACCTGTTGGAGGAAAACATGAAGAAGGGCATCCATCCGAAGTACACCGAAGCGAAGATCTCCTGCGCCTGCGGTAATGTTATCGAGACCCATTCAACCCGCGGATCGTACGCCGTTGAAATCTGTTCGTCCTGCCATCCGTTCTTCACCGGCAAGCAGAAGATCGTCGACACCGAAGGTCGCGTCGATCGATTCAACAGGAAGTACGCCGGTCTGAATCCGCTCAGCCAGATCGGTAAATGAAGACTGCATCCGGAACGCCGTCCGTCGGTGGCCAGGCCGTCGTGGAAGGCGTCATGATGAGGGCTCCTTCCGCCGTCACCGTTGCCGTCAGGCGCCCGGATGGCTCAATCATCGTACGGGTTCGTTCTTCCCTGCCGCTGTCAAAACGTTTTCCAGTTCTTGGCAAGCCTGGTCTCAGGGGAGGGCTGATTCTGCTCGAGACCATGCTGGACGGCATCTCGGCGCTCAATTTCTCGGCTGAAAACGCCATCGAGGAAGCACCGGAAAGTCCGGATAAGGCGCCGTCGACCATGTCGAAGGCAGCCATTGGGGCAACGCTTGTGTTTT
This sequence comes from uncultured Anaeromyxobacteraceae bacterium, assembly GCA_964573455.1. Taxonomy (GTDB): domain Bacteria; phylum Myxococcota_A; class UBA9042; order DTJE01; family DTJE01; genus JAGOFO01. The sequence continues at coordinate 16,765 of CAZNJW010000011.1, read as the reverse complement.
CGCTGGCCGTCGGGTTCGCGCTGTTCGCGGCCCTGCCTCATTTTCTTACATGGGGTCTCGGCGAGCTGACGGGCAATGATGCTCTGAAAAGTGGAACCGCCGCTTTGTTCCATCTGGTGGACGGCGCGATCAAGCTCGGCATTTTCCTTCTGTATATCTGGCTGGTGTCCCTGATGAAAGAGATGCGCCGCGTGTTTGAATATCACGGCGCCGAGCACCAGGCGATATTCGTTCACGAGTCCGGGCAGGCGCTGAACACGGGAAACATGTCCGGTTTCAAGACGCAGCATCCGCGTTGCGGCACCGCTTTTCTGGTCACCGTAATAGCGGTCAGCATCTTCGTGTTCGTCGGTGTGTTTCCGCTGCTTGGCGAGATATCCTCGAACAAGATTTTGAACCAGATCGCCTATCTGGGCATCAAGTTGCCCCTGATATTGCCGATAGGCGCGCTTTCATACGAGATCATCAAGCTGGCGAACAGGTTTTCGGACAGATGGTTCGGTCGCGTTATCTCCGCGCCCGGTCTTCTGATGCAGCACATCACGACCAGGCGGCCCGACGAGAGTCAGCAGCAGATCGCGGTCGTCGCGCTGGCGACGGCGCTTGATCCGACCAGGGCCGGCGTTGTGGACTCGGTTCATGAGAAGGTGCTGGAGTTCGTCGATTTCGATGCTTTCAACGTATGGTTGTCGCAGGGCAATGAGACAGCGACGTTACCGGGCGGGGGCGAATGATGGATCTGGACGTTGCCCTTGGAAAGCTCGACGAGGTGGAGAGCCGTTTCGAGAGGCTGAACGACGAACTTGGCTCACCCGAGGTCTATACGAACATCGAGCGGATGCGGGAACTGAGTCTTGAGCGTGCCGAGATCGAGGAAACCGTGCTGATGTACCGTGAGTACAGGCAGGTCATCACGTCGATCGCGGAGAACGAGGAGCTTCGGTTCGACGCCGATCTGGGGGCGCTTGCGGCCGACGAACTGGCAAGGCTTCTGCCACGCCGCGAGGAACTGCTTTCGTCCTTGATGGCCGTTCTGATCCCGGTCGATCCGCTCGACCGCAAGAACATCTACCTTGAAATCCGAGCGGGAACCGGTGGTGAGGAGGCCGCTCTTTTCGCCGCGGATCTCTTCCGTATGTATTCGCGGTATGCCGAGCGGCGACGCTGGTCCGTCGAGATAATGGACATCTCCGAGACCGAGATAGGCGGCTTGAAGGAAGTGATCGCCCTGGTGAGCGGTTCGCGGGTGTACAGCTTTCTGAAGTTCGAGGGTGGAGTGCATCGCGTTCAACGCGTGCCGGAAACCGAGGCCCAGGGTCGGATCCACACGTCCGCGGTCACCGTCGCGATAATGCCCGAGGCGGACGACGAGGATGAACTGCAGATCGACAAAAGCGAGGTTCGCGAGGACATCTTTCGCGCGACTGGCGCCGGTGGACAGCACATCAACAAGACCGACTCCGCGATTCGCCTGACCCACCTGCCAACGGGTATCGTCGTCACGTGTCAGGATGAGCGTTCCCAGCACAAGAACCGAGCAAGGGCCTTCAAGGTGCTTGCCGCCCGGCTGGCCGAGATGCGCCGCATCGAACTGGACAACGAGGAGCAGGCCGCCAGGCGCGCGATGGTCGGTACCGGCGATCGTTCCGAACGGATCAGAACATACAATTTTCCCCAGAACCGGCTTACAGATCACCGCATCAACCTCACTCTCTACAAGCTGGATCAGATAATGGAAGGCGACCTGGACGAGATGATCAGCGTCCTCCAGGCCGAATTCGCGGCCCGCGAGCTTTCGGAAAGATAACCTTCATCAACCCTGTTTCCTGGAATACAATTCCCGGCGGAGCCGAATATAGTGCGTTGTTGAACGCGGGGGCGCTGCCTTGCTCAGGACCCTTCATGTAAGAAACATCGGCGTTCTTGGAGACGTCGAGGTCGATTTTCCAGACGGACTCTCGGTGTTGACCGGTGAGACCGGGGCAGGCAAGTCACTTCTTGTAGGCGCCATCAAGCTGCTTCTTGGCGCGCGCGCCGACGCGTCGGACATCCGGGCTGGCGAAAGCATGGCCCTGGTCGAGGCCGTCTTCGAATTCTCAGCGGGCTTCCCCGTGGCGGAGCTTCTGTCAGCCGCCGGGTATCCGGAGTCGGATTCCGGCCCAGGTGTCGTGCATGTCAGGCGGACCCTGGCGGTGGACGGAAAGTCGCGGTCCTATATCAACGGAACGATGGCCTCGGCCAGGGATTTGCGCGAATTGATTGGAGCGCTTGTCTCGGTGGCCGGCCAGCATGCGTTCATCGGTCTCGGCATGCCGCATGAGCGGCTCGCGATGCTGGATGCTTTCGCGGGTATTTCGTGTGACCAGAACGGATGTCGCGGGGCCTTCGAACAGTGGCATGCCGCCCGGACCAGACTTGATGAACTTGAGCGTGCCCGTCAGGCAGGTGAAGCCAGGAAGGACTACCTTCAGCACGTCATTTCCCAGATTGAATCTGTCAATCCTGTTCCGGGCGACCTGTCCAGGACGCAGGCCGAGGCCGAGGTGCTTCGTGGTGCCGGAAGGCTGGTCGAGTTATCCGTGTCCGTCGCGGACAGTCTTTACGAGGGTCAGCCGGCGGCCTGGGAATTGTTGAGCCAGGCCGAGACCGCCCTGCGTGAGATGTCCGGGATTGATCGATCGCTTGAACCGATGCTCTCGCGTCTTGACTCGGTCAGGATAGAGGCTCGTGAACTGGCCCGTGAGCTGACTTCATACGGAGAGGCGGTGGATCTCGATCCAGCTCGACTTGCGACGGTCGAGGCCAGACTCGAGGCTTTGCGCGATCTGGGCAGGAAGTACGGTCCGTCCGAAGAGGATGTGCTTGCGACACTGGCCGCTTCGCGCGAGGAACTATCCAGGCTTTTCGGCGAACACGGCGAACTGGAGCAGCTTGTCGTGTCCGTGGCCCGGCTGCGCGATGAATGGAACGTGATCGCGGATGACCTGACCGATGCCCGGGCCGAGGCCTCGCGGCGGCTTGGTCTTGAGGTCACGCGGGTCATTCGCGGCCTTGCGATGGAAGGAGCCACTTTCAGGATCGACCTGCTCCCCGCCGAACCTTCGGCAACCGGAAAAGACAGGGTCGAGTTTCTTATTGAGACCAATCCAGGCGAGGGATTCGGTCCCGTGGCCGATGTCGCGTCAGGTGGTGAACTGTCGCGCATCACGCTTGGTCTGTATTCGGTAATGTCGGCATCGGTCGGTACACCGGTGATGGTTTACGACGAGATAGATGCCGGTGTGTCCGGCGGAGTCGCCCAGCAGATGGGAAACGTCCTGAAGCTGGCCGCCCGCGGTCGCCAGGTTCTTGTAGTGACTCATCACGGGCAGGTTGCGGCATGCGGCGATGCACATTTCAAGGTCGACAAGAAGGTCGTGGACGGGCGCACGGTGGCATCGGTTCATCGCCTTGACGACGCAGGGCGTGTGGACGAGATCGCACGGATTATCGGCGGGATGGTGGTGACCGACAAGGCCCGCGAGCACGCCGGTGAGATGCTTGGCGCTCGGGACGACGGCCTGCTGCTCTGAATCGCGGGCTTTTGTCCCGTCAGGTTGCCAGACCGATGTCGATCTTCAATAATTGGTATTTGCCGTTCGTTGTTATCTCGGGGGTTTCATGAGAATACTTGCATCACTCGTTCTGCCTGCGGTTCTTCTGCTTTGCGCATGTGGTCCTTCCGGGGGTGAAACCGACAACGGCCCAGCCGATACGCTTCAGGACGCCGACCCGTGCGGTGGAAAATGTAAGTCGGACCAGGTCTGCTTCGATGGTCAGTGCTGCACACCGTTCTGCGAGGGGCGGCAGTGTGGGGATGACAGCTGCGGCGGATCGTGCGGCGATTGTCCCGACCTCGAGACATGCTGGCAGGGGGTTTGCTGCCTTCCGAACTGTCAGGGGAAGGAGTGCGGCGACGACGGTTGCGGCGGTCAGTGCGGTCAGTGTGGTGAGGATCTTCCCTGCAACGCGGGCAAGTGTTGCGTCCCGGTCTGTGGCGATGCCGTGTGTGGCGAGGACAGCTGCGGCCGGCCGGAAGGTTGCGGCAAGTGCGGGGACGGATTCCGCTGCCAGGAAGGGCAGTGCTGCAAGCAGGCCTGCAATGGCAAGGACTGCGGTGACGACGGGTGTGGCGGAACCTGCGGCGATTGCGACGATAATCAGTTCTGCGAGATCGGCGACTGCCGTCCGAAGGGATGCGAGGGCAGATGGTGCGGCGAGGGCACGGGCGGTGTCGATTGCGGCGAATGCGGACTGGACGAGGTCTGCTTCCAGGGCATGTGCTGTACCCCGGATTGCAGTGGAAAGATCTGCGGTACCGATGGTTGTGGCGGACCTTGCGGCGCGGGCTGCACCGGCGACGACGTGTGCTGCTTCAACGGAACGGCCTGTTGTCCGGCCTCCTGCGCCGGTCGTGAATGCGGACCGGATGGTCTTGGCGGGTACTGCGGCCCGAGCTGTCCCGGCGAACTCTCCGGCGTGTCGGTCTGTACCGAGGCCGGTTTGTGCTGCAGCCCCGACTGCGGTCCTGGAAACATGTATACATGTGGTCAGGACGGGTGCGGTGGAGAATGCGGCAAGTGCGGTCCAGGCGTGGACTGCCGGAATCACTTCTGCCCGATCACGACCGGCGAGTGCACGAACGGATTCTGCGAGACGTGCAATCCTCAGGTGGATGACTGCACGGACGTCGTGGACGAGGGATGTGCCACATGTCCCGGTGATTGCGGCGAATGTGTGTTCCCCGAGCAGTGCATAAACAACAAGTGCTGCGAGCCGAAGTGCGGCGAACGTGAATGTGGCCTCGACCCCAACGGATGCGGGTCGTCGTGCGGAAGCTGCGGACATGGAAGTCTATGTAATGAACAGGGATTCTGTGAACCATGTGACGACACTTGCACGCCCGGACAGTACTGCACAAATGACTTGACTGGAACCTGGGACTGTGTTTACGCGACAGAGGGCTGTAACACTAAAACGTCCCCGATAGCGTGCGAGAACGGCTGCTCGGCGGCCATCAATGACTGCATGAATTCGTGTCCACCCACGCACGGAAAGTGTTCCGCGCCCGGTGCCTACAAGTGTTTCATCGACGCGCCCCAGTGCCTTTTCATGTGTCCCGCGGATGAATCGATTCCTGCTGCCTCCCGTTACTGGACCGTGCTCGCGAACTGCTCCGCCTCCGGTGATACCTGTGAATGCGGCGAGTTAGGCGACCTCGCGACCTGTATCGAACAGGACGGCCTTGGTCGTCCCTGCTATGGCCAGCGATACGACTGAACCTTGATTTGACAGTGGCTGAAGCTGTTTCCTCTTGCGCGCGATCCGCGTGCCGGATTAGAATCTCCGTTATTGTCGCGGATATTCCGTTGTCTTGTTGGCAGTGGAATACCAAACTTTCTGAGGGGGTACCATGATGGCCGCCTCACGATTCAGCCCGCCGGGGGAAATTATGAAATATGAACATTTGACCATTCCCGTTGCCCTTGTGCTCGTTCTTGTGGGGCTCTCATGTTCGGATGGCCCGGTGATTCAGCAGGACGTCCAGGGCGACGCGGCTGACGCGCTGTCTCAGGACCTGGTTGTGGATCGGATCGAGCCGGAACCCGAGGTCATAGTGCTCGATTCCGGTCGCGACACATCCGCGGAACTGCCTGGCGACACGTTCATGGACACTGCCGATATCACCGATGTCGACACAGCGATCCAGCCAGGCGAGTTCGGCTCGCCCTGTCTTCAGAACAAAGACTGCGAGGACGGCTTCTGCGTGGAGGGTGTCGACGGGCTGGTCTGCACCAGGCCCTGCACAACCGATTGCCCTGACGACTGGCTTTGCCGCGCTATTCTGCAGGGCGGCGATCTGATCTCGGTCTGCGTGCCGAGCGGTGCGTACATTTGTCGCGCCTGCACCAAGAATGCCCAGTGCGCCAACGGCTTGTGCATTCCAATCGGCGAGGACGGCACCTACTGCACGCGCTCCTGTTCGGATCTGTCCCCCTGTCCCGAAAACTATAACTGCGAACTGGTGACCAATACCGAGGATCAGACGCAGTCCAGGCAGTGCGTTCCGAACAACGGAACGTGTTCGTGCAAGTTGGTCAACGACAAGGAAGAGCGGACCTGCGCGGTCGAGAATACGTTCGGCACCTGTCTTGGTTTCCAGACCTGTGAGGTGGCGACCGGATGGAGTGCCTGTACCGCCAACCAGCCTTCAGAAGAAGTCTGCGACGGGATCGACAACGACTGCAACCGCATCGCGGACGACAATCCCGCTTTGCCGGAAGACGTCTGTCAGAATTCCGTTGAGGACGTCGGATCCTGCCCGGGGTCGTGGGTATGCCGTGGCGAGGCAGGCTGGGATTGTGTCGGCCCGCTGCCCGCGCTTGAGACGTGCAACTATCTTGATGACGACTGCGATGGCGACACCGACGAGGACTTCAAGGAAGACGGCGTGATGGCCGATTTCCATAACTGTGGACAGTGCGGTGTCGATTGCGAAGGTCTGATCCCGTTCGCCTTGGAAACCGCCTGCGACGGGACCAAGGCGGTTCCCGAGTGTATCGTGACCAAGTGCGTGCTTGGTTACGTCCTGGTTGACGAACATACCTGTCGCCCGGCGATTTCCAGCCTGTGCGTTCAGTGCGACGACGATTCCGACTGTGGTGCCGGTGGCGTCGACAAGTGCCTCCCTCTGCTCACGGGAAACTATTGCGGGCGTGATTGTTCGGCGACCGGTCCGTACGGCCCGGATTGTCCGCTGGGATACTCGTGCAACGATTTTGGTTCGGGTGTTTTCCAGTGCGTGCCGCAGTCCGGCACTTGTGAATGCACCATGGCCAGTGACGGGATCAAGCGCCTGTGCGAGGTCTCCAACGAATTCGGTACGTGCCAGGGCAACGAAGTGTGCGACGGCAGCATCGGCTGGGTGAATTGCTCGGCCAGGACGCCGGCGTCCGAACTGTGCGACGGGATCGACAACGATTGTGACGGTCTGGCGGACAACGATCCTGCGCAGCCTGACGAGGAATGCGAGAAATTCTGGACCGACCCGGAGACATCGACGGAATACCGTTGCACGGCAAGTTGGACCTGTTCCGCCACCCAGGCCGGCAAGGAGTGGGTCTGTCCCGCCAGGGAACCTTCGGCGGAGGTGTGCAACAACCTCGATGACAACTGCGATGGCCTGATCGACGAAGACTTCAAGCTTCCGGGTACCAACAAATACAACAATATAGATCACTGCGGCGCCTGCAACGTGTCCTGCGAGGGTCTCGTGCCCCGGGCGACCATGATGTGCGACGCGACGGGCACCCAGCCCAGGTGCGTCGTCGACACGTGCGACGAGGGATACTGGAAGGCATCGGATCTTTCGTGCCTGCCGTTCCCGGAATCGCTCTGCATGGCGTGCGCGTCTGATGCGGCGTGTCAGATTCCCGGCGACCGCTGCCTGCCGGCCGATGCCTCCGGCAGTTCCTACTGTCTGTGGGATTGCAGCGAGGACGCTCTGCGTCCGGATCTGGATCCGGTCAGGCGTACGTGTCCCGAGGGATACTACTGTCGTGAGACGAACGACCTCGGCCAGCCGTTGTTCAAGTGTTTCCCGAACTCCGGCGCTTGCGACTGCATCGCGGGCGACGAGGGCCAGGTCAGGGTCTGCGTGACCTCGAATTCATTCGGTCAGTGCTACGGTCAGGAGTCGTGCGTGCCCGGAACGGGCTGGACGGCCTGTGACGCACGCGTGCCGTCGGCCGAGATGTGCAACACGCAGGATGACGACTGTAACGGCCTCGTGGACGAAAACTTCCCGTCGGTCGGCGCGATCTGTGCCGCAGGTATCGGCGAGTGCCAGCGTGCCGGCTCCATGGTGTGCAACCTTGCCGGCGACGGTGTTGAATGTACCGCCGTTGCGGGCGCCCCAGTGGCGGAACTGTGCGACGGTCTGGACAACGACTGCGACACCATGTTCGACGAGGATTTCTCGAATCTGGGCAAGGTCTGCTTTGCCGGCTCCGGCGAATGCCTCGCATCTGGTTTCTATGAATGCCGTATTGACGGTACCGACACCGAGTGCAACGCCGTCGCGGGAACTCCCTCTACCGACATCTGCGATGAACAGGACAACGACTGCGACGGTTCTGTCGATGAAGATTTCGTCAACAAGGGGCGTGTTTGTGCTGTCGGTGTCGGCGAGTGTTTCGCTAACGGTGTCTGGGTGTGCACTGGCGATGGAGCAGGGGTTGAGTGTGACGGCGTGCCGGGAACGCCGTCTGTCGAATCCTGTGACGGATTGGACAACAACTGTGATGGCTCGGTCGACGAAAACTGGCCCGAGAAGAACACGGTTTGCGTTGTCGGTGTTGGCGCCTGCGCGAATACCGGTGTCTTCAGATGCAGCGCCGACATGTCAGGGCTTGAATGCAGCGTGACGGCGGGCTCACCCACTGACGAGCTGTGTGACGGCATCGATAACGACTGTGACGGCGAGATCGACGAAGACTGGACTAACAAGGGCCGCGCCTGTCAGGAAGGCGTCGGCGAGTGCCTTGGGACGGGCGTGTGGGTCTGCACGGGCGACCTCAGCGGCGTTGAATGTGACGCGGTCCAGGGCATGCCGTTGGACGAGGCTTGCGACGGCCTGGATAACGACTGCGACGGCAATATTGACGAGGACTTCACGAACCTGGGCCGCGCCTGCAGCGCGGGGGTTGGCGAATGTCTGGCGGCCGGCGTCTACCAGTGCACGGTCGACATGACCGGTACCGAGTGCGATGCGGTGGCGGGAACCCCGTCCACCGAGGCATGCGACGGCCTGGACAACGACTGCGACGGCAATATTGACGAGGACTTCACGAACCTGGGCCGTGCCTGCA
>CAZNJW010000011.1:0-7756 GCA_964573455.1 uncultured Anaeromyxobacteraceae bacterium | reverse complement strand
AACTGTGCGATGGCATCGACAACGACTGCGACGGCTCGGCCGACGAAACCTGGACGAATCTTGGTCGTTCCTGTCAGGAAGGTCAGGGCGAGTGCCTTGATATCGGCGTGTGGGTTTGTACTGCAGATCATGCCGGCGTGGAGTGCGACGCGGTGGCGGGAACCCCGTCCACCGAGGTCTGTGACGATCTTGATAACGACTGCGACGGCGCTATAGACGAGGACTGGACGAACAAGGGGCGCGCTTGTCAGGAGGGCATTGGCGAGTGTCTGGCGAACGGCGTCTACGTTTGTACCGGTGATCAGCAGGACATTGAATGCAACGCGGTTCAGGGAATGCCGCTGGCCGAGGAATGCGACGGTCTGGACAACAACTGCGACGGTTCCATCGACGAGACCTGGCCCGAGAAGGGCACCGCCTGCCAGGAAGGCGTCGGCGAATGCCAGGCAAACGGCGTCTTTGTCTGCACCGGTGATTTCAGTGATGTCGAGTGCAACGCGGTTCAGGGAATGGCGCTGACCGAGGAATGCGATGGCCTGGACAACGACTGCGACGGCTTTGCCGACGAAGACTTCCCGGCCAAGGGTTCGGTCTGCTTCGACGGCGTCGGCGCGTGCCAGCGCTCTGGAACGATGGAGTGCTCCATTGATGGAACCACGCTTGACTGCTCTGCCACCCCTGGCAGCCCGGTGACCGAGCTGTGCGACGGTATCGACAACGACTGCGACGCGACCACCGACGAGGACTTCCCGACGAAGGGCTCTGTCTGCACCGTTGGACTCGGCCAGTGCGTGGCCACCGGAACGTGGCAGTGCAACCCGGCGAAGACCGGCGTCGAGTGTCCGGCAACGCCCGGAACCCCGACGACCGAGGTCTGTGACTACCTGGATAACGATTGCGACGGCTCGACTGACCAGACGTTCAAGGTCGGTGGCCAGTACGCGACCGACACCGCATGCGGGAACTGCTTCACCGACTGCACCGAAATCTATGACCTGCCCAACGCGTACGGCGAGTGCGACACCACCGGCGCTCCGGTCTGCCAGATGCAGTGCGAGACTGACTACTATGACCTGAACGAGGTTCCGGATGACGGCTGCGAGTTCTATCTCGACCCGACGGCGGTCTACGTATCGCACAATGATCCGAATGCCACGGACGATTCGTCCTGCGGCCTCGCCCCGTCCGCCCTCGGGATCGCACAGTATCCATGCCTGACGATTCAGCATGGAATCACGCGCGCCAGCGTTCTCGGACGAGCCAACGTCCTGGTGTCCAATGGCCTTTACGGCGAAGCGATCACGCTTGCTGCCGGCATCAACGTGAAGGGCGGCTACCGCGCCGATACCTGGGAACGTGACGTCGAGGCCACCATGACCACCATTCGCGGTTCGTCGGGCACGACGCACAAGACGGCTGTGACGGCATCCGGTATCACGACGCCCACGCTGTTCGAGGGCTTCATCGTCTACGGTCCGACGAATTTCACGGCCAGTGGCAACTCCTACGCGATCTACCTGTCGAACTGCACCTCGGCGCTGACGGTTTCGCACAACCTGATTTACGGTGGATACGGCGCGGCCGGCGCAACAGGTTCGAACGGATCCGAGGGGGTTGATGGTGTGGACGGCGTGGCCGGTGAAAACACGATCGAGACGAACACCGCCAGCAAGAGCACCTGCGACGGATACGCCTACACACCTGGAAATCTGGGGACTGCCGGTGACGGCGGCTCCAGGACTTGCGGCGTGGATGATAACGTCAGCGGAGGGCCCGGAGCTGGCGCCGAGTGTCCCAGCAACAACTCCCTGCAGCCATCCGGCACAGCTGGACAGCCCGGCGTGTCGGGCGGGGCGGGTGGTTCCGGTGGCGCGGGCGGACGTGATCGCACCTCGGATAGCTGCGGAACTTTCGCTTCCGGCGGTTACACGGCAACCGGCCAGCCGGGTGGTGATGGCGGCAATGGTACCGACGGCACCGGTGGCGCTGGCTGCCCGGTCGGAAACAACGGTGGCCAGGTCGTTTCCGGTCACTGGTCGGGCTTCGCCGGTTCGAACGGCAACAGTGGAACCGCGGGTGGTGGCGGCGGCGGCGGCGGCGCTGGCGGCGGCGCTGACGTGACTTCCGGTTGCAGCGGAACCGACGATTGCCTTGGTGGTTCCGGCGGCGGCGGCGGCTCGGGCGCGTGCGGCGGCACTGCAGCGACGGGCGGTTCGGCTGGCGGCGGCGCGTTCACCATCTTCATAACGTTCAGTTCACCCAGTGCCAGCTACCCGGTGCTGACGAACAACCAGATTGTTCGCGGTCAGGGCGGCCGTGGTGGTGATGGTGGCAACGGCGGCGCGGGTGGTCTCGGTGGCGACGGCGCGCTCGGTGGAGAGGTGGCCGGACACTGGGCCTACGCAATGGGCCCGGGCGGCCGAGGCGGTCAGGGTGGAGACGGTGGTCACGGCGGCGGCGGCGGCGGTGGCTGCGGCGGCGTGTCGTACGGGATCCTCGTGTACAACGGAACCGGGACTCAGCCTTCCTACGCCACACTGAACGCGATGGAAGCCGGCGGTACGGGCGGGGCTGGCGGCTCGGGCGGTTCCTCGCTCGGCAACAGCGGTACGGCCGCTGTGACAGGAGCCTCGGCCGACGTGGTGTTCTTCTAGTCAGGACCTGGCGTCCCCCCGTCTTTCGAACCATTCATCGGTCATCGTCGGAACATTTACGTTGACTCATCCCGACCGGCGGGGGAAATTATCGCCCGGGCCAATTCCCGGGGAGGCAGCCGTGTCCAGCAAGAAAAGGATGATTGAACGTGGCACCAGTTTGTTGAAGAGGGGCTTTGAACGTCCTCTTTTTCTGATGGCGCATCACGACGACGAGATATCCCAGGCAGGTGTCTTTCAGCGGCTCGGTCCGAACTTGAAGGCGGTCTGGATAACGAACAGTGACGGTCTGTTCTTCGAGTCCGAACTTACACCGCCCGAGTATGGCAAGGTCAGGATGCTCGAGGGGATTAATTCGGTGGCCAGGGCCGGAATTCCCCAGTCATCCACCAGATGTTACGGCTGGTCAGAGGTTGAAATCTACCGCTGGCTGAGTGAGATCCATTCCGGAAAGCGCACGATGTCCGAGGCCTCGGAGTACTTCGATCGAATACTGGCCGACGTGCGCGAGGCTGTGTTTGACACCAGGCCGGATGCCGTGTTCACACTGGCCTGGCAGGGCGGGCAGCCCGAGCATGACTTGACCCACTTCTTCACGTCGCTCGCGATTCGTGAATACGAGGCGGCCAACAACTGCGAAGTGGCGTTCTTTCACCTGCCAGCCTACGAATACACGATCCTTGTGGCGCATCGATTCCACCCGCTGTACCGCGGCGAGCGCCTGCGTATCCGTTTGACCGAAGAAGAGATGGCGGTGAAGATGAAGATGATCGGCGAGTACCCGTCGCAGACCAGACTATTTTCTGATTTCCAGAAGGTGTTCAAGCTGATCGGCAAGCTCGGATACCTGACTGGCGGGCCGAAAAACGCCGAAGAATGGCTTTGTACCGAGGAATTCGGCCCCGTGCCCCGTGGCCTGGACTACAGGAAGAACACCCACGTTCTGAACTGCTGCACATACATCAACGACGATTTTGAGGGCGCTCCGGTAACATTCCGTGGCTCGATTCGACCGATTGTCGACTGGTATCTGACGAAGGCGGGCAGGTGACCTGGGCGGAACCGGGGGTCAGATGACCGTCCCGTCGGGGATGACGGCGTTCTTCGGAATCACGGTGATTCCGTCGCAGACCCAGTAGTTGTCACCCTGGATGCATTCGCCGTCTTGCTTGGGGGTGATTATCACGTTCGCCCCGATTCGCGCGTTTTTGTCGATTATCACGCGTTCCAGGTTCGAGTTAATTCCGACACCCATTGGCGGGACGTCGCTGGCCGGTTTTGTTCCCATCGGCCAGGCGGTCTTCTCGCCTTCATAGTAATCGGCGCCAAGCATGACCACGTTCGTCAGCCTTGCCTCGGGGCGGACGATCGAACGGAGGCCGATGATCGAACTGCGCAGAACCGCACCGGTAACGACGCTGCCTTCCGAGAACAGACAGTTCTTGATCTTGGAACGCATCACGATGGCTGGCGGCAGGTTTCGGGCACGTGTGTAGATCTGCTTTCCGGCATCGTAGAGAGGGAAGGGCGGATTGTCGCTTACCATCGCCATGTGCGCGTCGAAATATGATCTGATCGTTCCGATGTCCTCCCAGTGACCGGTGAACGGGAACGCCATCACCTTGTGTGAGTGAATGGAGGCCGGAATCACTTCTTTCCCGAAATCCATTCTGGACTCGTCCGCAAGCAACTCCTCAAGCACGCTGGGTTTGAAGACATAGATCCCCATCGATCCAAGGTACCAGTCGTCGCCCTTAAGTCCGTGCTTGCGGTTTGTCTCAACCGGACTGCGAAAGCGTTCGAGAACCTCCTCTTCCTGGGGTTTCTCGACGAAGTCCGTGACGATGCACTCGGGGGATGCCTTCAACAGCCCCATGCGGGGCGCTTCCACCCTGGGAACCGGCTGAACAGCCAGAGTAATGTCGGCGTCGTTGTCGAGGTGCTGGCGAAGCATCTCGCGGTAATCCATTCTGTACAGATGATCGCCGGAGAGGATCAGGATCGCTTTGTTATTGAAGTCTTTGACATGTCTGAGTGATTCGCGGACGGCGTCCGCGGTGCCCTGATACCAGGCCGACCGGTTCGGAGTCTGTTCGGCCGCCAGGATCTCGACAAATCCGCGGGAAAATGCATCAAACCGGTAGGTTGCCATGATGTGGTGATGAAGGCTTGCCGATAGAAACTGCGTGATCACGAACACCTTGCGGATGCCGGAGTTGATACAGTTCGAGAGGGTGATGTCGATCAGCCTGTACTTGCCCGCCACCGCAACGGCAGGTTTTGACCTTTCGAGTGTCAGCGGAAACAACCTTTTGCCCTGGCCCCCGCCGAGAATCAACGCAATCACGTCGTCCATCATTGTCACCGTCAAATGGAGTAATCATCCTTGATCATCCATTGTGTATCATTAAGCCCGAAACAAGCAAAGTCCGGGCGGCTTGAATTAATGTAATTCACACGTGAAATGGGAATCGGAGGACGTTTCTGTTATCCTATGGTCAAATTTTTTCGGGCGTTTCCCGAATCGCTTTACATGCGAGGTCTCCAGATGAAAAAGATATTGATTGCTGCCATTTCAGTCAGTGCTGTCATTCTGGGCTGCGGCCCGTCTGGATCCTCGGACGTGGTCGAACAGGACACCGGCGTTGACGCTGCCACCGAAGTTTTTCAGGACGTGACCGTGGACATCGCGGTCGACACCGGTCGCGACAATGGTGACGAACCGGACGCGACTGGCGACGTGACCGTCGATGCTGTCATGGACGTCGTGCCGGACACGACTTCCGATATCCAGATTCAGTGCCCTGGAAATGCAGGTTGCGAGTGCCTCCAGAACTCCGACTGCTTCTTGAACTTCTGCATCGAGACCAGCGGCAGGAAGGTCTGCACGAATGCCTGCGACGATGAGGACTCATGCCCGCGAGGCTGGTCCTGCTCCAGGGTCACGTCGTCGGGTGACACGATGTATATCTGCGTCGATCCGTTCGCCCGGGCCTGCAGGCCGTGCCTTGAAGACTCGGACTGCGAGCCTCCGGTCGGCGCGGGAAACGGCGTCTATGACTGCATTCCATACGGACCGGATGGTTCGTACTGCGGTAACGGTTGCGTAACCGATTCCGACTGCAAGGATGGATTCGAGTGCGTGGAAAACCCCGATGGCGCGGGTTTGCGTTGCATATCCGAATCCGGAACGTGCGAATGTACGCAGAACTACATCGACAAGGGCTATCTGACCGAATGCTACGTCGAGAATGAAATCGGAACCTGTTTCGGGACTCGCACTTGCGATGGTGAGTGCGATGCGGTTGCCGCGCTGGCCGAGACGTGCAATCAGTTCGATGATGATTGCGATGGCGCGACCGACGAGGGGATCTCCGGCACGGCCTGCACGAAGGACAGCGAATTCGGCACGTGTTCCGGCACTGCAACATGTGTCAATGGCGTGTTCTCGTGCAGCGCGCAGGATCCCAGGCGTGAGTCCTGCGATGGCGTCGACAACGATTGTGACGGCGACACCGACGAGGATGCCTCGAACTGTACCAACTTCTACCTGGACATGGATGATGACGGCTTCGGTCTTACCAGTGATATGAAATGCCTCTGCCAGGCCTTGGAAAACTATTCCACCACGAAGAAGGGCGACTGCAACGATGCCGATGTGAACGTTTATCCCGGCGTGGCTGAGCGATGCAACGGCAAGGACGACAACTGCGACGGGCAGACGGACGAACAGGGCGCCCTGAACTGCATCGAGTATTTCCTGGACGTCGATGACGATACCTGGGGTGCTTCTCAGGACAAGCTCTGTCTGTGTGGCCCGTCCGGCGACTACACCGCTGTCAAAGGTGGCGACTGCAATGACGCCGATCCCCTGATCAGCGGTGGTGGAACCGAGTCCTGCAACGGTATCGACGATGATTGTGACGCTCTGACCGACGAGGAGAACGCGGATGGCTGCGTCGAATGGTACAAGGATCTCGACGACGACACGTTCGGCAGCTCGCTTGAGCACAAGTGCCTTTGTGCCGGCACCAGCGTCTACAAGGTCGATATCGGTGGCGATTGCAACGATGGCAATGCGGCGGTCAACCCCGCGGTGTCCGAGAGCTGCGACACGATCGACAACGATTGTGATGGCCAGACCGACGAGGAGGGCGCCTTGGAGTGCTCCAGCCACTACTACGATAATGACGGCGACCAGTATGGCGTGGGCACGCCCAAGTGCCTCTGCTCGGGCAGTGGGAAGTACACCGCGCTCCAGACCGGCGACTGCAACGACTCCGACGGAGCGGCCAACCCCGGCATGACCGAGGTCTGCAACAGCAAGGACGACGACTGCGACGGTTCGACTGACGAGGCTGGGGCTACCGGCTGCACCAATTTCTTCCTCGACACCGACCACGACAATTATGGTGTTACCACCAATAACGCCTGTCTCTGCGCCGTGACCGGCGACTTCCGGGCGACCATAGGCGGCGACTGCAACGACGCCGACGAGAACATAAACCCGTCCAAGACGGAGAAGTGCGATGGTGTGGACAACGACTGTGACAGCGCCACGGACGAAGACGGCGCCAGCGGCTGCACCGGGTACTACATGGATTCGGATCGCGACGGCTATGGCGATGTGACCAAGCACCGGTGCATGTGCCTGCCGTTGGACGGTACCTATGATTCCACGAACGCCTCGGACTGCTGCGATATCGACGCCAACGCCTTCCCGGGCCAGACGACTTACTTCGGATCACCGACGCAGTGCGCCACCGAGGGCAAGGCCTACGATTACAACTGCTCCGGCTCCAACGAGGTCGAGTCCACCGCCTCGGGCGACTGCAGCACCTTCGTCGACGGATGCGATGCCGAACCGGAAGGCTGGGCCGACGCTGTTCCGGGATGCGGCGTTTCCGCCAACTGGATTTACGACTGCAAGTCAGCCTTCCTGACCTGCGACGAAAAGTACGAAACCAGAATCCAGGGCTGCCGCTGAGAAAGGGCGAATTGTCATTCGCCCCTACGCCGGAACCCGTTCCTGTCCGTGTAGCGGCGAATTACATTCGCCGTCCGGGAAGGGCGAATTGTCATTCGCCCCTACGCCGGAAACC
>CAZNJW010000010.1:29807-38590 GCA_964573455.1 uncultured Anaeromyxobacteraceae bacterium | reverse complement strand
TGGAATCTGGAAGGATTCCCATGTCTTCCATCGTCCCGCGTACGGGCCGCCCGCCGTGTCGATCCGCCTGGCAATCGTTTCCTGCGAGGCGGAGCGCACCAGCCAGACGAGGTGCTCACCGACCCCATCCGGCAGGGTTCGCGAAAGGACTTCGAAGAAACGCTCCACGTCCGCGACCGATGGAAGATCGGTGTATTCGAGTTCGAACGCCCAGGTTTCGCCGGGCACCGGACGAGCCGGATCCGGCGGGAAATGCAGCACGGAACCGCAACCGAAGAAACGTGGGACTGGCTTTCCTTTGTTATCGACGCGGTTGAAAGCCCTGTCGTAGAACTTCGGCGAGTATAGTCTGGAACCATCGGAAACAAATACCAGATCCAGCGGCAGGTCATCCACGGTTCGAGCCCAGGAAAAGATCTCGGCAACCGAATCGAAAGAATACCCGGCAATCGGCTCGAAGTCGTACCCGGGTATTGCGATGTCATTGAGCAGCGAGAACCAGGACCATTCGTCGTGCATGTCGAAAAAGGAGGGCTCTTCATAGTGCATGCGGCCGGAACCCTGGAAGTCGACGATGATGAACTTAACCTGGGCCGGGTTGCCCTGATCCCCGGCGAAGTCGAGGAAGTCCGCAGTGGTCGCGAATGAAGGCAGGGTATGGTCGCGACCGGAGCCCAGCACGTCATCGGTCACGTCCGAAGACGGATGGTCGGTGCATCCTGACTGCAGGAAGATCGGAAAGATGGTCGAGGCTGCCAGAAATAAGACCCATGCCGACTTCATCGAATCCCCCGAACTCAGCCAGAACCGCTGTCAACAATCGGACTTCCGTGAAGTCAAATTCTATTCTTCTTAGGCGTGTTATGCATCACCGTGAAGGTCCGCGCAGGCATCGAGCCTCCTTCGGTTCTTTTGACACTGAACATCTTTGAAAACATAATGCATTTTCACGGATACCCGTCGAGGCCGCAGATGTCGGGGGGCTTGATTACAGAGACTGTTCCAGAAACCGCGCTTTTCGTCTACACCAGTTCACAGGTCGAATACCTGGCGGAGTCGAGACGCGGCGAGTTGTCGATGAAGGCGGTTCCCCATCTGGGGTTCCTTTATCTGGCTGCCGTGCTTCGCGATCACGGCATCGATTGCGTTGTCATGGATCGGACCACCGATCTTTTCGATATCGCGGACCTGGCAAGGTTCGTCGACGAACGGCACCCGGTTTTCGTCGGGTTCTATTCCGATTCGGTGACCCGCGAAGCTGTTTGCGCGTGGGTGAGCGGTCTTCGGACCGTCTGCGGGGACCTGCCGATCCTGGTAGGGGGGCCCAACGCCTCGGAACCCGGGCCTTATCTGGCTGCCGGAGCGACGATGGTATGCACCGGCGAGGGAGAACGCGCCATTGTCGGCATGGTCGAGGTCATCAAGGGCGCCAGGGATCCGTCGACGGTAGACGGGATCGCGTTCATGAAGGATGGCGTGGCAGTTATCACCGCGCCGGCCGAACCGGTGAAGGATCTCGATGAACTGCCATTCCCGCGCCGTGACATCATCGACATGCGCCATCACCACGATTGGCGTGTTCTGAACATGCGTCAGCCGTACACGACGATGATCACGTCACGAGGCTGTCACAGGGGATGCACCTTCTGTTCCGTTCCGCACATCGCCGGTCATGGCGTGCGTCTGCGGAGTCCTCAGAACGTCCTGGCCGAGATTGATGAACTGGTGCTCGAACACGGAGTCAGGTACATCACGTTCAAAGATGATTACTTCGCGGCGGATCATGCCTGGGAGGACGCCTTCCTTGACGGACTCATCGCCAGGAAGCACGACCTTATCTGGACGTGCCAGACCCACCCGTTCGTGTTCGAAAAAGATCGCGAAGCCCGGATGAGCAGGTACCGCCGGGCGGGATGTGATTTGATCATATTCGGGTTGCAGTCCAGCGATCCGAATGTTCTGCGACTCGCCAGGCGCTCGGTCAGGGAGCCTGGTGCGGTCAGGGCGAACGTCCAGGCGGCCAGGCGTGCCGGGATTCAGACCGTTGTCGAGTTCATCTTCGGATTGCCGGGCTGCACGCGAGAGACGATCGCGGCCGATATCGACTTCGCGCTGAAAATCAGACCACAGTACGCCGCTTTCTACCCTTTGATGCGCCTTGCGCCAAGCGAACTGTTTGACCAGTACGGGGAGACCGGCGACATATGCGGTATTCCCGAAGACGAGCTGATGAGTCTTTCCTCCCGGGCATACCGGCGTTTTTATCTCAATCCCAGGGTTCTTCTTCCAACCGGTCTCTACGTGCTTACGCACAACCCGTTCTGGCTGAGACACGGGTTTTCCTATCTGCGCGGAGAGATCCTGTCGGCCGGCCGATCTTGACGAAAGGGGCGCTTATCCCGTATAAGCGGTTAACCGGAAATCCTTGATTTCCGTTGAAAACAGGCTTTATTCAAGACCATTCCGGAGAGGACCTTTCTAATATGTTCGACGTTCTGACGAAAGGATTCAGGGGTGCCAGGGCTAAGCTCCAGGGCCGTGCAATAATCGACGAAGCCGCGATTGCGGACATATTGCGGGATATCAGGGTCTCGCTGCTTGAAGCGGACGTGGCGCTTCCTGTCGTCACTGCCTTCCTGGATCGGGTGCGCGAGAAGGCGCTCGGTGAGGTGGTGCAGGTTCGTGTCAAGGGTGGCGCCAGGGAACTGAGCCCGGCCGATCACTTTGTCAAGCTTTGTCACGACGAGCTGATCGAGTTGATGGGCGAGGGTCAGCGCGATCTGGTCTGGTCCAGGGACGGCCGCCCCACCATCGTGATGATGGTCGGTCTGCACGGTACCGGAAAGACCACCACGTCCGCGAAACTGGCTCGCCTGCTGAAGGACAACAAAAAGAAACCGATGCTGGTCGCGGCGGACATCTATCGTCCGGCGGCCATCGAGCAGTTGAAGATCCTGGGCCAGAAGATAGGGGTGCCGGTTTACAGCGTCGACGGCATGTCACCGCCCGACCTGTGCCAGTCTTCGATCAAGTACGCCGCCGAGCACAATTGCAACGTCATCATCTTCGACACGGCAGGCCGCCTCGCGATCGATGAGCCCTTGATGGCCGAACTCACCGAGATCAAGGCCCGCACGAAGCCGACCAACATCTACCTGGTCGTCGACGCGATGATCGGCCAGGATTCGGTCAGGATGGCCAGCGAGTTCGACCGGCAACTGGACATCACCGGCGTCGTGATGACGAAGATGGACGGCGATGCCCGCGGCGGCGCGGCCCTGTCGGTAAAGGGCGTCACTGGCAAGCCGATCGTTTTCGCCGGTATGGGCGAGGCGATGGACAAGCTCGAGCCCTTCCGGCCCGAGGGCATCGCGACCAGGATCCTCGGCTTCGGCGACGTGGTGGGGCTGGTTCAGGATTTTGAGAAGGTCGTCGACGAGAAGAAGGCGGAAGAAGACGCCCTGAAGATCCTGAAGGGCGAATTCACGCTTTATCAGTTCATGGACCAGATCAAGTCCATTCAGAAGATGGGTTCTTTGAAGGGCACGCTCGAAAAACTGCCCTTCTTCCACGAAATGGTTCCGGACGGCGCGACCGTCGATGAGAAGTCTCTCGGCCGTATCGAGGCGATGATTCACTCGATGACCCCCGATGAGCGCAATGATCCCAGAATCATCCTTGCCCAGGGCAGGAACGACACCAGGGCTCGTCGAATTGCCCGCGGTTCCGGTCACAAGCCGCAGGACGTGAAGGATCTGGTGCAGCGTTTCGAGACGATGCGCGAGGTGATGAAGCAGGTTGGCAAGAATCCGGCGCTGCTCGGTCGACTTCCCGGTTTCCGCGAATCGATAGAATTGGCCAAGTCGCGGGGCGAGGATATAGGCGATTTCGACCCCGGCCGGATGGACCCGCGCATGATGCAGCCGTACGGCGGCGGCCAGCGCAAGATGTCGAACGCGGACAAGGAAAAGCGGCGCAAGAAGGAAAAAGAGGCGCGCAAGGCGCGAAAGAAGGCAAGAAGATGACCTGGACCAACGGACGAGGCAGGTTCCTGTCGATCATGGTGGCACTGTTGTTGACAGTCGGAGTTCCGATGGCCGCCTTCGCCCGTCCGTTCTCCGAGGTGAAGTACAACGACGTGATGCGCGTGCTTGAAAGCAGTGGCGATCCCAAGCCCGAGCAGTTCCGTTCATGTGGATCGGGGATCCCTTCGATTCTGGCCGACATCCTGTCCGGTCGTCGGATTGAGCCTGAGATTCGAGTCCGCGCGGCGCGCGCGTTGTCGCGGTATCCCGGGGAGCGTTCCCGGATGGTGCTGACTTCGACCGCCACTACTCCGGACGAGGACGTGAAGGTCAGGGCAGCCTGTCTTGTCGGCCTCGGTCGTCTGATGGGCGGTGTCTCCATCCCGGACATTAAGCCGTTTCTGGCCGATGTTTCTCCGGTGATCAGGGAAGGTGCCGCGACCGCTCTTGCAACGATAGGCGGCCCACGGGCGCGTCAGATGCTTCTCGACGCGATCTCGATCGAGCCGGACCTTGAAGTTCGAATGAGTATGGATTCGGCGTTGAACCGGATGTCGGACGAGGAGAGCGGCGGCGTCGGTTCGAAGGACTGATCCTGTTCCCGGAGGATGTCGACATGAAGCTCGAAGGCGTCATTACCGCACTGATTACACCGTTTTCGGCGGATGGAGCGATCGACGTGGACGCCTTGCGACGTCTGGTCGAGACTCAGGTTGAGCAGGGTGCCGGCGGCGTTGTGGCTTGCGGCACGACCGCCGAGACTCCCGCAATGAGCCATGACGAGGCCGACTTCACTGTTCGGGCTGTTGTCGGCCAGGTCGCCGGCCGCATCCCGGTCATTGTCGGCACCGGGTCCTACAATACCGAAGACACGATTGAAAGGACCAGACGCGCCGCTGAGCTTGGCGCGGATGCCGCTCTGGTCGTGACTCCTTACTATAACAAGCCGCAGCAGGAAGGCATGAAGGCGCATTTTCGGGCAGTGGCCGAGAATGGCCGCCTTCCCGTCGTGATCTACAACATTCCGCCCAGATCGGTGGTGAACATGCTGCCCGGGACGGTGCTTGATCTGGCGCGGGACGCCCGATTCATTGGAATCAAAGAGGCTGCCGGTTCATGCACCCAGGTTCGTGACATCGTGTCCGGGGCCAGGTCGGACTTCGCCGTGCTTTCCGGTGACGACGCCCTGTCGTTGCCTTTCTGGTCGCTCGGCGCGCGCGGGGTCGTGTCGGTTGTCTCAAACGTCGCGTGCGTTGAGATGGTCGCCATGTGGGATATGTGGAAAAACGGCGATCCCGCCAATGCCGCCGCGCTCGACCGTCGTCTTGCTCCGCTTTATTCTGCCCTGTTCGTCGAGACCAATCCCGTACCCTGCAAGGCTCTGGCCGAATATCTGGGTATATGCTCGTCTCGTGTGCGTCTGCCTCTTTCACCCGCAACGGAAGCGACGAGGCGCGCGGTCATCGATGCCTGGCGTAAGTTCCGCGAGACGAACGTTTGACATTCTTCGATCACACTGTATAGTCTCCGCATCTTCATCTTCATTACCTTGACGGGGCGTTTATGGCGGTATTTTCATTATGTATTCGGTCTATCCGATCTGTATGTCTGACTGCGGCGGTGTGTCTGCTGGCTTGTCCGGGATGCAAAGAAGATGTGTCTGGAAACGATTTGTTGTCTGATGCGGATTTCGACGTCGCCACGCTCGATTCGATTGGTCAGGACATCGACACCGGGAGTTCCCGGGACGATGGATCCGACCTGCTCGATGAGGTTGAATCAGATGCCGTGGATGTCTTGATTGATGATGCCATGGACGTGTCCGGCGATGTCATGGCCGATGTCGCCACGGATGTCGCTGCCGATGTCGTGGATGTATTCGATTCCGTGTTCGACACAGGAGATGACGGGCTCGACGCGGTCTGCGTCCCGGATTGCGGCACCAGGGTTTGCGGCGATGATGGGTGTGGTGGTGCATGTGGTTTCTGCGCGGATGGCCAGTATTGCGACGATGGCCAGTGCGTGAGCGACCCCGGTATTCCAATTGCCGCCGGAACATTCTGGATGGGATGCAACGAGGAACTGGATCCCGAGCTGGTACTACAGTCTGCGCGTCGCCCTGCGAATCAAGGGGTATGACGTCGACGCCGACTACGCCTCAGGCTTCAGGTGCGCTCACGACCCTGAACCTTGAAATCCGGGTGTCGCTACCTGGGCGCGGCGTTCGAGGGCTGCAGCACCACGTGGACTCGGTCGATACCAGGCGACAGCATTTCGGTCTTCGTGATCCATCCGGCCTTTTCAATCCTGAGGCTGATCGTTGCCGTGGGCGAAGCGAAGCTGACGCGGCCAACGTAGGGTGTCGTGCCCCAGTACTGTCCATCCGCGTAAACGCTGGCGCCATCCGGTTCGGACGTAACGCGGATTTCGGCCTGGACCGGCGTCTGTGGAGTCGCCTTCATCATGAACATCGCGCGTTCGGGGCTCTGTGAAGCCTCTTCCCTGCTGCGGAACTTCGGGCAGATTCGCCACGACCCGGGTGTGTCCTCCCAGCCGCTAATCTTTGCCACGGCCTGATAATTGAAACACGTCGGGCTGTCCCTGGTCATGCTCAACAGCGCCGGTGTCCTGCCCCAGTACTTTCCATCCCGACCGTAGATGTTGGCTCCGGATGGTTCGCTTTCGACCTGGACGGTGACGTAGTACTTCGGCTGGAGAGCGAGATGCAGCTTCTTTGCCTTGGCAACCGCCCGGTCCTCGGAGCGGTAGCGCGGGCAGACGTCGATCATCTCGAACGTCTCGGAGTAGCCATCCTTCATCGCCTTGACCTTGGCCCTGACGCATTTCCCGGAGCTGCTGGGCCCGTAAATCATGGTTGCCGGCGATTTCGAGAAGAATCTTTCGTAGTCGTAGACATCCGCCCCCTCGGGAGTGGTTGTCACGATCACGGCACCCCAGCGAGGTCCGCAGGAAACGCCGAAGATCGCCGCCGCGCAGAGAATCGGGATAAGTCGCTTCATCGCAGCCTCTTTCTGCAGTGTTCTCAAGGACGTTATCCGACACAAAACGGGGCATGTCAACGGTCGATGAATCGGGAGCGGCGAATAATGGCGTTATGCGGGGCTTGCCCTTCCGGGCCGAACCGGTATACAATTTTAGGGTCTACAGGCGTATCCGATACTCATATTAAACACGAGGTCAACAGATGAATACGAACAGGTTTGTGTCTGGAACGGCAGCGGGAACCCGGGGATGGGTGAAATCCGTCGCCAGGCTTGGCATGTCGGCCCTGCTTGGCGCTGCGTTGCTCGCCGGGTGCGGTGGCAATGGCACGCCAGAGGAGAACGAGTGCGACCCGGGCTATGTGTGGGATACGGATGCATGCGTCGACATTGACGAATGCGCGACCAATGCCGATGACTGCGCTGAAAACGCAACCTGTGCCAATACCGATGGCGCGTATTCCTGTCAGTGCAACGCCGGCTACACCGGTACCGGCGCCGTATGCGACGACATCGACGAATGTACTGCCGCAACGGACGATTGCGCCGACGTGGCGATTTGCACCAATACGCCCGGTTCGTTTTTGTGCGCCTGTCCGACAGGATGGGAAGGCGACGGCAAGACCTGTCGGGACCAGAACGAGTGTCTTGGCGACACGGCCGGCTGCGACGATAACGCCGAGTGCGTGAACACAGACGGCTCGTATGAATGTGTGTGCGATGTCGGATGGGAGGGCGACGGCACGACCTGTTCCGACGTTGACGAGTGCGCCGCTGGCACATACTCATGCGACGAAAATGCGCAGTGCGCCAACACGCAGGGTTCTTTTGATTGCGAGTGCAACGCTGGCTGGGAAGGCGACGGGACGGCCTGCCAGGACGTGGACGAGTGCACTCTCGAGACCGATGACTGTTCATCGGAAGCGGTCTGCCAGAACACGGACGGTTCATTTGACTGCGAATGCGGGCCGGGGCTTGCCGGTGACGGCCGTACATGCACGGACGCCGCGAACTGGATTGCGGTCGCTTACAACGGAAGCGGTCTGGGAATGCTCGATACCGACACGATGGTCGTGCACGGACCGTTCCTGAAGGGGCGCCTTGGATCGAGCGACGGTGGCAATTTCGATGTGGTGGTCACCCCGGACGGAACAACGGCACTGATATCCGCATTCGGGGACAGTCGCATCTACATCGTGGACATTTCGGATGTGACCAGCCCTGTCATTCTGGCTCATCTCGGAACGCCTATGTTCGCCGAGGACATCGCGATCAGCCCGGATGGCAAGTTTGCACTGGTCACCGATGGCGGCTTCTCCCCGCACATCGTCGTGATCGACATAGCGGCGCGTACGATCCTGAACCAGTTTGTGAAGCCCGACGCGAACTTCAACGCGGTCGAGATTGCGCCGGATGGAACCGTGATCACGGCCGATTTCTTTGAAGGTACGATAAACACTCTTGTGCTCGGGAATGACGGGTCGTTGACCTGGACGGCAAAACACGATCTCCAGGATGCCTGGGTCCGGCCGGTCAACGTCGCTGTGGCGCCTGATGGAAAGACCGTCATTGTACCAGGAGTCTCTGCGTACAATATCGAAACGACGCCTCTGGACGAAGAGCCGGATACCACCGGGTTCGCATTGTACTCAATGAAGGTGTTCGAAATTACCGCACCAGGCGTGCTCGAGTTCAGACAGATCGTCAAGGATCTTCCGCGTGCGGTTCAGTCGATGGCCTTCGATCGTGCGGGAAC
>CAZNJW010000010.1:16523-29707 GCA_964573455.1 uncultured Anaeromyxobacteraceae bacterium | reverse complement strand
AACCATTCGAACGGTTGCCTCGGTGAATCTGGATACGTTCGAGGTGGTGCGCGTTCCTGTGGCCGGCGTGATATCCGGTATGGCGAAGGTGCCCTTCACCGCGACCGTGGTCGAGATTCCCGAAGGGACAGCCACCTGTGCCGGCGTCTGTCTGGAAGGCACGGGGACAGAACGCTTCATTGCTGGCGGCTTCGACCGTGACCAGCGATGCTTCTGTGAGCCGGGATGCGAGACCTGGGGCGACTGCTGCCCGGACTACCGGACGATCTGCGACGCGTGTGATCCGGAGTCCTGCGGCGCGCCCAAAGTTTGTGCCAACTCGGACGCAGGGCTGTTTGAATGCGGATGCCCGGCGGGAACCGTCGAGAACGCTGAAGCGTGCGACATTGAGGACGTTTGCGGTGCAGAAGGTGGCGACACTCTGTGCGCCGAAGACGCGACATGCCAGAACGACCTGACTGTGGGCTACGTTTGCACTTGTTCGAATCCGTTCGTGCCGGATGGCGCTGACGGTTGCATGTGCAACCCCGGTTACAGGGACGATGGACTCGGATCCTGCGTCAACATCGACGAATGCGTCGAGGAACTGGACAACTGCGTCGGCCTCGCGACCTGTGTAGACACCGATGGTAACTGGGATTGTCAGTGCCCGACAGAACCCGCTCCCGGTTTCAACCACGACGGCTACGGAAACTGCGTCTGTCCGGCCGGCTATCGTGACAATGGCGAGGGCGCCTGTGTCAACATCGACGAGTGCGCCGAGGAACTGGACAACTGCGTCGGCCTCGCGACCTGCGTCGACAATGATGGTTCCTGGAAATGTCAGTGCCCGACAGAACCGGCTCCGGGTTTCCTGTCCGACGGCCAGGGCGGTTGCGTCTGTGGGACCGGCTATCGTGACAATGGCGAGGGCGCCTGTGTCAATATCGACGAGTGCGCCGAGGGAATCGACGACTGCACCGAAGAGCTCCTGTGTATCGATAACGAAGGATCCTATTCCTGTCAGACTCCCGTGTGATTCCGTTCATTTGACTTCATTCCTGTGAATATCAACTTCGCATGACACAGGGAAATCCCTGAGCCCCGGACAATTCAGCCCTGCCGCTGCGACGATGCAAATGATTCAGATGACCGGGAAATGCCCGGATAATTCGTTACATCCGGTGTTCTTTGATGAAACGTTCGATGTCGGGCAGTCCGCCCTGGTAGATCAGATATGAGTCCGGCGGTTCGCGAGGGGTCAGTTCGCCGGCAATCGGCGTGAGCATCAGGCGCTTGACTTCGTCGCGGTCGTGGCTGTGTCCGAGCGCCCAGTTCAGCTTCATGAAAGCGACCTCTGGCAGCATGTTCCCTGTCGGGATGATGCCCATTTCCATCAGGTCGCGGCCGGTGTCGTATACGTACATCTGCACATAACCCCACAAGGTCTGGACAGTCATGTAGATGTGTACGCCCGCGGCTATTGCCCGCTTGATGGCCGGGTAGACCGGCTTGTTGATATGCCCCAGTCCGGTGCCCGCGATCACGATTCCCTTGTATCCGTTGTCGACCAGGGCGTCCACCATGTCCGGCTTCATTCCAGGATAGTAGTACAGGATGGTCGCGCTGTTGTCGTAGACCGCGTCCAGAATGACGTTGTTGTCCTCGCGCCGTCGCTTGTAGTCGGCACGGATCGGCGTCACCTTGTCACGGCTGACTGTCGCTATCGGGATGTCACCGATGGTCCTGAATGTCGAGCGATACGACGAGTGCATCTTGCGCACGCGGGTACCACGGTGCAGCAGGCCGAATTCGTCAGAGGTCGGCCCGAACATGCAGACCATCGTTTCGGCGATGTCGGAGTACGCCGCAGTACGGGCAGCGTGGATCAGGTTCAGTGCGGCATCCGATGACGGACGGTCGGATGAACGCTGGCTGCCGACCATAACGATCGGCACAGGCGAGTTCTGCACCATGAACGACAGGATCGCGGCTGTGTGGTGCATCGTGTCCGTGCCGTGGCCGATGACGATACCTTTGACGCCTTTTCTGATCTCGTTCGCGACCGCTGTGGCCAGGCCGATGTACTGTTCGGGCCCCATGTTCTCGGAGAACACGCCGTACAGCTTCTCGGTGCGCAGGTTGCAGACGTCTGCCAGTTCGGGCACCGACCCGTACAACTCGCCCGGAGAGAACGCGGGAATAACGGCTCCCGTCCGGTAGTCAAGGCGTGACGCGATCGTTCCGCCGGTTCCGAAAAGCGTGACGTTCGGCTTCGCAGGGTCGTACGGAAACTCTTTTTCCGGGATCTTGTAGTGTGCTTCCTTGCGTCCACAGGACTTCAGTTCGACGATGCCGTCGACCGCGATGCCGACGTTATAGCCGGTGTCCAGCTTCAGCACGATGTGATTGTCGTCGGCCGTTTCGCTGCGGGGAAGAATCAGTCCCCGAAACTCGCCCAGCTTCGACTTCACCTCGACGTCCTCCCAGACGCCTACGTTCAGTCTTTCCAGAAGGGCGCGTCCGGCGCCACGGTATCCTTTGAAATGATCAGCAGGCGTGCTCATCTGGATTCACCCCCGTTCCTGGAACCCTTGACCGTCCAGTAAATCGTCTGTCCCAGCGCGGACGCAAGCATCGCCGACGCTTCCTTCTGTTTGATTTCGACGCCCGGGCCAAACAGACCCGCCAGAAAATCCGCGTCGACACGCGTGATATCGGCGCCGCGCTGTTTCAGCCAGGGAAGCTGATCCAGCAGCAGGTACGCCAGCGTCGACTTCTTCAGTCCGACCTTTGGTGCCGCCGCGTCGAACAGCGCGAACATGTCGGTCGTCAGCAGGCGGCCAATCTGTTCGGCCGAGAGCCCCATGCGCTGCCATGCATCTTCCTTTTCCCAGAGCGGTTCCGGGCAAAGCGCGCGCTCCCTGGCGAAATCCTCGTCCGTCAGAACAATCGGGGGCAGGTCGGTGTCCGGGTACATCCGGTTCGGGCCGGGCAGCACGCGTTCGAAGCCGGTCGCGCCGTTGCGCAGCGCGCGCCTGGTCTCACGCGGAACACCGACCAGCGCTTCCTGCATGCGAAGCCTGATTTCCTTCATCGCGGTCTCGACGTCGTTCTTCGGCCCGGCCACCATCACGATGGCGTCCTGGCTGTCGGCGCCGGCAAGCTGCCTGGCGCGGTCGAACAGGTCGGCGTATTCGAAAGCCTCGGGATTGTCCGAGCTGAGGCAGTTCGGCATGCGGTCGATGCAGGCCACGACCTTGATACGGTCTGCCACCTCGGCGCCGAATGTTCGTCCCGGGCCGGTCGGGTAGGCGAGGATTCCGGCACAACGCTTCAGGATGATCGCGGATGCCATCACACCTGTGCCCCACCTGGTCGAGAAGGCCGGATGGGGATGGTGTTTCACCAGGTCGGTGATGTCCACCACGGCCTCGAATGAGTCGTTGCCGACACCGGCCGCGAGCAGGCGATCCCGAATCTCGAGTAGCGCCTTCTGGCGAAGAGCTTCGTAATGCACCAGAGCCGGAATCTGGCGGATCGATGGGACGCCCTTGATCTCGACGCGTTCACCGCCGCGTATCGAGACGTTTACGTCCTGTCTGGCACGTCCGTATCCGAAACGGCAGACACCGGAAAGGTGGCATGTGCGTCGAATCGCGTTGGCCACCCGCGCCGCGTCGGCGGGGGTATGCATCTCGGCCTCGGTGACGATCTCGATTAGAGGAATCGAAAGGCGGTCGGTCAGATATATCCGCCGATGACCGACGTCCGAGACCTCGCGGCAGGCGTCCTCTTCAAGGCCGAGCTGGCGGATGCCGATTCGTCGGCCATCTACCATCATGAATCCGTTGACCCCCAGGATCGTCGTGCGCTGGAACCCGGTCGGGATGGAACCATCCAGATACTGCTTGCGGGCGATGTGAATCTCGTTGACCAGCGACAGATTGAGGATCAGCGCCATTCTGATCGCCTTGTTCAGCGCCTCGCGGTTCAGGGAGAACGGCGGAGCGTCGTCGATCTCGTAGGTGCAGACCGTGTCGCGGTTCAGACGGTACAGAACCTCTTTCTTCGTCTTGAATTCCATCAGAGCTGTCGGGTCGTACTCGCCCAGTTCCGACAGGGTCGGGCGCATGTGTCGCAGTATTTCTGCGTGGTACTCACCGCTGTAGGGCTTGACCGGACATCTGCAGAACAGCTTGTGTTGCGTGTGAAGCTGACGGTGCATCTCGATGCCGCACATCAGGCCGAGCTTTTCGTAGAACTCGGGCTCTGCGAACTGAATTCCGGGCTTCTTCATGAACGTACTCCATTCCCGCTGGGAAAATTGGTCCGTAGCCGCGCGGATGGTATCAGGGAATCGATCCGCGGTTATCTCCCAGCGAGTCAAATCTTTTCCGCATCCATTGACGCCTCTGGATGCAACGGAATGAATCCGTGTTTGTTGGCGCGCTGGATTCATCGTTGATCCGATTCCAGACTTGACCGGCCCGCCTTGTCGAATCGTGCGACAATCAGACGACTTTCCCGGAGAACGACTATGGCGGATATCATCAAGGCGGACTTTGCCAACCGGTCACACCGCGACGCGGTATTGAGCCTTCTGGACGCGTATTCCCTTGATCCAATGGGCGGCGGCGAGCCTCTGCCCGACTGGACGCGCGCGAACCTGCTGGACGAAATGGCCCGGCGTCCGTACATTTTTTCGCTGCTGGCCATTGTCGATGAGCGCCCGGTCGGCCTGGCAAACTGCATCGAGGGTTTTTCGACGTTCGCGGCCCGTCCGCTGCTGAACATCCACGACATCGCCGTGCTGCCTGGTTTCCGTGGTCGCGGAATCGGTCGCGCGTTGCTTGCCGAAGCCGAATCGATCGCGCGTTCCCGAGGCTGCTGCAAGATGACACTGGAAGTGCTTCAGGGCAATACGACTGCCCGCGCCGCCTACCTTTCCTTCGGTTTCAAGCCTTACACACTGGACGACGCGCTTGGTTGCGCGGAGTTCTGGCACAAATACCTGTGAAGTCGGTCATGAATTCCGATTCTCGGACGTCGCTCTTTCCAGGTTGATTTCGGCTTCGGATCGACGCAGATAAACCGGCTCGACCGTCTGGACGTCAGCGAAGTCACCTTCCCGGAATTTCGACGTTCCAATCAAGCCCAGTACCGACGCCCTGATCAGGTCCTCCCAGGGGGCAGCCCGCACCATGCGTGCCTGAAGTCTGTCCGAAAAGACCGCAGCGAAAGCCTCGATTCCCTCGCCCGCGCAGATGATCCGCTTGTCACCGGCGGCCTCGTCGGCAAGTACGGCTGCGGTCAACGGTGACATGGCTGCCGGAGGAACAAGGACGGTACCATCGTGATCGAACATCGCCGCATAGACTTCCTGTCTTTTCGCGTCAAGCGCGACAAGTACCGGCATGTCCCGACCGAGCAGCGGTCTGGCAAGCGCGTCCAGGGAGCCGATCGCGATGAGAGGCCGTCTGGTGGTCCAGGCAAGACCCTTCATCGTCGACATCGCGATCCTGACACCAGTGAATGACCCCGGGCCCCCGGCCGTGACGAAAGCGTCTACCGAGTCCATGGACAGGCCGCGTGTCGCGAGCAGGGCTTCGATATCCTTAAGGATTCTCAGACTATGGCTGTTGAGCGACTTCACCAGCGTCTCGCCAGTAATCTTCCCGCCTTCGACCAGGGCGACCGAACCGACGGTGGTGGATGTGTCGCAGGCAAGGATCACGGGCCTCTCCCTGTCCTCACCGGCGCTGGATCGTTTGCGTGAAGGCCTTCCGGCCCTGATGTCTGGCAGGCTTGCCATAATCCATTCACCGCCTTTTCAGCTGATGATCCTGAAAATATCGTTCTTCATGACCAGCAGCATCAACAGGGCCAGAATGACCAGGCCGATCCAGGACCAGACGTTGCGCTCCCGCATGGTTGGTGGCCGGCGCCGAATTTTTTCCCATCCGAACATCACGATGTGACCGCCGTCCAGCAGTGGAATCGGCAGAAGGTTCATCACGCCCAGGCTGATTGAGATAAACATCATGGTGCTGAGGAACGAGACAAGCCCCTGGCTGCCTGCCTTGCCGGCCAGGTCGAAGATCATGATAGGGCCGCCAAGTTCCTTGACCGACACGCGTCCGGTCGCGACCGCTCCCAGGCTGGCGATCGTGACGACGAACATGCGCGACGTCTCGTCCCAGGCCTTCATCAGCGCGTAGCCGGGGATGTTTCTGTTCCTGACCTCGCCGGGAACCCATGTATCGATCCTGAAAGACAGTCCCGGGTCCAGATACTGAGGCTTCGATGAACCTGGTTCCCAGTCCGGGTTCAAGATGTCGATGGCGATTTCCGCTTCCTGGCCGGCGGATCGTGCGACCTTCAGCGTGTGCGGTTTTTCGGGGTTCTGGAAGATTGCCAGCAGCATCATCTTGGGGGTCACCGTCTCGCCGCCGTCCAGCATGGCGATACGGTCACCCGGGACGATACCGGCCTTTGCCGCAGGCGAGTCTGGTTCGACGCCGGACACGACCATGGCCCCGTCCCCGAGACCGAAAGTCGCGGGATCGGTGGGCGCGTTGAACAGTATCGTCTCAAGATTCCTGACAGGCACGCCGTCCACGGCGGATTCGTCAAGGCGCGCCACGGTGGCTGTCGCCATGCGGCCGCTGATTCCAGCGAGATATTCGTTCAGTTCGTCAAGCGTCCAGATTTGTCTGCCGTCGATCCCGACCAGCGCGTCGAACGTCTGGAAGCCCGCGGCCTGGGCCATGCTGCCTGCCGAAACCTGGAGCACGAGCCTGGCGCGATCGTTGATGACATTGATTTGGCCGATCTTTCGACTGAATCCGATTCGCCGCATCAGTGGGTCGTCGATGGTCGCGGGAGTGAGGGTCATGTTCAGCGTTTCTGCGGTGCGTCCATCCGGCGCCGGCCTGCTCACAACCACGTCGAGGGCCCGGCCGGGGTTGGCCGCGACAGTCTTGTGCATCTGGTGCCAGTAGTCGATACGGCGACCGTCGATTTCAATCAGCTTGTCCCCGGGCCTGATCCCAGCCTGCCATGCGGCGCCGTCTCTGGAGACTGTTCCAGGTATGGCCGGGGGCAGTGTCGTCGCGGTCAGCGACATTGCAAAGAAAACCAGCAGCGGTAGCAGGAGATTGAATCCAGGTCCTGCCAGGACTATCAGTGTCCTGCGCCAGATATCGGTCGTAAGGAAGCCGCGCCGTTTTTCTTCCTCCGGCAGATCCTGTTCCGGATCGTCCCCGAGGAACTTGCAGTATCCCCCGAGCGGCACCGCCGAGACCACGAACTCGGTGCCACCGCGGGTGAAACCGAAAAGTCTCTTGCCGAAACCAAGGGAGAATCTGACGACGGTCACGCCGACGGCACGCGCCAGCAGGAAGTGACCGAGTTCGTGAACGAACACGACGACTCCGATCAGAATCAGGAAGAACACGATTCTCATCAGGATGGCGAGCATCATTTCCATATGTTTTTCAAGCCTTGTACGCAGCCTGGCCAGGCAGGCACGGACTATTCAAGCGAGCAGCCAGGGGTGTTGTCGCTGGTTGTGGTGACGCAGGGAATCTGCGGACTCGAGCTGCCGCGGACGCATTTGACGTACGCAGCCGCGTTTGGCTGGGTGGGCTGAACCGTGCCGACCTTGCCGTTGAAGAACGTGACGTACATCATGCGCTCGTGGTCCGCCGTACCCTTGGGCACAATCGTCTGGGAGTAGTACAAATTGCACCATTGAACGAATGTGCCGTCCATGTAGCACCAGGTCTCGAATTCATCGTTCGGGTCATCATCCGCGAAGAATACGGGCCCCGAGTTGTTGGCGCACTTGCAGTCCGGCGCAAGGTTGGGATCCACGCCCAGGCAGGACTCGGTGTAGCAATCGTGCAGGATCGCGCATTCGCCGCCGAGCGCCGTCTTGTCGCAACCGAGGATCAATGAACGAAGCTCGTCGATGGTCGGAGTTCGCCAGTCCTCGTAGAGGGTGCCGCCGTTGTATCCGAGCTTGAGACCGTTGCAGTAACGCTTGATGTCGTTAGGCTGCGTTCCGGCCGGTTCGCCGTATCCCTTTTCCCAGATCAGCCCGGTGTTCGTGTCCTTGACCGTGCCGTCGCAGAGGTCGAGAAAACCATACTGGCTGGTCGACGGTTCGCAGTCGCCGGTGTCCGGCCTGAAAGGCACGTCTACATTGACGTCCGGCAGGATGGAGTCCGTCTCGCCGCTTCCGTCATATCTGATGTCGAGACCGGTGATGACGTCTTCGTCACCGCCACCGGAACCGCAAGCCACCAACGTCATTGCGACAAGAAAAATCAGAGCCCTTTTCATGTTTCCCCCGGTATTGAACCCGCCCAGGTTGGCGGACGTTTATTCTATCGGATCGAACTCAGTGTACAACCTTCATCTTATCCACGCGCCAACCCTGCCGAGTCTGTCCAGGCCTCCGGTTCCGCCCGACCACAACACGAACATCGGCATTCCAACCACGTCCGCGGCCGGGATCGCGCCCGCCAGACGGGAATCGACCGCGTCGCCCGACGATCGGTTATCCGCAAGGATGTACACGGCGTCCGCTGGCACTTCCAGTTCCACTCCGGCGGTATAGACGCCCTGTCTGACAAAGGCCGGAGAAAGGAAACCACCTGACCCCAGAGCCTCGAAGATTCGTTCGAGCGAGGCGGCATCGCGGCTTTCGTCCTGCGTCAGGCTCAGACCGTCGAACGAGATTGCCTCGGGCGCGGCCACCACTGCCGGCATACCGTTGACCGAAAGCCGGGATTCCGAGATGCTGACCTTGTCCCCTGCACTGGCGACGAGACGTCCTATACGAAGTTGATCGCGGTATCTCCAGACCACGGTGTGCCCCGGATCCGGCATCGAGCTCGTCCGCAGAACAAGAACCGACTCGTCGGAGAGGACCGTCGGGAACATGCTGGCGTCGGAGACCTTGACTATATCGAACGAAGGCGCTGTGCGGCCTATGATCACGGCGGGCGTGACCACATAGACCAGAACGACCAGCGCGATTGAAAAAGCGCGGATAACCCCTGTGCCCTGGTTGCGTGTGTCTGGGCAGGGAGTCCTGCTTGACTCGATGGTCGCGCTCAGAATCCATATCTGAACGACGATCCACGCGATTACCTGGACGACCAGCGCCTTCGGGAGGTTCAGGCGCCCCGTCAGGGTCAGCATCGCCATCGCCATTGAGAACATCGTCCACACGATCATTCCCAGCCTTCCCACGGGTTGGTGTCCGAATATCACCGTGCCCGACCACGGAAAGATGAGGTCGAGGATCACCCTCGCCGTCGTGTGACTTGATTTCTCAGGCTGTCCGTCCAGGGTCATTGCCCATTCCTTCGTGACACAAGTCCAGCAGCGGACATTTTAAGCACTTTGGGCGTTTTTGGCAGAATTCCTTGCCGCAGCGGACGATCTGGGCGTGGAAATCACCATAGATATCTGAGTCCGGGTCGATGTGCGCCTCGAGAAGTCGCTGGATATCGTCATAGTCTGCCCAGGGGTCAACGAGTCCGATCCGGCCGAGGATTCGTCTTGTGTAAGCGTCGACCACGAAGATTGGAATTCCCATTGCATACAGCATTATCGAGTCTGCCGTTTCGCGTCCCACGCCGTTCACGGAGAGCAGTGCCTGACGAAGCGTTGTTCGATCTTCATACGCCAGTCCGGTGACACCCGGTGCGCCTTCGCGGGTCAGAAACGCGGAGAGAGATTTAAGCCGGGCCGTCTTGACGTTGAAATATCCCGATGGGCGGATCAACTCGCCAAGGACCGCGTCGTCGCACCCGAGGATTGCCGCCGCGGACAGCTTGTCCGCCGCCTTCAGGTTCACGATGGACTTCTCGACTCCTTTCCAGTTCGTGTTCTGGGTCAGGATGGCTCCCACGGCTATCTCGAAAGGGGAGTCGCCGGGCCACCAGTTCTGCCAGCCGCCGTCCGCAAGCAGGCGGCGGTAGATGTCTCTTATAACGGCGCCGGTTTCGTCGCTGGTCATCGACACCCACTCTCGGTGACGGTCAGCAGATAGTTCAGAAGCTTCGATGCCTCCCGTGGTTCGACGGGCACCATAAGGCGGTTCGCGTCGTCATCTGCGCGTCTCCAGATACGCGACGCATTGCCCGCGACAAAACGGTCGACCGGTCGGTTCCCTTGCGGGAGGATTGGCAGATCCACCCCCGCCGGGGCAGTGAATTCCACATTGCCGTCGGGACCGAATGAGACGTCGAGCTTCTGTCCGTCCGGCGCCGACCAGCCCGAAACCATCCGGACACAGGGTTGATCCAGAGTGATCGTGACGGTTCGTTTTCCAGCCGGACCGGGCGATGCCTCAGGAGCTGAGCCTTTCCAGAAGGCGGCGGCAGCGATGGTGCCACCGGCAAACAGGATGATGGCGGTGGCAGCGACGAGGAACGATCTGGCGCCCGGTTTTTCGCCGCCAGCCTGCCATCCAGCCCACGCCATGAGTATTCCAAGCACATAGAGAAGGCAGAGCGGGATTGCCATCAGGATCTGGGAGATCGGTTCGGGCGGCGTCAGCACGGCGGCAATGATGAAGGCAATGACTATGAAGTGCCGAAGGTAGCGAAGGAAGGTTCGCCAGCTGATCAGGTGCAGCATTCCAGCGAACATCATCACCAGCGGAAGCTCGAAGATGAAGCCGAAGGCAACCAGAAAAAACATCGCCATGCCGAAGGCGTTTCTGATGGTCGGCACCAGGGTCATGTCGCCCGAGGCGGTGCTGAAACCGGCCAGAAAGTCGACGACCATCGGAACGAAGATACCGTAGCTGAAAGTGACGCCAAGAACGAAGAAGAGCGCGACGAGACCGGTTGCGAGCGAGAACAGCCGTTTTTCACGGCGCCGCAGCGCGGGAGCGATGAACGCGGCGGCCTGCCAGATTAGCCATGGCGAGGAGATCACGAATGCGGCCGCCAGCGAAGATTTCATGTAGACCGAGATGCCCTCGGTAACGTCGATAGCCTGCAGAGACGCTATTCCATGCGGCGCCAGCCCCCGCATCACAGGTTGAACCATGAACCTGAACACCGGTTCGTGGAAGAACCAGGCCACGAGCGTGGCGATCAGCAGACCGACACCGCTCTTGATCAGACGGGAACGCAGTTCCGCGAGGTGTTCGAGCAGAGTCATTTCCCTGTCGGCCGTTTCAATCATCTTTTTCCCGGGAATCCGGGGTTTGATCATCGGGTCCGCCGCCTTCGGCATCGGCCGGGCCGCTGGTCTTCCCGGTGTCCGGCACCGAGGGCCGGTCTTCCCGCTCCAGGTCCCCGGCGGCCCTGGCAACCTCGTCGCCAACCGAACCGAGGGCATCGCGCATTTCCCGGTAGAACCTGCCCATCTTCCGGGCCGCATTCGGGAATCCGGCGGGACCAAGAACGACCAGTGCAACCGCCAGAATCAAGACTATTTCCAGCCAGCCGATTCCCATAAGAGCGCCTTGAGAATGCCATGAGTGCGAGCCGAGCGACGCGCCCGGTCAACGTAGCAGAGGGACTGTGGCGTGTCAAAGCTCAAACCGGGCCGACAACGGTGATCAGTGGTGCGACGACATTCCTGTAACGTTTGTGCCTGCAGGAGCGAATCTTCATTTCGGCTGATCGGACTGAGGAGGACCGGAGGTGAAAGGGTGCCTGATTGTCATGCGAGGCGAGGCCGGTGTCTCAAGCGTGTTCGTTACCGACAAAGGCCCGGATCCATTCGTGCCGGGCAGGACGTTCACCGCTGGTCAAGGAGGAGTGCTGGTTGACGGGGTCTTTCTGCAGTCCGGGCGTGCCGGACGTGTCGGGGGCGCGGTCGTGACATGCCTGGAAGCGGAATCGGCCGCGGGCGGTTGTATCGAGGTGGAACTGGGTGGCATGGTCGGTTCCTCAGTGGCATCGATCGAAACGATGCATGCAATCGCCAGTGCCGGCCTGAGCCGGGAACCTGTCCTGATCCTTGGGGAGTCGGGAACTGGCAAGGAACTGGCTGCGGGATATCTCGGACAGCTTGCCGGTTCAATCTATGAGGTCAACATGGGTGCGGTGCCGCCCGACCTTGCCGAGGCCGAACTTTTCGGCAGCAACAGGGGCGCGTTCACGGGGGCCGTTGAGTCGCGCGAAGGCGCGCTTGAGGCCGCCGGCCGCGGAGTGTTGTTTCTCGACGAACTTGGCGAGGCCCCCGCGTGGGTGCAGTCGAAACTGTTACGCGCGATCGATTCGCGTCGCTTTCGCAGGCTCGGTTCCTGCAGGGAGCTACATCTCGCGGCCAGGGTGGTCGCCGCCACCAGTGTTGATCCTGTTGAAGGTGTCGCCGACGGACGGTTTCGCCTGGATCTTCTGGAGCGCCTCGCCTGTCACGTAATCAGGATAACTCCGCTCAGAAGGCGCCCCGCGGATATTCCTTCGCTGGTAAGGCTGTTCTGCGCCCGGCTTGGCGGGACAATGGGAATCGGTGGGATCGCAAGGCCCACGGCGGCGGTCATCGACCTGCTGAGAAGGTGGCCATGGCCTGGAAACGTACGGGAGTTGAAGAACGTGGTGGCGCGCGTACTGCTGGTTTCGTCGTCTGGTCTGACCAACACGGCTCTGGTGCGTGAGGCACTGGAGGCGGGACGGCTTCACATGGCCGCGGCGGATCCGGATGCGACGGACGCCGGACCTCTGCAGCCGCGGTCAAGCGAGATTATGGCGCTGGCCATGCCAAGATCGACTTACTATTACCGCCTGAAAAGGGGAATGATTCCTTCCGACACGGGACCGCGTCGTGCCGTCAATTCCTCTTCATCGAAAACCTTACGGGAACCCTGATGTCGACCGGTCGGCCCGAGGGCGGAGGCGGAAGTCTCCCGAGGCGGTCCGCCGAAGCCAGCGCGGCCCGGTCAAGCTGCGGATGTCCGGATGAAGACAGAACGCGTTTCTCGAATATCGTGCCAGACGAGTCGATCCGCAGAAGCATCTCGACCATGCCTTCCAGCCCCAGGCGTCGCGCGGTGCCGGGATAGGCGCCACGACGTTCCAGAAGCCGCCTGACGTCCAGGGCGTATTGGCGTTGTGCCGTGACGTCCGTTGCCTGAATTGAGGGCGAATTGTCATTCGCCCCTACACCTGTTCCCGAGGGCGAATTGTCATTCGCCCCTACGCCTGTCCCCGAGGGCGAATTGTCAT
>CAZNJW010000010.1:0-16423 GCA_964573455.1 uncultured Anaeromyxobacteraceae bacterium | reverse complement strand
CCCGAGGGCGAATTGTCATTCGCCCCTACGCCTGTCCCCGAGGGCGAATTGTCATTCGCCCCTGCGCCTGTCCCCGAGGGCGAATTGTCATTCGCCCCTGCGCCGGAACCTGAACCCGCTGGCTGGCGTGCCGCGTGTGCGCGCGGCGTGTTTTCAGGCTTTTTATACGCCTGCATCCGTTCAACCGGGGCAGGGGCCACGTCGGGAGGCTGTCCGCCGAGGGGTTCAATCGCCGATCGAACAAGCGAGCCTGCCCTTGAAATAACGCTTATCGGGACGGACCTGTCGGCCTGTCGCTGGCCTTGCCCATTTCCGTCCAGCATGATTACGCCGAACAGAAGGCCGCCGTGGACAGTGGCGCTCAGAACAGCGGCCAGGATGAACCTTGGCCATGCGTCCATGACGCCCGGTTTCCGGCTTTTTCGGTCCGGGGTTGTCATTGATGGTCCCGCCTGATTACTTGCAGCTTTTCTTCAGCTTCTTGATTCGTTCGGTCGCCGTCTTCGCTTCCGCGGACTTTTTGTGATTGGTGACCAGGAACTCGTAGATCTCGATGGCCTTCCTGCATGCGGACTGCTTTTCGAAGATCTCTCCAATCCTGAGCAGCGACAAGGCCAGCGGAGCGCCCGAAACTTCTTTGTGGTCGTTGTAGACGCGATAGTATTCGGTCGTGGCCTTGCCGAGGTTGCCGGCCTTGAACGCGATCTCTGCGAGCAGGAATATTGCCTTGGCCGAGGTCAGGCTTGCCGGATACCTGGTTGAAGCGATCTCGGCCAGTTCCGCCGCTTTTCGATCCTCGCCGGCATCGAACGCCTTCTGCGCGGCCTCCATCAGGGCATCCGGGTTGTCGGTCAGACCATCGGGCAGATCCATGATGGTGATCCCGAGCCGATCCCCCAGGGTCTTCCGGATGTTCCGAAGCTCGGTCGTGTTTCTGGAGATGGCAAACTGCATCTCCTCGTCGGTACCCTGAAGGAGCGAGACATCCTTCTTCAGCCGGTCGACGTCGACGCCCAGACTCGCTCCGTTCAGGCGAAGCGTTTCTTCCGCGTCAACCATGTCGGCGTGCAGTTTCCCGAGGCGCTCCTGATCTTCCTTCTGTCGTTCCTGCATCGCCTTCAACTCGCCTTCGACCGCAGCGACCCTGGCTTCGAGATCCTCGAAGTGCCAGACCGAGACGCATCCAGGCAGCCCGAACAGAAGCGATGTCGACAGGAGGAGAGGCAGTAATCGGCGTGAAGAAACCGACATGTCGAAAGCCCCGGAGGAAGAGAAGAACGTCGTGAAACCTGATTACTTCTGAACGGTTTCGACGCGGCGGTTCTTGCTCCAGCAGTACTCGGACTGATCCATGCAGGTCGGCTTTTCTTCGCCGTAGGAGATCACGCTGAGCGCCTTGTCCTTGAGACCGAGGGTCTTCAGGAACTTCTTCGCGGCAACGGCGCGGTTCTTGCCGAGAGACATGTTGTACTCGTCCGAGCCGCGATCGTCGCAGTGACCTTCCAGGGAAACGTTCGTGATTCCGCGTTCCTTCATGCAATCGACGTTGGCCTGAAGAACGTTGCTCGCGTCATCGCGAATCTCGTATTCGTCGAAGTCGAAGTAGATCGGCTGGATTTTGCAGATGTCGTCGACGCAGCGGCCAGACTCGCACTTCTTGCCGGAAGCGCAGGGGCGCAGATCGTCGCATTCCGTTTCCAGAGGCACGCACTTGTTGCCGACGCAGCGCATTCCGGCGCCGCAGGTGCCATCGAGACACTCGACGCAGCGGCCGGTGATTTCGTTGGCGCCCTTCAGGCAGGCGTTGCTGTCGCAATCGCTGTCGAGCGAGCAGCACGCGCCGATCGAGCCGGTCGTGCCCACGCAGACGTGGCTGGACTGGTTGCATGTGCCGCACGGTCCGAGCTGAGCACAGTGCGAGTTGTCAAGGCACTTGACGCAAGTCTTGTTGAAACAGTACTCACCGTGATCCTTGCACTGCTTGTCGCTGTTGCAGTCCGGGTACTTCGGGCCGCATGCGGTCAGAGAGGCGAGAGCAACGAGAGAAATGGCAACTGCGAGGAACTTTGCAATCCTCATGGAATCCTCCTGGAAAAAGTGGGCCGCAACTGGCCGGACATTTACAAACGACACGCCGCAGATTATTCCCTAACTGCCTGCGGTGTCAAGATCCGTTAGTAACCGCGGTCAGACATGCCGCATGGTTGACGTCTTCTTGGCGGCTTGTCCGCATCGGCCCTACAATCCATCTGGAAGATGGTGGATTGCATGAAAACACTGGTCCAGATTGTGTGCGCCGGAGTGCTTCTGACGGTGCTTCCGGGATGCGCCGGCGGCATGAAGCAGGTTTCCCTGCGTTTTGACGAACTGGAGAAGAAGTATCTTTCCGTCACCAGGACAAACGCATCGATGCGTAATCGTGTCGATGACCTTGAGAACAAGGTTCTGTTGCTGCAGGACGAGGTTGAAACCCAGCGGTTGATCGGGATGCGCGCCGGCCCCGGGCCGCGCGCGACTGACCCCGGAGACGGTCTGCCCGTGTTGAGGCTCTCTCCCGGTGGATCCGCACCCCAGCCGGTTACTCCCTCGCCACCACTGACGGAATCCGTGGACATCTCCCCCATTGATTACGTGGCCGGTTCGGACACGTCCGAGCCTGACTTCAGGGACTACGGAGACACCGGCGACTATGGGGATTCCGGTTCATCGGCCCATGTTGACGGGGGCGCTCTGGATCTGAGCGATTCCTACTCCTCCATCGACGACATGGGGCGCGTGGTCAGATCCAGTTCGGACAAGCCTTCCCGAAAACAGAAAGAAACAGCGGTGAAGGACAGGGGCGATTCGGACGGGGCCAGGTCCGGGAAGAAGACTGCACGCGCCTCAAAGGCCGACAAGAAGCAGCAGGCCGCCATGGCGCTGGATGAGTACAAGGCCGCATACGCCATTTATAACGAGGGGCGGATCGAGGAGGCGCGGGCGGCATTCATCGCCTTTGTCGAAAAGTATCCCGGTCATGCCTACGCCGACAACGCCCGTTACTGGGTCGGCGAGTGTTTCTACGACGTTCGCGACTTCGAGAACGCCCGGACCGAGTTCATGCGCGTTATCACGGACTATCCGGACGGAAACAAAGTCCCGGACGCAATGGTCAAGGTCGGCCTGTGCGATCAGAATCTGGGCAGGTTAGACGACGCCAGGAAAATGTACGACTCCGTGATTCTGACCTATCCGGACAGCGATGCGGCCGGGGTTGCGGTGAAGTTCATGAGCAGGTTGCAGTGATCGGTCCGCGGCACGTTCGAGTGCCTTTTGTAATTGAATCGGGAGCACCGATGGAGGGTGTCATGATTAAAGGTCTGCGAAAAAGCCTGTTACTGTCGGCCGTTCTTGCGGCTGGCGCGTTCGCCTGGTCGGCTGGCGTCGTCGTGGCGCAGGCGCAGGAGATTCAGGTCAGCGGTGGTGTGAGCGACGTGAACGTGTACGTCGCGGAAGGTGGCGACTCCCTCTGGGACATAGCGGACAGGTTCTTCTCGGATCCATGGTACTGGCCCACGCTGTGGTCGTTCAATCCGCACATCACGAACCCGAACTGGATCTTCCCCGGCGACAAGGTCTATCTGGTCCCGCCGAAGCCGGTCGAGGAGACCGGAGGCGGCTACTCGATGTCCGAGTCCAGGTTCGCTCCCGGTGTGCG
Source organism: uncultured Anaeromyxobacteraceae bacterium (assembly GCA_964573455.1). GTDB lineage: Bacteria > Myxococcota_A > UBA9042 > DTJE01 > DTJE01 > JAGOFO01. The sequence continues at coordinate 12,726 of CAZNJW010000010.1, read as the reverse complement.
TGACGAACTTGCCCTGGGTCGAAGGGTAGGGTACGTGACTGACGAGGAACTGAAGGCCGCCGGTGTCGTCAGTAACTCCCGTGAAGACAAGATAATGCTCGGCGAGCGCGACGACGTATACATCAAATTCGATACGGCACGTCGAATCAACAAGGGCGATCTGGTGCTGATCTACAGGCAGGGCGAGCGCAAGAAACATCCGGTCACCAAGAAAAAGATCGGCTGGGAAGTGCGCTACCTGGGCATGGCGCGGGTCACCGACACCGAGAACGATCTGAACAAGGCCGTCATAATGAAATCGTTCGAGGAGATCTACCGCGGGGATAAGGTCGCGACATTCCAGCCGATTCAACGAATGGTTCCCCCGGTTCAGAACTCAAAGGAGGTCATTGGCTCGGTGATTGCCTCTTTTGACGGCATCAACTTCCTGGGTGAATACCACTATGTGATGATTGACAAGGGAACCGACGATGAGGTCATGGCGGGCAATCGCTTCCTGGTCATCACGCACGGTGACGGAGTCGAGACGTTCAACAAGAAGGTCAAGAAGCGGGACAAGGGCAACTTCCCTGAAGAGACTTCCGGAGAACTTCTCGTAATCGAGGCCAGGGAGAAAACTTCCCTTTGCATCGTTACCTACGCGAACCGCGAATTCGAAGTCGGCTCGACTGTCCGTATGCCGGAAGGTTACTGAAGTCGCCGTTCTCACCGCATGTCCAGCGCCATCACCGGAGGTTAGAGCATTTTGGTTGACCGAAATCGGGCTGATGGTATTTTTGTCCATTCCGTTTCCAGGCACGTCGGGCGACGTGCAAAACACGGGGGGTGCCGATGTCCAGGAAGGTTGTGATTGTGGGATCCGGTCCGGCTGGGTTGACCGCCGCCATATACGCGTCGCGCGCGTCGCTTTCGCCTCTTGTTCTTGAAGGCCCGAGCCCTGGCGGGCAACTTCTGACCACAACTCTGGTTGAGAATTTCCCAGGGTTCGAGGAAGGGATTCAGGGGCCGGATTTGATGGACGCGATGCGTCGTCAGGCGGTCAGGTTCGGTGCGGAATGCCGTTTCGCATCTGTCACGTCAGTCGATTTTTCGGCGCGGCCCTTCAAGCTGCAGATTGATGGAAGCGAGATGATCGAGGCCGATTCCGTCATCATAGCCACCGGCGCCACGGCCAAGTATCTTGGCCTTCCGTCCGAGTATGACCTGCGTGGACATGGAGTAAGCGCCTGCGCCACATGCGACGGTTTCTTTTTCCGTGGAAAAGAGGTGGCGGTCGTTGGCGGTGGGGACACCGCTCTTGAAGAGGCCTGCTATCTGACCAGGTTTGCGACTAAAGTGTATCTGATCCACCGCCGCGATCAGCTTCGGGCGTCCAAGGCGATGCAGAAGCGAATCATGGCCAACGCTAAAATCCAGATCATCTGGAATTCGGTGGTCAGAGAGGTTCTTTCGGACAGTGGCACCGAGGTCGACGGCCTGCTGCTCGAAAACGTGGCCGATGGCGGCACGTCCGTGCTGCCGGTTCAAGGCATGTTTCTTGGAATAGGTCATGCGCCCGCGACCGAAGTATTCAAAGGTCAAATCGATCTCGACGACCAGGGCTACATCAAGCTGCGGCATCATACCCTGACCTCGATCAACGGCGTTTTTGCCTGTGGAGACGTGGCCGATTCCCGCTATCGCCAGGCCACCACGGCCGCGGGTTCAGGCGCCGCTGCCGCCATCGACTGTGAACGCTGGCTGGCCGATCATGGCGCGTGATTCCCATGTAAACCTTCGTAAAGGCACGTCCGGGACCGGTCGAAATCCCTCCAGGGAGGAATGGGACTGGTTCATGGCACGTGTCGAAGTATCGGTCGAAAACGCACGCGAACTGGCGGTGACCGCGCAGGGCCGTGTCACGAGCGATCCTTTCCGCGTCCTCATTGCGACGCTTATCAGTCTTCGGACCAGGGATGAAGTAACGGAGACCAGCGCGGAGCGACTGTTCGAAATGGCCTCGACGCCGGCCCGGATGGTCGAGATTGGTGTCGACGCGGTTGCCCGGGCGATCTTTCCAGCCAACTACTATCCCACCAAGGCCGAGAGGATCGTGGCTGTGTCCCGGATCCTGCTGGAACGTTTCGACGGAGACGTGCCGTCCTCGATTCAGGAGCTGCTTTCCCTGCCGGGAGTCGGTAGAAAGACAGCGAATCTCGTCTTGTCGGAGGGATTCGGCATCGACGCCATCTGCGTCGATACGCACGTCCATCGAATCCCGAACCGCTTCGGCATCATAGAAACTCGCGACCCGGCTGCCACCGAGGAAGCTCTGCGAAGTCATCTTCCCGTTGAGTACTGGATTCGCATCAACCGGGAACTGGTTCCATTCGGCAAGTCGATATGCGTTCCGATTTCGCCCAGGTGCTCGATTTGTCCATTGGCCGCAAGATGCCGCCGTGTGTTCAAAGGGCCCTCCAGGTGAACAGGATGCCTGCCTTTTGTTCCCGGCCCCCTTTACATATAAGTTTGGGCGGATAGAATCACGCTCGCCATTTTTGGTTCATTCATCAATCGGGAGGTTTTGATATGGCAGCTCGTCCGAGGAAGGTAATCATCATTGGGGCCGCAGGACGCGATTTCCACAACTTCAACTGCATGTACCGCAACAATCCTGCGTACAAGGTGGTTGCTTTCACCGCCGCGCAGATTCCTGATATCGCCGGTCGGAAGTATCCGGCGGCACTTGCCGGCAAGCTGTACCCGAAGGGAATTCCGATCGTCGAGGAATGCGAACTTGAGAACCTGATCGCGAAGCACAAGGTCGACGATGTCGTCTTCTCTTACTCCGACGTGTCTCACCAGACGGTCATGGAGCTGGGCGAGCGGACCATCGCGGCTGGCGCTAATTACATTCTGGCCGGTTCCAGAGAGACCGAGCTTGTCTCGAAGAAGCCTGTCATCGCCGTCTGCGCCATCCGCACCGGCTGTGGCAAGAGTCAGACCTCCCGCTACGTCACCGAGATTCTTCACAAAATGGGTCTGAAGGTGGCGGTTATCCGGCATCCGATGCCGTATGGTGATCTCGCCGCACAGGCAGTCCAGCGCTTCGCGACATACGAAGACATGGACAAGCACAAGTGCACAATCGAAGAACGTGAAGAGTACGAGCCCCATGTCGAGGCGGGCTCGGTCCTTTACGCCGGCGTCGACTACCACGCCATTCTCAAGGCGGCCGAGGCGGAAGCCGACGTCATCCTCTGGGACGGCGGCAACAACGACATGCCGTTCTACAAGCCGGACCTGTTCATCACGGTTCTGGACCCGCTGCGTCCAGGCCACGAACTGGGTTACTACCCGGGAATGGCGAATCTTCTGATGGCCGACGTTCTGGTCATCAACAAGGTCGACTCCGCCACGCACGAGAATCTCGAGATCGTCCGCCGTTCCGTCGCGAAGTGGAATCCGAATGCCCCGCTGATCGAGGCGGAATCCGTTGTCTCGCTCGACGAGAAGGTTCAGCTCAAGGGCAAGAAGGTTCTCGTTGTCGAGGACGGCCCGACCTTGACCCACGGCGGAATGAAGATCGGTGCCGGCTGGGTGGTCGCGAGTCGCGGCGGCGCAGAGATCGTCGAGCCGCTGAAGTACGCGGTCGGCTCCATCAAGGCTACGTACGAGAAGTACCCCCACTGCGCCGGTATCCTTCCCGCGATGGGATACTCCGCGGCTCAGATCGCCGACCTGAACGCGACGGTCAACAAGGTTCCCGCGGACCTGATCATCGTTGGAACACCGATCGACCTGCGCAAGCTGCTGAAGGACGATCGCAAGATGGTTCGTGTCCGTTACGACCTTAAGCCGGTCCGTGGTCCGAAACTGGCCGACTTCGTTAAGAAGGTGGTTGGCTGAACCCGAGGGATGCAGATGACGTCGATTGAAACAATCAGCAAGCTGGAACCGTGGTTCGAGCGTATCGTCAAGCAGCTTGATCTGTTCATGCTGATCGAACATGTCCGCCGCCTCGATCCGATGGCTTTTGCCCGGCATTTCAAGGGGTTCCGCCCGCAGATGCTCGGCCGCAAGAGAGTCGTCAAGGCCCTGGCGTTTGAGGTCTTCACAAGGCACAACGAGGTAATCGGCGACGTTCTCACTCTGTTATGGAATCAGACCAGGCATGACGTCTACGAAGCCATGCACGAACTGGTTTCCACGATTGACGAGGACGTTGAATCGATCACCGAGATCTCCGACGAAAGGGCGCACGCCTTTATAGACGTCCTGCTTGAGGACTTCGATCGTGAGGACATCCTGATCTGCGTTAGACTCAACGACGTCAGGTTCCATGAGCCGGTGATTTTATCGCGTCTGGAGAAGGGCGAGGATGCGCCGGTCGATACCGGGGATGTGAGTCAGGAAGAGGTTTCCGAAGCTAGTGCGTCGACCGTGGAAGGCGAGGGCGATTCTGCCGAGTAGGGCACGTGACGCGCGAAGGCGCGTACCGGCAGAATTTTTCAAAAAGATTTGACATTGGGATCCGCGGTATTGAATAATCAACAAGCGGTTTCCCGGAGGAAAGACTATGGCCTCTAAAAGAGTGCCCACCTTCAAGAAAAGAATTCAGGACTTCCTGTCCAGCGAGGAAGGAAAGATTACTCGTGGTCAGGCGGCGGCGATCGGAACGTTCATGCTGATGGCCGGTACCAGCGGCCAGGCGCTTGCTTCTGGCGAAGCTGAAACGAGCACGGCATCGGATTTCGGCGCTCAGACTCACTGCTCGCACGCGTCCCACGGCTCGCACGGGTCTCACGGCTCGCACGGATCCCATGGCTCGCACGGATCCCATGGCTCGCACGGCTCACATGGCTCGCACGGGTCTCACGGCTCGCACGGGTCACATGGCTCGCACGGGTCCTGGTAGCCGGCGAAACGGGGTTCGTCGCTGCAGGAACCGCAGCTCGGGGGGGCTGACCGGGTGGTCTGCTGAATGGGGCGATAGTTCGTCTCTCCCGGTTCGTTTACCCAGCTCCGCAAATTCTGACGTCATCAAACATAAACAGATCATTTGATTCAACCGCGACATTTTTCATTCATCGTCTGCTTCCAAGCGAGTCGCCGTTCTTGCAGCGTTTGGACTGACTGCTTCAAAAACTGTAAAAACTTCAGCATGTTGGCCTGCTCAATGCGAATTCTTTTTGTCTAATGATTCATTGACGGGTATTTTCTGTGCGGAAATTTGTATCGAGGAGAACTCGTGGGGAAGCCTCTGATCATCGTCGAATCTCCCGCCAAGGCGGTCACCATCAAGAAGTACCTGTCCGGCAAGTATGAAGTCGAAGCGTCGGCCGGGCACATCAAGGATCTTCCGCCGCACTCTTTCGCCATCGATGTCGATCACGGCTTTGCGCCGCAGCTTGAGATCGTCCACGGCAAGAAGAAGATCGTGGACAAAATCAGAAAGGCAGCCTCCGAGGCCGACGAAGTCTTTATCGCAACCGACCCCGACCGTGAGGGGGAAGCGATTGGATGGCATATCGCCGAGGAGATCGAAAAGGTTTCGGCCAAGACCCGGCGGGTGCTGTTCCACGAGATCACGAAGGATGCCGTGAGGCGCGCCCTGGAAAGTCCGCGCGAGTTAAACGCGCAGATGTACGAATCACAGCTTGCGCGACGAACGCTGGATCGGCTGGTCGGGTACACGATTTCCCCGGTGCTGTGGAAGAAGGTTCAGGGTGGTCTTTCTGCCGGACGCGTCCAGTCGGTCGCGGTTCGTATGGTGGTCGAACGCGAGAGGGAAATAGAGGCATTCGATACCGTCGAGTTCTGGCTTGTACACGCGCTGGTATGCAAGGACGGCGGTAAACCCTTCCGCGCGCTTCTGCGGAAGGTGGGCGGCAGGAAGCCGGCGCTGTCGAATGGAACGGAGACGGCCTCTCTGGTTGAAAGGCTGCGTGGCGCGGAGTTCAGGATCACCGATGTGGTCCGAAAGGACAGGCCGAGACCGCCTTCGCCCCCGTACATAACGAGCAGTCTTCAGCAGGACGCCTCACGTCTGCTGCGATTCTCGCCGACCCACACAATGGCCGTGGCGCAACGCCTTTACGAAGGTATCGACCTCGGCGACGAGGGCCGGGTGGGTCTGATCACGTACATGAGAACGGACTCGGTGCGGCTTTCAGCGGAGTCTCTGGAGGAGTCGCGAGCCGCTATTTCGCAGCAGTTCGGGCCGGAGTACGTGCCCTCGAAGCCGCGAACCTACCGCAACAAGCGTTCGGCCCAGGACGCGCACGAGGCCATCAGACCCACGTCGGCGTTTCGCACGCCCGCTCAGATGAAGGGTGTGCTCGAACGCGACGATCTGAAGCTCTACACATTGATATACAACCGGTTCATGGCCTGCCAGATGAACCCGGCCGTCTACGATCAGACTACGGTGGATATCGGCGCGGCCGACGCCGAGTTCAGGGCGACCGGATCGGTGATTCGTTTCGACGGATGGCTGGCGGTCTGGAACGTTGATCGTGGCCGCCAGTTCGAGGAAGTCGAGGAATCGGAGGAGGAGAGCGACTCGGATGCCGGACAGAAACTTCCGCCCTCGCTTGCGGCGGGAGACGCGCTGTCGCTGAAGGAACTCGAGACCGAGCAGAAGTTCACCGAGCCTCCACCCCGATTCACCGAGGCAACCCTGGTCAGGGAGCTTGAAGAGAAGGGAATCGGTCGTCCGTCGACCTATGCGACCATCGTTTCAACGATCCAGGACAAGTCGTATGTCGGCAAGGACCAAGGCAGGCTCCGTCCGACAGAGCTGGGCAGGATCGTCAATGATATCCTGACCGGTCATTTCGCCGGCATCGTTGATTACGACTTTACCGCAAAGCTGGAACAGGACCTGGACTCGATCGAGGAGGGGCGTCTCGAGAGGGTCGCCCTGCTCGGCAAGTTCTGGGATGAACTCCAGAAGACGCTGGAACAGGCCCGCGAACGCATGCAGTCCGTCAAAGTCGATGCGATACCATCGGGGACGTTCTGTCCGGACTGCGGTAAGGAACTGTTGATACGGATCGGTAAGAACGGCGCGTTTCTCGGTTGTTCGGGATTCCCCGAGTGTCGGGTCACAAGGGAGTTCGAACGAGATCAAAAGGGAAAGGTCGTGGTGAAGGCGGTCGAGGACGTCGGCGAATGTCCGACGTGCAATGCTCCGCTTCAGATCCGATCCGGTCGATTCGGAAAGTTTCTTGCGTGCAGTCGTTATCCCGAATGCAAGTTCACCCGACCTTTCTCCCGCGGTGAGAAGTGTCCGGTTCAGGGCTGTTCGGGACAGCTTGTCGAAAGGATGTCCAAGAAAGGCCGTAAGTTCTGGTCCTGCAATGCCTATCCTGCCTGCCGGTTCATCACCAGTCACGAACCGCTCGAGGAGGCCTGCCCGTCCTGCGGGGCGCCGACGCTGTTTACCAAGTCCTTCAGGAACACCAAGACCTTGATGTGTCAGCGCGAGGGATGCGGATTCTCGCGACGTGAAACGGTCAGGAAGAACGGAGAGAGGGGTCAGGAGTGATGGATGGCCATCGTGCCCACGGCGGAGACACGGGAATGACGTCGCTGGCCGATGGAACCCGAGTGTCGAAGGATTCCGTCCGGGTCGAGGCCTATGGTGCTGTGGACGAACTCGACTGCTTTCTTGGGATGGCGCGTGTCGAGGCGGGGCAGGCGCTTCCGTCCGGTGCCGCAAAAGATCTGATAGCCACTTCGCTCGCGACGATGCAGGAGGCCTGCTGGCTGATAGCGGGCTCGCTTGCAGGCTCATGCCCCAGCGATGGGAGCATCCGCGACGTCGGTAGCCGGATTGACGAGTTGACCGTTCAGATCGAGGGGATGGCAGGCCCGATCAACAGTTTCGTGGTGCCCGGGACCTCGCGCGTGGAGGCGTCCCTGCACGTCGCGAGGGCCGTCTGCAGGCGTGCCGAAAGGCGTGCGGCCGCGATGATGTCCGACGGCGGAAACGACGATTCGTCCGGGGCGCTTCCAGTGTTGAACCGAATGTCGACGCTGCTGTTCGCCGCGTCGAGGCTTGCCCTTGGGTGCTCCGGCATGAACGTCGAATATCGGCGAAACGCAGGTCTTGACAATGCCAGAACTCGCTAATAGAATTTCTCCCGCTTTGATTGCTGCGAAAGTGGCGGAATTGGCAGACGCGCTAGATTCAGGTTCTAGTAGTCGCAAGGCTGTGGGGGTTCAAGTCCCCCCTTTCGCACTCCTCATCCTTATGTCGTTGTTCGTGCTTTCGGGTGTAACTGCATGCGCCTCCAGGCATGAAGCCTTTTTCGACGAGCAGGATGTTCATCTTCAAGCCGTCATATCGATACTTGCGGCCCATCCAGGCGACACCGACGCGGTCTGTGCCGATCTCGATCGTTACATGGAAGACAACCGCGAGAGGCTGATGGACGCCAGGGCGCTTCGGAGCCAGATCTGGCAGGGCCTTTCCGCGCAGGGCAGGGATGCCTTCGCCAGGGAGGCAGACAAGCGCCAGAGCGGAATACGTCAGCGGCTGATGACCACCATCAAGACATTTCCCGAACCCGCCAGGATATTGAAGCGCATCAGGGAACTCTATTTGTGACGGAAGTTCTTGATTTTCTGTATCCAAGGTGGTACAAAAACGCCCCCTCTGGCATGGTGCCGGGGGCTAATTCGCACATTCCGGCAGCCTTCGTGGTGTCCCGGTCGGGCGCCGTCGCTGGAATGGAGGTTTAACGGAGGTTCAGATGCCCAAGGTTTCTATCAGATCTCTGCTCGAGGCCGGCGTTCACTTCGGACACAGGACAAACCGCTGGAATCCCAAGATGAAGAGCTACATCTTCGGGGCCAGGAACGGCGTCCACATCATCGACCTGCAGCAGACCGCGCGCCTGCTGAACGACGCACTGAATTTTCTCAGCCGTGTGGCCGCTGACGGCGAGACAGTGATGTTTGTCGGTACGAAGCCCCAGGCCCAGTCTGTGATCGAGGAAGAATCAAAGCGCTGCCGCATGCCGTACGTCACGAACCGCTGGCTCGGCGGCACCCTGACCAACTTCGTCACCCTGCGCAAGTCGCTGGATCGCATCGATGAGATCGACGCGCTGCTGGCCGAAGGTTCGGTCGAGCGTCTCCAGAAGAAAGAGGTCGTCCGCCTCGAGAAGGAACAGGTCAGGATGTTGAAGAACCTCCGCGGCCTGCGTCAGCTCAGGAATGCTCCTGGTGCGATGGTCGTGTTCGATCCCAACCGCGAGAAGATCGCAATCCGTGAGGCGAACAGGATCGGTATCCCGGTTGTCGCGCTCGTCGACACGAACTGCGATCCTGATTACGTGACCTACGTGATCCCTGGAAACGACGATGCAATCAGGTCGATCAAGTTGATCATGAAGTCGTTCGCCGACGCGTGCATCGAGGGCGGCCAGCATCGCAGGAATTCGTCCCAGGAATGGGGCGCCGCTGCGGCCGGTTCCGGTGAAGAGGGTCCGGTTGTCGTCATCCGTGGCCATAAGGGCGAGGATGCCGAGTCGAATGAAGAGCCCGCCGACGAATAGTCCGGCTACCAGATAATCGAAGTTTCAACAGGAGGTCGTTCAAATGGCAGTTGACAGCAAGATGGTGAAGGAACTCCGCGAGATGACCGGTGCCGGCATCCTCGATTGCAAGAATGCCCTTGAGGCGTCCGAGGGCAACCTGGACGGCGCGGTGGAGTATCTCCGCAAGCGCAACGCGGCCGTGGCGGTCAAGAAGATGAACCGCGAGGCCAAGGACGGAAAGGTGGCGTCGTACATCCACGGCGACGGCCGCATCGGTGTTCTCGTCGAGGTCAACAGCGAGACCGACTTCGTGGCTCGCTCCGACGATTTCCAGTCCTTCGTCAAGGAAATCTGCCTGCAGATCGCGTCGATGAATCCGAAGTGGGTGAAGCCCGAGGACGTGCCCGCGGAAGAGATCGCCAAGCAGAAGGAAATATTCCTGGCTCAGATGGCCGACGTGAAGAAGCCTGACGAAGTTAAGGCCAAGATCGTCGAGGGCAAGATGGCGAAGTGGTACACCGAAGTCTGCCTGCTCGAGCAGGAATACATCCGCGACAACTCAAAGAAGGTCAAGGACGTAATGACCGAGGTCGTGGGCCGCTGCGGCGAAAATATGCGCGTGCGTCGCTTCGCCCGCTACGAACTTGGTGAAGGCCTCTAGGCCGTATCAGCGTTTCCCGGTTATAATCCCCCAGGTTCAGTAGTCAATTCCGGAGGTCGTCTCGTGAATTCAGGCAAGACCGGAACGGTTGTACACCCACGATTTTCGAGGGTGCTGCTCAAGCTGTCGGGCGAGGTGCTGCAGGGTGGTCGGCCGATGGGATTCGATCCGGCGACAGTGTCCAGGATCGCGTCCGAGGTGGCGCAAGTCTGTGCAGCCGGTGTTCAGGTCGGGATGGTGATTGGCGGGGGCAACCTGTTTCGCGGGGTCTCTGACCTGGGAAGGAATTTCGATCGTCCGACGGCGGATCAGGTCGGGATGCTCGCGACCGTTATGAACGCGCTGATCTTTAAGGACGCCCTGGACAAGGCAGGCAGGCCGGCGGTGGTGATGTCCGCAATCGAAATGCCCAGGGTGGCCAGGACGTTCGTGCGCGCCGACGCCTGCGCCGAGATGGAAGCCGGACACGTTGTCATCTTCTGCGCGGGAACCGGGCATCCGTATTTCTCGACCGATACGGGAGCGGCGCTCCGCGCGCTCGAGACCGGGTGCGATGTCCTGATGAAGGCAACCAAGGTCGATGGTGTCTATTCCGCTGATCCGACGCGCGATGTTGACGCCGTCAGGTATGATAAATTATCGTTCGATGAAGTCCTGGACAGGGGCCTCGGCGTGCTGGACATGACCGCCGCCGCATTGTGCCGGGAGAACGGATTGATGCTGCTCGTCTTCTCGATTCTCGAACCGGGAAATCTCGTCCGGGCGGTGATGGACGACAGCGTTGGAACAATGGTCACGAACGGGAGGGCGTCATGACACGGAAGGTGTTCGAAAACCTGGATAACGCTTTTGCTTCTGCAATCGCCAATTTTGAAAGGGATCTGTCGCGCGTCCGCACCGGTCGCGCCAACCTCGCGCTTCTTGAGGGGCTGAAAGTAGAGTACTACGGCGTTCCCACGCCGTTGTCTCAGGTTGCGGCCCTGTCGGTTCCAGACCCCAGGATGATCGTGGTGAAACCGTGGGATAAGAAGCTGATTTCGTATATCGAGAAGGCCGTCATCAACGCCGATCTTGGTCTGTCCCCGTCGAACGACGGCGATGTAGTCAGGCTTCCGATCCCGCCTTTGACGACCGAACGTCGCAAGGAACTGGTTAAGCAGATCAAGAAGATGAGCGAGGAGACCAAGATTTCTGTCCGCAACGCCAGACGTGATGGTCGCGTCGAGTTGGATAAGGTCGAGAATCTTCCAGAGGACGAGAAGAAGCGCGCTCAGGAGAAGGTGGACAAGGAGACCGAGAAGTACGTGAAGATGATCGACGAGATCGCCGTGAAAAAAGAAAAAGAGATCATGGATTTCTAGGCCCTGTCGTTGTTCCGCCCGTTACCCGCGTCAGTTGTCCGGAATGAGCTTTTCGTATTGACTCAGCTAGAAGCAGGTCGGGATGCTTCGGCGACATAAGCGTGGTGGACTGACTGTTCGTCGAGGGGATATAATCCTGCCGCAACCCGGCATCGAGAGGTACCGATTGTCAAAAGCTCAAATCAGATTCATAGCCGCCGTTCCGTTGCTTATCATGCTGGTCACGGCCGGCTGTTCGAAGAGTGAACGCTTCAGATTCGAGAACATTTCCTGGGAACGCATGCTGGAAGGTCTGCAAAAGGATCCCGGGTCAGATGAGTACATGGCCTCGATCCTGACGCTGATAAAGACGTGGCCCGAGCACGGTCAGGATGGAGCCAGACTGTGGACCAGGCACGGACTCGAATATGTGGGGTTGTGGGTTAACGGCGTCGTACCAGGCGCTGCCAATGTCTTTGAGGCGCCACAGGGTCTCACGAACGACAAGCTGGTCGTGGACATCATCTCCAGGATGGTCATGGCGGCGGAAAAGGACACGGACGAAAACTTCAGGTTGGTGCTTCTGCTGCTGACTGCGTGGAGCGAGCCGGGTAAGAGGGATTTGCAGCTGCTGGTTGAGACTGCGGACATCGGAACCTCCGAACTCGCGCCGGCTTTGCGCCTTTGTCTTGCGCCATTGCTTTCGGAAGCGTTGATCAAGGCAGCCAGGGCTCCTTCCACCGAGAGGGGACGCGTGTTCCAGGAAGATCTGCCCGGATGGCCAAGCCCGCCCACGCGAGATATTACGCAGACGCTGTTTCCGGCCAATCTCTCCAGAATATCCCGCTGGATCAGCGACGGCATTTCACGCGGTGGAAGCCATGCGGAGGCCTGGAGAAAGGTCGCGGCAAGGCTTCAGGCCGCTCTCGGTCCCAGGCTTTTCGACCTGCCGGTCGTGATGAGCGCCGATCCGCGTCCAGGCTCCCCGTTGTCGGCCATTATCGGCCGCCTGACACCACTTGAACTGGTTCATGTGAAGGCCAGCGGCGTCGCTGTCGCTCTGAGGCCTGTGCTCGAATGGAAGGACTCGTTCATGTCCGTGGTATCCGCGGCGGCGACATGGTCGGAGCAGGCCGGCACGGAACCGGTCGACCTTTCGCTCGACACTCTTGCCGCGCGTCTGGCTGCCCAGCGG
>CAZNJW010000009.1:0-39693 GCA_964573455.1 uncultured Anaeromyxobacteraceae bacterium | reverse complement strand
CGCCAGTCCGGGGTGCCGAAACGCCCCGAATCGCCCGTTATCGGGAACTGCCACCTGCCATCTGCCGTCATTATCCACACTTTCCAGTCCCCTGTCCTGTCCGACAGGAACACAAGGTACCTGCCATCCGGGGACCACGCGCCATCCTTGTTGTTGCCCTGGTTCTGGGTCAGCCGCGAGATGTTTCCCTCCATGTCCACAAAGAACAGGTCCGAACGGAATCCATCCATGCCGGAGAACACGACCTTGTTGCCAGGTCCGAAGCGGGGCTGGGTGTTGTAGTTCCCGGCCATCGTCAGTCGTCTGACACCAGAGCCATCAGCGTTCATTATGAATATCTGGGGGTTGCCGTTCTTCGATGACACAAAGGCGATCATGTTGCCGCCGTTGGACCATGTCGGAGACACCTCGTCCCACTCGGTTTCGGTCAGGTTCTGGACGATCTTCCCCGTCTTCGGATCGATCAGAACCAGGTCGGACTGCTCCCCCATGTCAACGGACGCCACTATCCGGGAGCCGTCCGGGGACATCTCGGCCGAACGGTATTCATATCCGTCGTCGGTCAGCCTCTTGCCTCCCAGATAGACCTGGGGAAGTCCGGATTCGAATGACGTATATATCAGCTTTCCGCCCCTGGTCCATTTCGGAAACATGTTGGCCGACCCGTTCGAGATGACGGTGTCGCGACCCGAGCCGTCCATCTCCATCGTGATGATGTCGCGAGTGTCCTTGTCCTTCTTCAGCGAAACCACGATCCTGGAGCCGAAAATGCCTGGTTGACCGGTGATCTCCAGGATGACCGCGTTGACGAACTTGTGAGCCGCCGCGCGCAGGCCGTTGACTCCGACGCCGGGAAAGGACTGCGCCTTGACTGTTCGCTGTGCCTTCCCGTTGACGTCGTACAGTCGGAACTCGACACCGGCCGAGGCCCCGCTACCCGAAACCGAGAACTTCACCAGCCACGACGCGCCCACGTTCATCCAGTCGGGCCAGTTCGTCGCTGCAAGGGTCTCGCGGGATTTGTCGGCGATGAACGAATCCGGATCGAGCACCTTGAAGAAACCGGAGAGTTCGAGGTCCCTGCTGACCGTCGACACGACCCTTGCACAACCGTCGCCAGATTGCGGACATCCGACGGACTGAACGGCTATCGCCTGAAGTTCGCTTCCCGACGGCCCAACCACAACATGTATCGAGTCGAACAGACCGCCGACCGGGGCCGGGGCTTCCTGGGCCTGACCTGACAGAGGCCAGCAGACGCAGACCGCGAAGACCGCCGACAAAAAATATCGTTTCATGGTTCTTTTCCTGCAATACGGCAACATCGCAATCCCGGTCGAAACCGGACACGTCATTCTATTACCTGTGGGGGACGCGCGCCAAACTGAGAGAATGGACAGGTCAGGGCAGTTCGCACTTGCTGGTGCAGTCGGACAGCTCATTCGCCTGGCAGATCGAGAGGCAATCGTCGACGCTGACGTTGCAGACATACGAACAATAACGGGGCTGGTCGCTCTTCAGGCACTTGTCGACGCAGACTTCGGTCTCGTCGCCGCAGATGTCCATGCAGAACTTGTCGTCGCCGGCCTGATTGAAGAAACGGTAGCAGCGATCGAAACAGAAGTCTCCGAAGGCGCTGTAAACGATCTCGAGCTTGTCCGTGTAGCCGAGCGGTTCCTTGAACTGGATCGCGTTTTCAGGACGCTCGCCCATGGTCGCGTCGAACGTCGGACACGCGGGAGCGTTCTTCACCAGCCTGAAGTCACCGTTCGGGTTCTCCTCGGTGATCATCTTGAGCGGCTGACACTTGCCGTCCACAAGCGGCCTGGCGCAATTGCCGTCACGGTCGTACTGATAGATCTCGATGAACTCGGACGCCCTGCAGACCTCGGCGCAACCCGGCTTGCCCTGGAAGGTCTGGTCGCACTGTTCAAGACAATTTTCGGCGGCGCAGACCTCGGCACAACTGGAACTGTCCACGAAGATCGCCTCGCACTGACCCTGGCAGGACCATTCGAGAGGACGCGGCAGGCAGACCTGGGCCAGCAGCGGAACGACCAGTTCGGCGATACGCTTCAGCGAAGGACCGACGCCCTCGTCGGAACAGATGTTCGAGAACTGGCCGTACTGAGTGCCGAACGCATCGGTCACTTCGGCGTAACGCTTGCCCCACTCGGCCTTTCCAAAGTTGGACGCGCAGATGTAGTTGTAACTGGACGCCAGGCTGGACGTATTGCCGCAGCGACATTCGTAGAACCTTTCGTGTATCAGATCCACGTCACTGACCGGAGAGGTCTCTGATCCAGGGATCGCGTCGCCCGCGATCGACGCGAACACGACCTGGGCCGGATCGGATTTCAGCGAACGAAGCTTGTTGACCATCGAAGAGGGCGAGTAGAGCTGACACTTGTGCCTGTCAAAATTACCGTTCGTAAGGCACTTCGAGTAGTCGCACTCGCCGTTTGCCAGGCAGCCGTTCTCGTCGCGGGCGCACGAACACGGCTTGTTGTATATGGCCTGTTCGGCGGCCGAACCGCTGAAGCTCTCATAGTAGGAGTCCCATTTGCCGGTCCCCTCGTCGAAGAATTCGGGGGCGGAGCAGTCGTCCTCGTCGGAGACCACGACGATCAGCAGATAGGCATCATCGCGCAGGAAGTTTCTGGCCTGTTCGGCGTTCTCGCCTTCGACGTCAAGGGCCATCCACGCGGCCCTGAGGCCTTGTTCCTGCATCGCGCAGATGTACTGATCCTGGCCGGTTCCGACCGTGGCCATGCAGGTGAACAGGTGTTCGAACACCTTGTCCGTCAGGATCCTGCGCGCCTCGACAGATTCGTCCGAGGAATCGGTCGGGAGGTCCTTCCATTTCTGGTCCCAGTCTGGCGGGGCAATCCAGTTGCCCTTGATCCATTCAACGGCATAGTAGTCGGCGACCGTGCGATCCAGAACCGTCGGACCGGCCCAGATGGCATTGTTGTTCTTGTCTTTACCTTTGTAACCCGGACAGTACGTAGTGACCGGCGGCAGGACGCAGCCAGCCTTTTCATCATCGCCGCCGGGGCTCTGACAGCGGTAAGCGGAATCGCCGAACTGGGCGATGCACTGGTTCTGACACGAATACGCAGGCGCGCACACCACGGTGCAGAGGAACTCGCCGCCGTTGGTGTCGGCATCACAGATCGACACACACTCTGCCGCGCTGGTGGCGTTGCACATCTGCGCGCACGCAGCTTCCTCGGTCTCGCCGAAGTAGTTAAGACACATTTCGCCGCAGCTTGCATCCACGTCGCACACCGTGTCGCACATCGGTTCCTTTTCAACGGTGTTGCAGACCGACAGGCAGTCGGCGCCGCTGGCGGCGCACCTGTTCTCACAGTCCGCCTGGTAGCCGGTCAGCTCCGCGCAGACCTCGACGCACTCGCGGCCGCGGCACCTGGCAGGACAATCGTTGAAGCCGTCGAAAGCGCCCTCGGCCATGCAGCTCGAAAAGTTGCAGCTGCCATCACAAACGGCGCCGCCCTCGGCGCACGGCTCGGGCATTCCGAATACTTCAGCGCACTCGGTCGACTTGACGTTAGGATTGCACTTGTAACGGCATCGTGAGCTGTAGGCGAACAGAACGTCGCCCTCGTACTTGTCGTTGATACCGACCTCGGGTGGAACGTCGCAGACGTAGGCGGAACCGGTCGGACCAGGTTCACACCCCCATTTCTCCGGGTTCTCGACATCGTCCATCCTGGAGCACAGATCCGTCTGACCCTCGGAAACGGCAACACACGGGAACTGACGCCGTTCCAGGCATTCGGCGGATAGAGTCGTGGCAGGCTGATACAGGAACTTGCCGCGCACGCCGCCGCGGGTTCCCTGCGGGCAGACATTTGTCGTGGTGACCGCCAGCCTCATGTCGATCGCGGTGTAGTTCTGAAACACGTCCAGAAACGTCTTGAAGCTGGATGCCAGGTTCTGCTGCTCCTGACACATCGAGCTGGAATCGTCGACAACCCACAAAATATCGATCTTCGCCGGCGTTCCCTTGTCACGCAGTGCCTGCATCTGTATCGAATACGAGTTATTGAGATTCCTGACAGGAACCTCGTTGCAGGCGGCGAAAGCAATCAATATCGCACAGGAGACAATTATTAATCCCGGCCTCATCAGACACTCCCGGAGAATACTCAGGGTGGGATAGTACCATATCAACAGCAAAACACACAACGACATTAGAGGAATAAATAGCCTGAAACCTGGACGAGCCCCGTGCGACAAAAAGGCATGGATCGAAACGCCTTCCAACGGAGCGCGCATGCAGACAATCCTTTCGGAACCTTTCGACATCAGACCCCCGGACGACCCGGAATGCGTGGCGCTTCGCAAGGCGTTCTGCGGCCGCGGTGAAAGACCGGCATGGGACATCGATGTCCTGATGCGCCGTGAACGGGACGCTATGACGGCCGGCGGCTACCGCTACTGGTTATGCGACCGTGGGCCGCTGTCCAATCGTCTCGAGCGCTTTGCCCTGCGGGTCCTTCTGGTCCACGGAGACCTGGAACCGGGAACGCCGAAGGTCGCAGTTGTCGGTCCACGCAGACCTGACGACTACGGGTCGATCGTCGCGGCTGCCGTATCGTCCAGACTCGGCATGGCCGGAGTCACGGTGGTAAGCGGAGGTGCCGCCGGAGTCGACACGATCGCCCACCAGGAGGCGCTTGACGCCGGAAGCAGCACGATCTGTGTCCTGGGCTGCGGCTTCGACCGGCCGTTCCCACCAGAGAACAAGGAACTTTTCTCGAGGATCGCGACCACGAAGGGCGGATGCCTGCTCTCGGAGTACGCACCGGAACAGGCGGCTTCCACATGGACGTTCCCCGAGCGGAACCGTATTGTCGCGGCCATTTCCGACGCGGTCATCGTTATCCAGGGTAGCTTTGGCTCCGGGGCTCTGATAACGGCAAGACACGCCCTGAACGCTGGAACGCCACTGTTCGCGGTCCCGGCCGATATTCAGTGGAGCGCGTCAAGCGGTTCGAACGCCCTGCTGTCCCTCGGTGCCAGGCCGCTGTGCCGGCCGTCGGATCTTCGAGTCGTCCCCGCCCTTTCCGGTCTCGATCTGGACGGCTCATTTCTGGAAACCGCACCGCGCGTGCCGGGATGGGGACAGATGCTCAGACCGCCACCACGCAGGGCGGTCAGCTACCGGCAGTCACCGCTGGCATCAAAAATACTGGAATTGATTCATGAGGGCGGTGAAAGGGCTGGCATGAACGTTTCAGATATCTGCGAGGCAACATCGGCGACGGCGTCGGCGGTCCAGTCGGCACTGCTGGAACTGGAAATTGCCGGTCTCATCATCCGTGCGCCGGGAGGCGTCTTCCTGGGATCGGCCGGCCGGTGAGTCCTAAACCAGCAGCCGCCGTCTTGCGGAAAGCCAGGCCGCCACCATCAACGCGTGATCCATCGTACCTTCGTCGACCATTCGATCGACCTCGGCCGGTGTCGCGGCCCAGGTGTCCAGATCCTCGGAATCGTCAAAATTCCTGGTACCTTCCGGACTGCACCCTGTTGCAAGAAACACATGCATGGCGTTTCCGATCAACGCGGGATTGGGGCGCAACGTCGCGACCTTCATGACTTCACCGGGCTTGAAACCGGATTCCTCCTCGAGTTCGCGCACCACGGCCGAAAGTGGAGGCTCGCCGCTCTCCACGACACCGCCGGGAAACTCCCAGGTCACGTCACCGGTACCCGGCCTGAACTGCCTTACCAGGACGATCTCGTTGTCGACCGTAACCGGAATCACGGTGACCCAGTCCCGGCTGCGCTGCACGCAGAAGGAGTGCTGACGCCCGTCACGCGGGTTGCGGCGCTCCTCGTGAACGACCTCGTAGACCCTGAGCTTCGCGAAGGACTCGCTCTTGACGAGCTCCCAGGGAACCAGTTCGGATGAATCGACGCTGACCTTTCTCATGGGACATCCTCAACGAGAACCTTTGGAATCGTCTCCGAAATCCGGCAGGTGGCCTCGTAATGGTGGCGGCCGGGTTGGCGACGTTCCGGATGAACCCGGGACGGACGCGCGACGCACCGGCGCCGCAGTCTGCGCGCGAATATACCACCTTTGAACAACTTTGATTCCGCGTCGTTTGACCGTGCCTGCCGCTCGTGCAATATTTGCGTTTCCGGCCACTTCACCGGGCGTGAATTCTTTTAACGTTCTCGTACTGTGCAGGAAGAAACAATGGCGAAGATCACTCTTGCGGGGTTCAACATCGACGCTGAAATCCTCGGCGAAATCAAGGCTGGAATGCCGGTTCCCGAAGACCTGACCCCAGAGACGATTTCTGCTGCCTACGCACGAATCTCGAGGGATCCCACCGGTGTCGGCGAACTCCGCCGGCGCGCCAGGTCCGAGGTATCCCGTTCCAGAGCGTCGAACGAGACGATCGTGTTCGGAATGGGGCATCACTCCGTCGCGGAACACGCGGTTTTCAACTTCGACGTGATTGGCGTGTCCCGTCTGGCCATCGAAACGCTTGAAACGCACCGGCTCGCCTCATACACCGAAAAGTCGCAGCGCTACATCAAGCTTGACGAGGAAGTCGTCGTCGCATCGGAGATCGAACAACGCGGCCTGTCGGACGCGTTCAGTGCTTACATCCACCGCTCCTTCGACCGTTATCGCAGACTGCTGGACGGTCTGGTCAGTTCCGGCATGGACCCCAGGCTGGCCGGCGAGGATGCCCGCTACGTCCTGCCTCTTGCCGTGCCGGGCCAGCTTGGCATGACGGTCAACGCCCGGTCGCTCGAACACCTTATCAAGCGCCTGGCGTCGCATCCGCTTCGTGAGGTCGCCGGCCTCGCGGCCGAGTTCTACCGGGTCGCATCGCCGGTGACACCGTCCCTGCTCAGGTACGTCGAACCTGGACACTACGACATGCACCGCTACCAGCGCGCGATCGAGGTTGGACGCCGGCTTCCAGGACGGCCGCAGTCCAGTGGTCCGACCGAAACGGGCCCGGACGTGACGGTGCGCATGATCGGATGCGACCCGGAAGGTGACACCTTCATCCTGGCGACACTGCTTCAAGGCGTAATGAACCGTGGCCTGGGACCGGCCATCGAGTGGGTCCGCGAGTTGTCCACGGCGGAAAGGATGCAGGTCTTCGAAGCCGTGACCGAAGGCATGACCATCCACGACCCGCTTCCCAGGGAATTCGAACATGCTGGAATGACCTTCGAACTGATCATGTCCGCGGCCGCGTTCGGTCAGTTCAAAAGGCACAGGATGGCCAGCCTCACGACTCAGCCCTATGACCCGGCCCTGGGCATCACCGTTCCGCCATCGATCTCGCGAGCCGGGCTGGAGTCTGTGATGGTCTCGGCTGCCGAGGACGCGCAGCGCATGACTCAGGTTCTTGGTGGTCATGAGGACCCCGTTTCGGGGTACGCACTGATCAACGCGAACCGGCGGCGCTGCGTCATGACGGTTAACCTGCGGGAGTTCTACCACCTCAGCCGATTGCGCGAGGATGCTCACGCGCAGTGGGATATCCGACAGTTGACCGGCCTCATGTCGGGCTTCGTGCGCCGGGCCTTCCCCGTGTGCGGCTCGCTGGTCGGCGGAAAGGACATGGTGGCGACCACCATCCAGGAAAGAAACCACAGACTGGGTCTTTGCGACCAGGACTGACACCGCGGCGACGGCCCGCGGCTCGCCGGCCCTCAGGAAAAAGATGTATCCCTGGATTATCGAAGACCCCTTCAGGATTGGCACATACGGACTGATGGCATTCGTCGGCTTCCTGGCCGCATACCTGCTGTTCCTGCACGAACTGAAACGCCGGGAAGACCTCCTGGGCGGAATGCAGCCGGCGGTTGTGGCCGACGTAACGCTCGTTCTGGCGGTCGTGTTCGGCGTGATTGGCGCGAAGCTGTTTTTCCTGTTCTTCGAGGCGCCGGAGATCAAGCTGGAATATCTGCTCTGGAACTCGGGTCTCACCTGGTACGGCGGTCTGATCGTCGGTTGTACCGCGGTGATCGTATGGTTCAAAACGCGACGTCTGAGCATTCCGGCGATGGCCGACCTGCTCGCTCCGATGCTCGCCCAGGGATATGCGTTCGGACGTATCGGATGCCATCTTTCGGGTGACGGGTGTTACGGCACGCCGTGCGTTCCGGAAAACATCGACAGCGCCATCTGCGTAACCTATCAGCGTGGCATCGTGCCATCGCCCTGCTACTGGGACGGGGTTCAGTTCCCGGTGTGTCCCGGCGATGCGGTGGACCCGCTGTGGTTCCCGGTGCACCCCACTCCGATCTACGAGGCACTGACCGGTTTCATCCTGTTCGCCGCGCTGTGGGCGCTGCGAACCCGCCTGAAACGGCCCGGTTCGCTGTTCGCGTTCTACTGCGCCGCCTCGGGCGTGCTCAGATTCTTTATCGAGTTCATCCGGATGGACGAGATGCGGCCCGAAAGGTTCCTTGGACTGCGGGACGCACAGCTCATCGGGGTGGCTCAAGTTCTCTTCGGAGCCGCAATCCTGCTGCTACCGTTGATACGGGGCAGGCGGACTCCAGAACTGGCGCATCCGCCCGGGGGGTCGGACGCTGGGCCGACCTGACATCGATCCAGGGTCCCGTCCTGTCCGGGGCCGACAACGCAATCCTGAGGGGCAGCCCGTTGCCATACAGATAGCGATATCCGGCGACATAACCGGTCACCCGCTTGACATAATCCCTGGTTCTGCCGAACGGGAGCGCTTCAACGAAAAGGTCGGTCGGCAGATATCCGAGTGTACGCAGGAACCGGCGGCCCGAGCCCGATCCGGCGTGATACGAGGCAAGCACCAGTGGAAGGTATCCTTCGAAATGTCCGATCAGACTGTCGAGCAGAGCGGACCCTATCATCACGTTGCCGGAAGGCGTCGACCTGGACGCATTGATACCCTTCGGTTTCAGAACCTTGGAGGATATCGAGGACGCGGTGCCCTTCATCAGCTGCATCAGTCCAAACGCCCCGGCCGGCGACCTCGCCCGGGGTTGATAATGGCTCTCGACGCGCATCAGCCCGTAGATCAGCGCGGGATCCACATCGAACGCCTCGGAGCCTGACGCAACCGCTTTTGACCAGGGACGCGGATATGCCGCCTCGAAAACCGCGGCACGCGCGGAGTCGAATTCTCCGCGAATCCACGCGGCAGCTCCGGTGGCCTTCAGGGAATCGGGTGATGACGCGCGAATCAGCGCCGGGATCATCAGGTCATCTTCGGATAGATAGCCCCTGGCCGCGCGAATCGACAGCTCCTCGAGAGCAGCGGCCCGGTCGCCCATTCTGAGCAGCAGCACCGGAGCCACCCCCCGTTCACTCACCCTCAGCCCCTTGATGGCGTTCAACTCGACCGGGTTCCTCGATCTGGCAAGCGCGCCGTCGAAAAGCGCGGTTCCAGGGTCCTGAACCGCGGTGGGCGAAGGCTGGCAGCCAAACCAGTAGTCAAGGCGGGAAGCGGCAAGCACCCCGAACCATGAAAAGGCGGACGAACGCGCGACCCTCTCAAGATCACGCCGGGCCTCGTCCTTCCGCCCGAGCTCAAACAGCAGGACCCCGCGGAAATACCGGGCCCGTTCACCGTCGCCGAACAGTACGCCCTCGCCGTGATCGACCGCGGACAGAATCGCCTCGAGATCCTCGAGCGCCTCCGGCTTTCGACCTTCGATCATCGCCGCAAGAGCACGCTCCCATAGCAGTTCGAGTGACGAGCCGGCATCAGGCGCAAGCTCCTCGAGCAGCCCGAGGATCGATATCGCCGACGCGTGTTCGCCGGATCTGACGAATGCACGAAAGGCCGCGTGACCAGCCCTGATCGCGAACGGACTGGCGGGATACAAACGGACGACTTCGGACCACGCGTCGGCGGCCCCGGAGTCATCTCCAGATTCCAGCAGTGCGTTGGCCTTCAGAACCAGAATGCACGCACGGACATCCCGGTGCGTCGCCTTTCCCTCGGCCCTGGCGAGCAGCTGCAGTGCCGCGTCCTCGCGACCGGACTCGATCAGGAAAGTGGCGCGTGTCACAAGCGGCAGGGCCGCGTCATGCCGGGCGAGCGCGGTCGGGCGCTTTCTGGCCGCCAAATCCAGCTTCTTCAGCTCACGCAGGTTGGCGCGATCCAGACGACGCAGGTATTCCAGGGCGGGATCCGGCCATCTGCCGAGGGAGGCCAGAAACGAGGAGGCCTGACGCATGCAGACGCCATCCGGACAATCGAAATATGCTCTTCGCGCCACTTCCGTGGCGTTTTCGGGATCTCCCGAAGATAGAGTCGCCCTGGCGAACGCCATCAACACGTCGTGGAGCGGACGGCCAGACAAACCGGTCTGAAGAACGGCACGAAGGACCGTGACCGCGGCGGACGGACGTCCCTCGCGGACGAGGCTTTCAGCCAGCGCCAGCCGGGACGGAATCCACATGGACGAGGCCGTGGACACGCTGCCAAAGGCCGTTCGGGCTCCAGCGGTTTTACCGGCCTTTTCGAGCAAACGCCCGATCTTCCATGAAGCGAGGTCGCCGAGAGGGGAAGCCGCGGCCGCTCTGTACCTTTCCAGGGCAGGTTCAAGGCGTCCGACGCGCTCGTACATCCCGGCGAGGACGAAATCCACCACGCCGCCTGGGACAAGTCTGTCCGAATCGTCCGGGTCCTTCTGTCTCAGAGAGTCGAGCAGGCGGGCCGCCTCGTCGACGTTGCCTGACCGCCCGATTTGCAACGCCCTGGAAAAACCTGGAACAGTGCCGGCGTAGGTGGCAAGTTCGACCGTCTCGGACGATGCGGTGGAAGGCTGGACCCAGAGAACGGCCGCAAACAGGAAAGTCGCGGGGGCTATCCAGCCAGTTCGCCGATCCATTCAACTGTCTCCGCTGTCGCGTCCCCCGGAACGCGGGCCTGTTTCACTCAACGCAGGCGGGGCAACTTGTCGAAGATGTCGACCGCAGCGGCCTTGATATCGGGCTGACGTCCGACCGAGACCTCGTCAACCAGCAGCCGCCATGCGTTCTTGAAGATGATCGGAGAAACCGATTCGATCTTGTCGACCTCGCCGATCTCCCACGCCTTGCGTCCAACCTTCATCGCTTCGGCGATGATCGTCTCGCGATCGCCGGAGGACGGCGACTTGACCACTACGGACGACAACACCCTGTAGGAATCGATGAATGGACGCATGATGCTGACGTACCAGTTCATCTCGTCGATCATCTCGTAGGGGATCCTGAGGCGATTCCCGTCACGGACCAGAAGGCCTTGTTCAACCAGGCGATCGACCGTCATCGTCCTCGTTCCGACCATCGAAACCCACTTGTCGTATACGAACTCGAACCTGAATATCTGAAGGAACTCCATCGAACGGCGATGAAGATCCGCCTCATCAAGGTAACCGCGCTCCGAGAGCGATGATGCCGCGGTAGCGACCACCGCCTCGGGGAAGAAGAAATGAATGATGGCGTTCTTGTAGTACTCGAGCCAGACACGGTTCTTCTCGACGATCGAGATCACCGACTCGAAGCCCTCGCCGCTGATCCTGACGGCCTTCTCGCGCACATACAGCCCCAGCACTTCCTCGACCAGGGCATCCATTGCCGTGATCCTGCGCGCATCGCGGTCGTCCAGGGATGGTCTTTCGAACTCCCCTGTCTCGCGCCAGTCCAGGAACACGTTTTTCCAGGCGCCTGTCGTGCGCCCGCCATCGAACGGAGTGATGGCCGCGCGCAACCTCTCTGACAGAAGGCCTCCCCTTGCAGAGATCCTTGACGCCACCTGGGCCACCTGCTCCACCAGCGCGTGACGGGGCATGCCGCGGCCGCAACTGGTCATCAGCACGAAAGCCACCAGGTTCTGGGGGGTCACCACAAGCCCGGCGTTGATGTCCGACATCAACATGTAGGCCAGGCGCCTGATCAGGACCGGTGGAACAGTCTGCCGGTCCTGAAGGGGGATCGCCACCTCGTTCCTGTCCAGGTATGCCCGGATGCTGACAGGTTCGCCGAACTGCATGTACATCTTGCCGAACCTGGAACCAAGATCGCGCGCCCTTTTCAGAATGTGCGCAAGCGAAACCCGCTGAACACCCTTGTCGTTCCCCATGCGCTCGCGGTCGAACGTCGTTCCTTCGACGATCCTCTCGTAGGTCACTGAACATGGCACCAGCCAGGCGTCCGGCGCCGCACCGGAGGCGACCGCCGATACCACCATCGACAGGATTTCACTCTGGGGGATCTGCAGCTTGCCGGAACGGGTGCGACTGCCTTCAAGGAAGAATTCCAGCCAGTATCCTTCCTTTATCAGCTTGCGCACATATTGCCGCAGGCTCCTTTCGTACATCGGATTATCGCCGATCCTGGGGCGCACGAAGAACGCGCCGCTGCGCCTGATGAATGGCTTGACCAGGTTCAGTTTCCGCTGTTCCCGGACGGCCACGTGCGGCGGGATAAGTCCATTCGTATAAAACACAAACGAATAGATGAAATAGTCAAAGATGCTCCGGCGCGAAGGAACGAGAACGACTGGTGCCGACCTGCCGACCTCCCTGATCTTCGCCAGCCCCGAAGGATCGACCGAGATGCCGGTGAATCTGCGCTGAAAGATCAGCCCGAGTACCAGCCCGAACGCCTCGAGCCATCCGAGGCTGAAGTCAGCGGCCATCTTCTTGAGCCACACGCGCGATTTTCTGACCGACGCTTCCCTTCCGAATCCCGACAGGGCGCCGGTTTCAGCGATGGAATCGACGAAATCCCTGTTGCGCAGGATCTCGTCCACCATGACGCGCCTGCCCTTCAGAACCGGGCCGCGTATTGCCCTCGACTCGCGCAGGTACTCCTCGGAGATGGCGAATTTCAATCTGGCTGCGACCGCATCCGGGTTGGAAGCATCCTCGCCCGACATGTATTCGGCGATGTTGATCGGCTTGCCGACCTGGGCGCGCGCGCGTCTGAAGTTCAAGATGAACGATACGACCTTCCTGATGGCGCCTGGCGCCTGCGGGTCCCCGAAAACAAAATCGAGTATCTTGCGCCGGTAGGACTCCGGTTGCTGCTCCCAGACCAGCAGCAGCGGGATCAACATGATCGGCCTTGCCAGACGGGATTGAATCTCGGCCAGATCGCGCAGATAGGTGATCCGGTATTCGGCGCCCCACTGAGTCAGCGCCCTGGGACGCTTCAGGAACACGAGCGCCGGACGACCCGACCTGAGGGTCGACTCCATCATCTCGATGTCCGGTGGACGGCGCGTGCGACCGACGCGGATGGCCGCCCAGACACGGCGGAAGAACCTGCCGACCGGCTGGAACAGAACCATCGAGATCTCGTTGGCGAAGAACACCAGGGGAAGCCCGAAGCGGACAAAAGCGTAGTTGAAGTAGAGGTAATCCAGCTTGCTGTGCGCGTTGATCACATAGACCGGAGTGCCGGTCTCGCACGCCTCGCGGATGGCCTTGACACCTGATTCGTCGAAACTGACCGGCGCGAAGAAGGCCCTCTCGAACCAACTGGTCAGACGTCCGTGCCGCCGTACCATCGCGGAGTCCGAACCGATGCGGCGGCCCGTGACCGGGTCGACCACGTAGAACTCATTGCCCCTGTCGTTATTCGAGCCCGAATTCATCCGCCACCATGCCGCAGGAACACGAAAGGAATCAGATCATACACCAAACCGGGTATGATCAAGCGCCATGGGCTGGACCAGACAGGAAATCCAGGAATTCACGGCGGACATCCCGCCAAGGCCCGGAGTCTATGTAATGCGAGACCGGCGCGGCCGCGTGGTGTACGTAGGCAAGGCCGTGAACCTGCATTCCCGGGTTAGCCAGTACTTCCGCGAGTCGGGCGATCCACGACCTTTCGTCAAACTCCTCAAGGGAGTTCTGAGCAGGATCGAGACGATCGTCACCGCAAACGAACGCGAGGCTCTGATCCTCGAAAACGAGCTGATCAAGAAGCATAAGCCGCCGTTCAACGTGCTCCTGAAGGATGACAAGGCATACCTGTATCTGAAGGTCGCGACCGACACCGACTTTCCCAGGGTCGAGCTGTCCCGCAGACGAACCGACGATGGGGCACAGTACTTCGGCCCTTCCCACTCGGCGTCATCGATCAGGGAAACCCTGTCGCTGGTGAACCGGAATTTCGGACTGCGCACATGCAGGGATCAACAGTTCAGAAGCAGGCGCCGGCCATGTCTGGAATGGCAGATGAAGCGATGCGCCGGCCCCTGCTGCGGCATGGTTACTCGCGAGCAGTACCGGGAAAGGCTGGATGCCGCGCTGGTGTTCCTCAGAGGCCATTATCAGGAATTCACGAAAAAGCTGATGGCATCGATGAAGGCTGCGGCCGAGGCCGAAGATTTCGAGGAGGCCGCCCGGCTCAGGGACCAGATGCGCGCGGTCGATGCGGCGCTCGCGCGTCAGGCCGTCGTGCTGCCTGGGACCTCGGACGTCGACGCGATCGGTTTCGCCCGCGATGGCGATGTCACCGTCTTTCAGGTGCTCCGATTCGAATCCGGAGTCCTGAAGGATTGCCTCGGACTGGTACTTGAAAACGTCGTGGCGCCCGAGGACGACCTGGTCGAAAGCGTCCTGGCCCAGCACTATTCAAGATCTCCGGTTCCGGCATCGATCCTGGTTCCGGATGGAATGGCGCCGGCCTCGGGCGAGCAGTCGGCCCTCACGGAGCTCCTGTCCACGCGCTCGGGGAAGCAGGTACGAATCAGGACTCCACGGCGCGGACCCGAGGCCGATGCTCTCAGGCTTGCCAACGAGAACGCGGTCGAGACGTTGAAAAAGGCGCTTCAGGGCGCGGGTTCCAGAGCCAGGGCTCTTGAATCGATTCAGGTGATGCTGGGACTGGACAGACCTTTGCACAGGATCGAAGGCTTCGACATGAGCCAGTTTCAGGGAAGCGAACCTGTCGGCTCCATGGTCGTGATGACGTCCGGCCGGCTCGACCGGCATGCATACCGGACCTATTCGGTGAAATGGGTCCAGAGTCGCGGCGACACCGGTTTCATGAAGGAAGTTCTGACCAGAAGGCTTTCGAAGCTGGACGATGAACAACCGGGACCGGATCTGATCATGCTGGACGGCGGCGCGTCGCAGGTGGCGACCGCATGCGCCATCCTGACCGAAATCGGTCTTCAGATACCGGTGGTCGGGATCGCCAAATCACGCGTGCTTGACCGGCTTCCTGGCCAGGCGACCCACTCCCCCGAGAGACTGTTCGTTCCCGAATCGAACCGTCTGCCGGTCGCAATCGAAACAAATCCGGGAGCAGACGGAAACGGTTTCTTCGGCGAGGCCCCGCATGACGCGACGCACGGAATCAGGATGATCGTGCCTGATCAGAACGACCCCGGCCTGCACCTCCTGATGAGGCTTCGGGACGAGGCGCACCGTTTCGCGATTCAATACCATCGGAAGCTGCGGGACAAAAAGGGACTCGGCTCCGCGCTGGACGGCATAGACGGCCTCGGAAAAGCCAGAAGGACGGCTCTTATGAGACACTTCAAAACGGTCGCCGCAATACGCGCCGCAACCCTGGATGAACTGAACGCGGTGCCCGGTCTCCCGGCGAACGTCGCCGCCAGAGTCTTCGAGAGGATGCATGAAGAATTCTGATATTGATTCCGACGTCCGAAAAGGCGCCACAGCGCCTGACGAAGCCACGCTGGAACGATTCGACGCGCTTCGGCGGCTCCTTGCCCCGCTTGGCAGGGTCGCGGTCGCGCTTTCAGGCGGAGTGGACTCGTCATTTCTGTGCGCGACGTGCGCCACGGTTCCCGGGCTGCGTGTCGCGGCATTCACGACCGACCCGGACCTCATGCCTACCGGAGATGTCGAGCGGGCCTCCGCCCTCGCCCGAAACCTGGGGATCCACCACGAGGTCATCGACACGATGCCGTTCGCGGACCCTGTCTTCGTGTCGAACCCGATCGACCGCTGCTTCTTCTGCAGGGAAAGAGCGTTCAAGGCGATCATTGAACGTGCTGCCGAACTTGGTTTCGATCGGGTAGTGGATGGAACGGTCGTGGACGACACGTCGGACTACCGACCGGGCAGGCTGGCCGCCCGCAGGCTGGGAGTGATGAGTCCGCTGCTGGACTCCGGACTGACCAAGTCGGATCTGCGGGCCCTGTCGGGCATGGTTCCGTGGATCGCAGAACCGGACCGGCCGTCCGGCCCTTGTCTGGCCAGCAGGTTCAGACCTGGATCTCCCATCACGGCAAGGGGCATCTCGCAGGTCCGGCAGGTTGAGGACGCGGCGGCAGCGGCCGGGATTCGTAACGTCAGGGCCAGGCATTTCGACGACCTGGTCAAGATCGAGGTGGGACTGGAGGACATGGCGACGGTGGTTGGCGCAGTCAGGGAGGCTCTGGTCATGGCGGCGCGAACGGCAGGTTTCAACACAGTCGCCATCGACCTTGAACCGTACCGGACCGGCAGAATGAACGAACTCATCGGGGAGAAATGATGAAGGCTTCGGAACTGCCTCGTCATCTGAAACGGTCCGAGGTCCAGTGGACGCTGGTTCCCATCCTGGCCGCCATCGGTCTTTCGTTCGTACCCGGTTTCAATGTCCTGTCCTTCTACTTCTGTCTGCCGATGGCACTGCTGCTGGCCATGGCGGCGGGCTCGGTCGTCATCACCGCCACCTTCGACGCGCGACGCCGAGGCTTGTCCACGGGCGCGGGAATGCTTCGCGGCATGATACACGCGGTGCTGCTGCCGGTCGGTCCTCTGACGGTGATCTCTTTCGCCCACTTCCTCAACGGACCATGCGACTACCTTTTTGGACTGGGACATTACATGGCGGGGCCATGGGCATCGGCCGTCACGGGTGGCGCCACCGCGGCCGCGTGTTCCCTGGCGCTCAGGCGCGAACGCAACGCGTCCGCGGCCTTCATCGTCATATTCGTGCTTTCATTCGTGCCCAACGCGTTGACCCTGTATCTGGAACCGTCGGTACGGTTCTTCAATCCGTTTCTAGGCCTTTATCCGGGCCCCATCTATGACGAACTGATAGAGGTCACCCCGGACTACATCGCGTTCAGGCTCTGGTGCCTGGCCGCCGCGGCGGCCTTGATCCAGATCGTCATCACGGTTCGAGGAATGATTGACAGCGGACTGGGGCTGCGCGGAATCAGGCCGATCGACGCGACCGCGGCCATGCTGCTGCTGGCAGCTTCCGGAGTTCTCTGGAACGGTTCCGGCCGGTTCGATTTCACCAAGGGGCGAAAGTCCATCGAAGCGGAGTTATCGGTCACGAAAGCCAGCCCCTGGTGCGTAATCCACGCAGATTCTGGATGGGAAACCAGACAGGCCGAGCTGGACCGCCTCATTGACGACTGCGGATTCAGACACCGCCAGATGGCAGACTTCTTCGGCGTGGACTCCACGGTTCCGATCGAGGTCTACCTGTACAGGGACACCGACCAGAAGGCACGGTTGATCGGGGCCAGATGGGTGGAGATAAGCAAACCCTGGCTTAACGAGGTTCACGTCACCAACGTGAAGCCCGGAGACATGATCCTCGGTCACGAGATCGCTCACGTGGCGGCCGGACGTCTGGCCGGGAACTGGCTGGCGATGCCTTTGACCGCGGGACTTCTTCCGGACATGGGACGGGTGGAGGGACTGGCGGTGGCGGCCGCGTTTGCCGACGAGGGTCCGTCCCCGCACGAATGGGCCGCCGGGATGCTTGCCGCCGACATCGACCCGGATGTCGAGTCGCTGTTCTCACCACTTTCGTTTATTACCGGTGGGGCAGCCGCCTCCTACAACACGGCCGGTTCGTTCCTGCGCTTCATACACGACGAAAAGGGCACCGAAGCCATCAGAAGGATCGCGGCTGGCGCTCCTTTCACCGAGGCTGCTGGCGCGGATCTGGAAACGCTTGTCAAAGAATGGCGGGTATACCTGGAGACAAAATACTCGACGATTGGCCGCGAGGCGCTGAAGGCCAGGGCGGCCGCGCGTTTCCGGGATCCCGGGGTGCTGAACCGCAGGTGTCCGCTGGACGTGTCCAGAAAGCTTCGCGACGCGATCGTAGCGCTGGACGGACTTGACGGGGCGGCGGCGGCCAGATACCTGCACGAGGCATCCTGCATCGACCCGGGTGACCGCGAACTCGCGATACTGGCGCTGCGCGCCGCCATCCTGGCCGGAGCCGCGGACGAATCCAGTGTGATCGACATGGTGAACGAGCTCCTCGAATCACGGTCCGGCCCTCCGGGGACTGGCGAGCTGGCCGCGGCGGCCGACCTCCTGGCCTTGAAGGCACTTAGCGCCCCGAACGCTCCCGGTTCCTTTGCGATGAGGGATCGGGCGGCCACTCTGCAGTCGGAACTCCTCGAACGGCTGAGCGACGGCGATTCCAGAAGAGCTACCTGTATCAGGGCGCTTGCGCTTCAAGCTCCTTCCGAGGTCGGGCTGGCGATATTCGAGACCCTGGCGGACCCACGTCCGTTCGGCGAAAGGGACGTGTCGCGCCTGGCCGACCTGGCGAAGCGGATGCCCGACGTTGCCGTAATCCAGTATTTCTGCGCGCGCGCCGCCATGCTGAACGGCTCGTGGGATCAGGCCTTGACCTGCCTGGACCGCTTCGCGGCACATCATCCGTCCGATGCATGCACGAACGAACTCGCGTCGGCGTCGGTCAGGATGGCCGCTGTCGCGACCTTCTGGAGCGGGGATCTGGTCCGCGCGGCCCAGGCACTCGATGACGCGATTTCCCTTGCCGGATTCGAAGGCGACCGACTCAGGCTTGAAGAGTATCGAGAAAGGATCGCCGACACCGCGCGCCACCCGCGATGACAGCACGCAGAATCAACGATATCCCGATGGAATCGGATCAACTCCTGTGGCGCCTGTCCAGGATGCCGTGCACGATCATCCCGACCTGAGCCGCGGCGTAGATGGCCACGGGAATCCACAGCGTGGCGACGTCCGGGCGCATCCTTAAAGAGCCAAGCACCACAGGTCGTCCGGGAATCTGATCAATCAGGATGTAGAGCCAGAATCCGGTCAGCAGGACATTGACGATCGCCGATCTGGTCGCGGCAGCGTATTTTCGACCGCCAAGCGCGCGAAACCGCATCGAGAACACGCCCCAGAGCAACAATCCCATCGCCAGGTACATGTACGGGTATGGAAACGACTCCGAAAACACTATCGCGGTCAGGATCGCCGTGGCACCGAGGTGAAGCGCAAGGAGAATGGCCACACTGCCCTGACGGAAAAGGCCGATCAGCCTGCCCAGACGACTGGCGTCCTGTCTGACCCTGTCACGGATCGCGTGGCCCGTGTCATCGACCGCGTCGCTGATCTCTTCGAGCATTCCGGTCGAATCGGACGCTTCGATCGCGGGCGCTTCTTCCTGTCGACCCTCGTGATCCTTCATCGGTCTTTTGCACCCCCGACAGCCTCACACGTCCCGGTCACCTTCACGTCATCGATGAAGACACCGTAGTCTTCGACGTAAATCTTGGCAATCGAATCGTATTCAAAGACAAGCTGGATGCTCTCTGTAGACCACTTGCTCAAAGAAATCGTGCCGGTCGAGGGTATGCGCACGAACGCCGTGTTCTCACGGTTCGTTCCTGTTATGAACAGAGTCTGGGTGGCTGTCGAGAATATCTCTTCCAGAGGGTCCGTCCCGGACTTGACCGACACCCGGAAGACATCATTTTTGTTATTGATGTCGTCGGTCCACTTCCACAGGCGGAAGCTGAGTCCGGGGTTGTTGGTCATCATCAGCGCGATCGGTGGAGACACGGCGCGCGCCCCGGCCCTGAGGTCGTCGACGCGCGACGAGCATGTGACCGGATCCAGGAAACCGAGTGAATTCTGTTCGTTGCACGCCGGTCCGATCCGGGTCCACGTCAGATCCGCCCAGCCGGTCGCGTCGGCCATGTAATTGGACGGTTTCTGGAATTCCCAGCCTTCGACGCTGGCGAAATCCGCATCCAAAACCGTCTCGTCGCAGCAGTTCTCATCGTTCTTCGCCTTGCACGAGCCGGTCGGATTGGAACCGTTATCGCAGATCAGACACGGATCCTGGTCGGAACAATCCTGATCGGAGGTGCAGCAACCGGGGATCCACTCGCGCAGGCACTTGTTGCCGCTGCACGACGAGGACTCGCAGTCGTATTCCTGGCAATCTGCCACTTCCATGCAACAGTCGGGAATCCAGCG
Source organism: uncultured Anaeromyxobacteraceae bacterium (assembly GCA_964573455.1). Lineage (GTDB taxonomy): Bacteria > Myxococcota_A > UBA9042 > DTJE01 > DTJE01 > JAGOFO01. The sequence continues at coordinate 19,467 of CAZNJW010000009.1, read as the reverse complement.
ATACGCGCACTCCTTTCCTGATCCGCCTTCAGGCACCTCGCAGACGCCCTCCAGGCAAGTGGTCTCGCCGTCGGTGCAATCCGAATGGTCGTCACAGCAGATCGTCTCGTAGTCGCAGCGTCCATGCTGTCCCTCATACAGCACGCAGCGGTCACGGGTGCAGGGATCACTGTCGATGCAGTCACGATCCTCGCCGCAGCAAACGCCGGTCTTCTTCTCCCAGATGTGGTTGCACAGCAGATTGATCTGGCACACGTCCCTGGTGCATGGGTCGCTGTCGACGCAGTCGGCGTCCGATCTGCAGCAGTTTGAGATCGGCGGCTTTATCACGCAGCGTTTCATGATGCTGCACGAATCGTCCTTCGTACACGGATCGCCGTCGTCGCAGTCGGCGTCGATCTCGCAGCAACCCGGAATCTTGACGTTCCGGCACTTGCCCTCGCTGCACGAGTCCTCGGTACATTCGTCACCGTCGTTGCAATCCATGGGCACGTTCGAACACCAGCCGCGGTTGCAGCGATCGGTGGTGCATGGCTGACCGTCATCGCACTGGGATGAACTGACGCATTCCGTTCCAACGGACGTGTCCACGCCCGGCAGGTCACTCGACTGAGCCGGTCCGCCGCAGGATACGCATGACAAAATCAATCCTGAAAAAATAACGGCGGGAACGAAACGACGTGGAGCCATGGTCCACCTCCGATGCGGGCCTTTTCCAATATCACTGCCGATGCAATAATACCATTATCATGCTTCCAGACCGCCCTGAACATGAATGAAACGACTACACTCTTCGGGACGGCCTGATCAATGGATTACGGGGACACACAATCATGATCGTTACACATTTCCGGATTTCGGAAAAAGTCGGCGAGGCTGGCGACACCTTGATCGCCCGGATCAAAGAGGCTGGAAGGGTCGGGCGTGCGCTGATCGACTTTCAGGGAGCCATCCCCGAGGACGACCGGGAGTTGATAAACTGGCTGCGGGCGCTTTGTCGCGACGTCATCGTGACGGTTCGGGCCGACATATCGACGCCCGACCCTGTTGAACGCCTTTTGCGGGCCGGCGTCTCCACCGTCGTGGTCGAGGACTCCACGCCTCCCGAGGCCCTCTCCAGGATGCCGCGCGATCGAACCGTTCTGGCCCTCGATCCGCTGCAGTACCCGGCGGACGAGGACCTCGACGTGACAACAAGGCGCATCATCGACCGGATGAACCTGCTGTCGCCATGGGTACACGGCTTCATGATCGAGCCGCTCTGGACAGGTGATCAAATCGATCTGATTCCCATGGGCACGGTAAGGGCGATAAGACAGGCTGCCGGGGTTCTCTGGGCACGACACCCGAACCTGACCGCGGACGACGCTCCGGTGTTCGATGAACTCGGTATCGACGCCATCGTGGACGGCCCCGACCTGAATCTGTATGCGGAATCGTTCGTCAGACTTCTTCGTTTCACGCGTGGCATGGTTCCAACGGTCGTTACAGACACGTTCGGACAGGTTCTGCGGGTCGCCTGGTCGTCCCCCGAGACGGTGTATCAGACGATCAGGGAAGGGTCAGCACACTTCTGCGATCAGTCCGGCGCGCGCGACCGGCGAGGGACCGGTGCCGGCAGACTGGTTCGCGCGACCCCCGACGCGCCGCGTTCTTCGCTGCTGTACGTGGTCGTCCCGGATAAGAACATGGCCGAGCCTTATTCCGACTTCACCGCACGCGGCATCGAGTTCGGCCTTCCACGACTGTTCGAGATCATCAGGGGCCTGAAGGAACGTCCACGGCCCGGCTCCTACACGTCCTTCCTGTTCGAACGCGAGGACCGCATCCCAAGGAAGCTGAACGAAGAAATTCGCGAACTGCTCGAGGCGAACACACGGGACGAAATCGCCTGGGAGGCCGCGGACGTGCTTTTCTTCCTGTTCGCCTACCTGGCCGGCAGCGAGGTTCCGCTGGACGACGTCGTATCAGAACTTCTGGGCAGGAAACAATAGGAAATCAGTCCGCTATCGGCAGCGGCGCGCCGTCGACGGTCGGACCGACACCGAAGATGGCGGCCACCGTAGCGCCGACGTCGGCGAAAGTGGGTCTGGTACCCAGGTTTCGTCCGGCGCCCGGTTCTATTCCGGCGTGCCACGCGACAAGGGGCACGTATTCGCGGGTGTGATCGGTCGACCAGGACGCCGTTGGATCGCACCCGTGGTCGGCGGTGACAATGAGCAGCCCGTCACTACCCAGAAGTTCGATGTACCGGGGGATCCAGCGGTCGACTTCCTGAAGAGCCGTGGCGTATCCCGACGCGTTGCGCCGATGCCCGTACACCATGTCGAAATCGACTAGATTGGTGAAGACCAGACCGCGCTCAAGCTTTTCCAGCTCGCGGGCGCTGTGCTCCAGACCATCCGCATTTCCTTCCGTGTGGACCGATCGCGCCACACCGCGTCCCGCGAAGATGTCATGGATCTTGCCGACTCCGACCACGGAAACACCGGCGGCTGTGAGCATGTCGAGCACGGTCGGTCCCGGCGGAACCATCGAGAAGTCGCGCCGGTTGTAGGTTCTGCTGTAGGCACCCGGACTGCCGACGAACGGTCTGGCGATGACCCGGGCCACGCGGTATTCGTCGAGCATCCCACGGGCGACCTGGCATGCGTTGTACAGGCGTTCAAGCCCGAAAGTCTCCTCGTGGGCAGCGATCTGGAAAACCGAATCGGCTGACGTGTAAACGATCAGGCTGCCTGTGCGCTGATGCTCAGGACCGAGTTCCTCGATAATTGCGGTGCCACTCGCCGCGTAGTTGCCGATAGTACGTTCGCCGCTGCGACGCTCAAATTCCCGAATGAAATCAGCGGGGAAGCCGTGTTCGGTGAACGTTCTGAAAGGTTCCTTCATCGCAAGTCCGGCCATCTCCCAGTGTCCGGTCGTGGTGTCTTTTCCAGGGGATTTTTCCGCAAGACGCGCATGGTGTCCGTCCGGCCCCGGGGACGCCGGGACGCCCGGTGCCGAGGTCAACCGTCCGAGACCGAGCCGCGCAAGATTCGGCAGGGAAAATCCCGGGACGGACATGGCGGCGTGAAGCAACGTGTCCGCGCCGGCATCGCCGTAGGCAGCCGCATCGGGCATCGCGCCGATACCGACGCTGTCGAGCACCAACCAGAACACCTTACTGAAATGCAGGGTTGTCAGACTGTTCATGCTCAATATAATCGTTCCATGTTCAAAAGGGGTCAAGCGACGGCGGTCGCGGCTCCATTCCAGCCGAAGGAGGCATCCATGAAAGGTTCGGGGAAGATTGGATTTCGTTCTGGGAGTATGTTTCTGGCGATGGTTCTGATGGTGATGGTCGCGGCGTGCGGTTCCAAGTCCGAGCAGAAGGCGGAACAGGCGGAACCGCAGGCGGCGGCCCCCGCGGCCCAGCCGGCCCCCGAACCCGAAAAGAAGGCGCCGGAACCTGTCTGGCCGAACCCCGTTCCAGAAGGCTGGGTGGTCGTGAACGACTACGAGACCCCCGCAGACCTCAGCGAACCCGCCATCGATCCGAAGACGAAGAAGCCGCTTCCGAAAGAAAACAAGCCGACCAACCTGCTGGGCGGCGAGTGGGGCTCCATCGGCTTCAACGACGGCAAGTGCGCACTGGCACAGGTGAAGGACGGCGACAACACCGTTCTTCAGGTCACATACACGATGCCGGCCGAGACCTCTGAATGCGGCACCTTCGAGTACTTCATGCCCACCATTGAAAAGAAGGTCGGCAAGAAGCTGGTCAAGAACTACCCGCAGTTCTACGACCTCAGGCCGTTCGACAAAATCACCGCCATGGTGAAGTCCGGCGACGATAAGACCCACTACCTGAAGCTCCACATCACCGAACTGGATCCGTACGGCAGTCAACTCCAGGGCTACGTAAGTCCTACCGAGATGATCGTCGCGGGTCCGGAATGGAAGCGCGTCGAGTTCAAACTCGGCAAGACCCTGCATGAGTTCTTCGACCCGGCGCACGGCAAGCTGACCGGACTCAGGATCCGTTTCCAGGAACAGCCGAACCGGAACGATGCCGGCGTAGTGCTGTTCGACAACATCACCTTTATCAGGAAGGGCGGCAACTGACGCCCCGCACAGCTCTCTCAATCATACCCACAAAGGGGAATCAATTTATGAAACGCGCCGTAATCAGTGTTTCGGACAAAACGGGTGTTGAGGAATTTGCCAGGGGGCTGGTGGCTCTCGGCTTTCAGATCATCTCCACGGGCGGAACGGCGAGGTCGCTGCGCGAGGCAGGTCTTCAGGTCACGGACGTCTCAGAGGTCACCGGCTTCCCCGAGTGTCTCGAAGGGCGCGTCAAGACTCTCCATCCAAACGTGATGGCCGGTATCCTGGCCAGAAACACGCCGGAGCACGTCCGGACTATCGCCGAACTGGGTATCGACATGATCGACCTGGTGGCAGTGAACCTGTACCCCTTCCAGCAGACGATCGCCAGGGCCGGCGTAACCGAGGCCGAGGCAATCGAGAAGATCGACATCGGCGGGCCTTCGATGATTCGCGCCGCAGCAAAGAACTCCGATCGCGTGACGGTGCTCGTAGACCCGGCCGACTATGGCCCCGTCCTTGAGGAACTGCGGGCAGAAGGCACCACCTCCGACGCGACGCGGCGCAGGCTGATGGTGAAGGTTTTCGCCATGACGGCCGCTTACGACATGGCTGTCGCCTCACATTTCGGCGCCGTGGATGGCGCATTGCCGGACGTTGCGTTCGCCGGGGGGGTCAAGTACGCCCAGCTCAGGTATGGTGAGAACGGCCACCAGCGCGCGGCCGTGTACGTCCCGGCAGGGACGGCTCCCAGGGGGATGATCGGGGCACGCCAGCTTCAGGGCAAGGAGTTGTCCTACAACAACTACGTGGATATGGAGGCCGCCTGGGCCCTGGTTCGCGAGTTCGACGACCGGCCCGCGGTCAGCATCATCAAGCACACCAACCCGGCAGGTTTCGCCTGGGATCCCGACAATCTCCGGGATGCATACGAAAAGGCTCTCGCCACCGATCCCGTTTCGGCATTCGGCGGCATCGTCGCCTTGAACCGCGAGGTCGACGAAGCCCTCGCCGAGCGCCTGAACGAACACTTCTATGAGGTCATCATCTGTCCGACCCTGACCGAAGGCGCGCGTCAGTTCTTCGCGAAGAAGAAGAACCTGCGAGTGATGGAGATGGGCGACGACTTCTTCCAGCCGATGCCATCACTGGTGTTCAAACAGGTCAGCGGCGGCATGCTCGTGCAGGACAACGATCCACCCGCGAACGAGGTCAAGGGCGCCAGGGTGGTGACGAAGCGCGCGCCCACAAAGGAAGAATGGGACGCGCTCGAGTGTGCGTGGAAGGTTGCCAAGCACGTCAAGTCGAACGCGATTGTCTTCTGCTTCAACGACCGGACCGGAGCGGTCGGCGCCGGCCAGATGAGCCGGGTCGACTCAGCGAGGCTCGCGGTCATGAAAGCCGTTGACCGCAAGATCGACCTGAGGGGTACGGTTGTCGGGTCCGACGCGTTCTTCCCGTTTGCCGATGGCGTCGAGGAGATCGCCGCCGCCGGCGCCACCGCCATAGCCCAGCCCGGCGGCTCGATCCGCGACCAGGAGGTCATCGACGCGGCCGATCGACTCGGCCTCGCAATGGTATTCACCGGCACCAGACACTTCAGGCACTGACAGGCGCCGCATCGCGGCCATGGCGGAGACATCGATGAAGATTCTCGTTGTTGGAAACGGCGGGCGCGAGCACGCAATGACTGCGAGGCTGGCAGCGACTCCTGACGCCAGGGTGTTCATCACGCTCGGCAACGGCGGAACAGGAGCTGTTGCCGAGTCGGTGCCGATCAAACCCTCGGACATCGGCGGGATCGTGGACTTCGCAACCAGGAACGGCATTGACCTGGTAGCGGTCGGACCCGAGGTTCCGCTGGCCGCCGGTCTGGCCGACCGGCTGAACGAAGCGGGCGTGACGGTGTTCGGCCCATGCGCGGCCGGAGCAATGATCGAGGCATCGAAGGCGTTCGCCCACGAGGTGATGGAAGCGGCAGGGGTGCCTGCTGCATTCACGCGCACATTCGACGACCCGGACCAGGCGCTGGCATACCTCGCGGACTGTCCGATTCCGATCGTGATCAAGGCCGACGGCCTGGCGGCCGGCAAGGGAGTCGTGATCGCGCAGACCCGCGACCAGGCGATCGACGCGGCAAAGGACATCATGCTGGACCGAACCCTTGGCGATGCCGGCCGCAGACTGGTCGTCGAGGAGTTTCTGGTTGGCGAGGAAGCCTCGTTCATGGTCGTGACGGATGGCAGGACGATTCGTCCGCTCGCATCGGCACGCGACCACAAAAGGATCTTCGATGGCGATCAAGGCCCGAACACGGGTGGGATGGGAGCCTTTTCGCCAACGCCTCTTGTTTCCGATGACAACAGCGAATTTCTGATCGCCAGGGTAATTCGACCGGTGATCGACGAGCTCGCGCGGCGCGGCGTCACCTATCGTGGAGTGCTGTACGCCGGTCTGATGATCACACCGGATGGCGTCAAGGTTCTGGAATTCAACTGCCGCTTCGGCGACCCGGAAACCCAGCCGGTTCTAACCCGTTTCAAGGGTGACCTGGCCGCGGTGATGGTTGCCGCCGCTACCGGTCGTCTGGATCAAGTGGCCTTCGATTTCGACCCGCGTCCCGCCGTCTGTGTCGTCATGGCCGCGCCGGGCTATCCGGGCGCGGTTCGGACGGGCCAGCCGATCTCTGGTCTGACAGACGCCGGGTCCCTGCCGGACATCATGGTCTATCACGCTGGAACCAGACTCGATCCGGATGGCGGCGTGGTAGTGTCGGGAGGACGCGTTCTGGGGGTGACGGCGCTGGGAAATACCTGTGAGGACGCGAGGCGTCTGGCCTACGAGGCCGTGAGCAGGATCTCGTTCGAAGGGATGCAGTTCAGGCATGACATCGCTGTTCCCAGAATCTGATTCTCAATCATAACTATAAGTATTTACACAACAAAAAGCGGTTCTTACCCGGGTGAATTTGCAGGACGCCTCCCAAGGACATATACTGAGTCCTGGGTGCCCTGCTGAATGCGTCGGGGGCAATCATTTTCATGGTTGATTCCCTTGGCATTGAAATCCGGGCGTTGCCTCTGGCCGCGGTGTGCAAGCCGGCCCTTTACGGGCGGGAAGCCTGATGCGGTTACCGCGACCACCCACCTGTCTTACGATGGGTTTCAATTCGTTGTCTCCGATCGGTTCAGGCGGGGCACCCACCACACTCTTCCTCGTTCGATTCCGCTTCATGCTATCCTTCGTTCCCGGGACGTGAACCTGTCGCGAACATTCGTAGCGCAAGGCCGGAGGGGGCGTGGAACTGCGCGAGTACCAGATGATGGCCGCGGCCGAGGATGTTCATCCCTGGTTCATATCCACCCGCGGCATCATCTCGGATTGTTTCCACGAGACCGGCATCACCCCGGATAACCGTGTTCTCGACGTCGGATGCGCGACCGGCGGGACCATGAAGACGCTGTCCGGAATGGCCCGATTCACCGGTCTTGATTCCAGTCCCGTGGCCGCCGGACTCGCCCGCGAACTCTCAGGTGCCGAGGTAGTAATGGCGGACGCTACCGCGATGCCTTTTGACGACGCATCCTTCGACGGCGTGGTCGCCTGTCATATCCTGGAACACATCCTCGACGACGACGCGGCGGTGGCCGAGATTCGCCGTGTGCTCAAGCCTGGCGGGCCGCTGATCGCCCTGGTGCCGTGCCATCAGTTCATGTTCAACGGCCACGACCTCGCGCTCCATCACGTCAGAAGGTATTCGCGACGCGACTTCATCAATCTGCTGACCAGAAACGGCTTCTCGCCGGTGCGCGTGGCCTGGACCAATCCGATCGTTTTTCCGGCGACGGCCATGCTCAGGATGGTCTCGCGGCTGTCCGCGTCCGGATCGTCCGTCCGTGCGGGCAGCGACACAACGCACGGACTCGGCCCCTTTCTTCCCTTCATGAATCTGGTAACCGGTGTTGAACGCAGGTTGACGCGAAGCGTTCCGCTTCCGTTCGGCGTCGGACTGCTCATCCTCGCACATTGATACAGCGCCGCGCCTGAATTATGCTAGTTCCATAACTTCCTGTGCCGATGGAACGGAGGACGGCCGATGAACGACGAAAAGCGAAGGCTCACCCGTTACCAGACCCGAGTATTCTGTGTCTTCAAGAACGACCTGAACCTGGACGAAACAGAAGTTCTGATGCTGAACATGAACAGCGGCGGAGCCTATGTAAAGACCGACAATCCGGCGCCCCCGGGCACTCCGATCACCCTTCGGATTTACCTGGAGCCTGACGCCGAGCCCATGTCGGTCGGAGCCGAGGTCGTCTGGTGGAAGGCCGTTGGAACTGGCGGCGAAGCGGGGATGGGGGTCAAGTTCGAACGCGTGAACGACCGTGATCTGCAGGCGATTAAGAGCTACCTGGCCGGTCTGATCTCGGACGACCTGTTCGCCGATGACTAGCCGCCGGTTCTACTTGCCGATGCAGAACCGCGAGAAGATGCGATCCAGCACCTCCTCGGTTATCGCGGCCCCGGTGATCCCGCCGATCGCTCCAACCGCGTCGCGGATGCACGCGGCGACGATCTCCTGCGGCGCGCCGTCGCGCAGGTGACCGACAGCGGCCACCAGCCTGTCGCGAGCCAGCGTAAGGGTCGCCACCTGTCTGTCGCCGGCGACAACCGCGCCGACTCCGGCGGCCCGGCGCAGAGAATCGACCGCGCAAGCCGCGATGAAGTCCCGCAGTTGCGGGATCCCGGCGCCGGTCAATCCGCTGACCACGAAAACCGGATCCACCAGGTCGGCCACATGGCGGTCTGGCGAACCGGGCAGATCCGATTTTGTGATCACCAGCGCATGGTACCGGCCAACGCCTGGCTCCATGCCCGTCATGCCCGCCATCACCGGTTCAAGCCCGTTGAAGGGTTGTGTCGAATCGGCCACGGACAGCACCAGGTCTGCCTGGGACGCGGCCCGAATCGCCCGTCTGACGCCTTCGGCCTCGATCTCGCCAGCATCCGGCCTGATACCGGCGGTGTCCGAAAGGATGCACGGAACCCCGGCCAGAATGACACGTTCCGACACCACGTCCCGCGTGGTTCCCGGCGTGTCGTGCACGATTGCCACGTCACGCCCGGCCAGCGCGTTCATCAAAGTCGACTTGCCCGCGTTCGGAGCGCCGGAAAGCACCACCTTGAAGCCCGAGACGGCCGTGTCCACCGCGCGGGCATCCCGAATCCAGATTTCCATCAGGGATACGCACGAAAGCAGCTCGTCCGAGAGACCTTGCAGATCGACGTAGATCTCGTCCGACTCATCGAAATCAAGGGAAGCCTCGCATTCCGCAAGACAATCGAGCAACCTTCCCGACAACACATCCAGTTCATCGGAAGGATGTCCCGCGAGAGCGTGGAGCGCGACGTCGACGGACGACTCGTTTGTGCTTGAGGAAAGAAGCGCGACCGCCTCGGCCTGCACCAGATCGATGCGGCCAGCGGCCACGGCGCGTCTGGTGAAATCGCCGGGACCCGCCCGAACCGCGCCGAGATCGATGGTGGCGGACACGATCGAATCAACGACCGCCGGTCCACCGTGACAAAAGATCTCGGCCGCCTCCTCTCCCGTGTATGAAGAACCCTCCGGATAGACCACGACCATCGCCTGATCCAGTACGCGCCCGGTCGCCGGGTGCCTGAGCCAGCACAGACGCATGCACCTGTCGGTCGATGTTGCAGCCCCCATTCTGGCGACAATGGCGGAGCTTCCACGACCTGAAAGCCTGACCACGGCGACCGCGCATTGACCGGCTCCGGAGGCCGGAGCAACTATGACATCGTTTGAGTCGACCACCCGCGAACCCCCCGCGGCAATTACCGCGAAGCATCAGCCCGGTCGCCACCGAGGCACCGGCTTGCGGAGAATACCAGAACATGATGGATTGATGGAGATTCGTTGAACCGGCTCAATTCTGATAGAATTGTCCGACGTGTTTACTCGCGCACAGGACATTCGCATGCATTTCAGACCGACAATACTGGTGCTGGCCGTTGCCGCCCTGGTCGCGGGCTGCACGCAGTTCACTCCCGGAACCGACCAGGGCGCGGGGCCTTGCCCTGAAGGGTGCCAGGACGGGTGGATCTGCGGGGATTCGGGTTGCCAGCCAGTCGCTGACACGATCGTGACGGATACGACCCAGGATGCCACCGATGTCGCCGAGGTCACGGACACGGTCGCGGATACGGACGCAGCCACTGATTCCGGACGCGATGCGTCAGATGTCGGCGCCGACGAAGGACCGGTCGATGTCGTGGATGCCATCCAGGACATTGACGATGTCGTCGACGCGTTCGCCGGGCCGCCCACCGGAAAACCCTGCCTGTCGAACGAAGACTGCGACGGCGCCGAGTGCGTCCTGCTTGTCTCTGACGGAGAATCGGTAAAGAAGGTCTGCACCGGCGACTGCGGCAACACCTGTCCGGTCGGAACCAAGTGCGTGAAATTCACCTCTGATGACAATGGCGTTCTTTCGCGTTGCGAACCTTTCGTCAACGGTCTCTGCTACCCGTGCCTGACGAACGACGACTGCCTTGTGACCGGCGCGCAGTGTCTTCAGATGCCGGGCGGAGATCGCTTCTGCACGATACCGTGCGAGGGTATCGACAACACGTGTCCTTACGGATTCGAGTGCAAGGTCATAGACGACGACACGATCCTGCCCGAATACAGGGCGCAGTGCCAGCCATCCTCCGGCGGCTGTGACTGTGTCCTCGAACTCGCGCAACAGATACTTCCCTGCAGCGTGTCAAACGATGCCGGCACATGCGTCGGCTCGATGACCTGCTACCCGGAGGTTGGATGGATGGCATGCACGGCCGGGCTGCCGGAACCGGACGTGTGCGACCAGTTGGACAACGACTGTGACGGCAGAACCGACGAGGATTTCTCATTCACTGACTTCGACGGACAGGTTCGCGAGGTCGGCCAGGCATGCGGAACGGGCGTGTGCGGCGGTGGTACGGTCATCTGTCTGGGAGAGTCCGCCACATCGTGCAGCACTTCCTACCTGGCTGCCCAGGAGAATTGCGGCATCGGTTCCGGTAACGGCCGGGACGACGACTGTGACGGAACGACCGACGAAGACTGCTCCGTGGCCGACATGGATGGTGACGGAGTGAAACCCGAGGACGGCGACTGCGATGACTACGACGCTGCCTTCCACCCGGGCGCGACCGAACCTTGCTGCCCGCTGTCGATCACCGATCCGGTCGAGGCCGTGAAACAGTGCGACCGCAACTGCAACGGGTCATACACGCAGTGCTCCACGGACGACCTGGACGGCGACGGGTACTCGAACCCGTCCGACATCCCCGCGATGAGGGACTGCGACGACACGAATCCGCTGGTGCACCCCGGCGCGCCAGAGATATGCGATGACGGCATCGACAACGATTGCCTGGGTGACGGCGACCTTCACTGCTGCTATGCCGACTCGGAACCAGGATGCGTCGGTCCGTTCGACAACGATGGCGACCACTACGTCGGAGCCATGGACTGCAACGACAGCTTCGCCGGCGTCAATCCGGGCGCAGTCGAAATCTGCGACTTCATCGACAACGACTGCGACGGGATTACCGACAACGGGAACCCGGGCGGATGGGTGAGCAACCCGGCCGATCCCGGCGAGGTCATCCAGGTCAGCGGCGGAGCGATCTGCGGCAACAACACGGGCGAGTGCCACTCCGGGATCTGGGTCTGCGTCCACTACGAATCGACCGTCAAGCTTGAATGTATCGGCGGCCGTGTCGCCACCGAGGAGATCTGCGACGACCTCGACAACGACTGCGACGGCGAAACGGATGAGGATTTCGCTGGAAAGGGACTGCCCTGCGACAGCGACGATCTGGATCAGTGCGCGAACGGCGTCAATACCTGCAACATCTCGGGAACCGGGGTTGAGTGCGTTGAGGACTTCGAACAGGCTGATAAGGTTGATATCTGCGGCGACGGAATCGATCAGGACTGCAACGGGTTTACCGACGATCTGTGCTTCCCGCAGGACCTTGACGGTGACGGATATCTTCCGCCGGATGACTGCGACGACACCAGAGCCGAGGTCAGGCCATGGGCGATCGAGCCCTGCTGCGACTTCTACATGAGCAAGGAAGAAGCATTGGCACTGTGTGACTGGGACTGCAACGGGCTGACCCACCGGTGCAACCCGGTCGATCGCGATTTCGACGGCGAGTTCGACATGGCCGAAGGCGGCGGCGACTGTGACGACACCAATCCACAGATATACCCCGGCGCACCCGAAAAATGTGGCGACGGAATCGACCAGGATTGCTTCGACGGCGACCTGGCGTGCAACGAGATCGTGGACCGGGACAACGACGGAGTTCCGTCATACGCGGACTGCAACGACAACAACGGCTTCGTGTACCCGTGGGCTTCGGAACTCTGCAACGGAGTCGACGACAACTGCGATGGCCGTACGGACGAGGGCAACCCCGGCGCCGACCCGACCGTGACCTGTGGCAGCGACATCGGAATCTGCCGTTCAGGCGGAGAGGTCTGTGTGCATCCTGATGACGGCGAACCTCAGATTCTCTGCGTTCCTGCGGTGAGTCCCCAGAAAGAGATGTGCGATGGACTGGACAACAACTGCAACGGCCGTACTGACGAGACCTTCCGCGATCTCGGAATGCCCTGCGACGGTCCCGACTCCGACGTATGCACGAACGGACGTTTCGCCTGCACGGCCGACGGAACGGCAACGGAATGCGGGCCGGAACTGATCGAGAACCTGATCGAGGTCTGCGACGGTCTGGATAACGACTGCGACGGCGAAACCGACGAGGACTTCACCCACGAAGGCCTGGCCATCGGCGCCGAGTGTGAAGGCTGGGGACTCTGCGGCGCTGGCATTGTCACGTGCAGCATCGACGGTGTCAGGGCAACCTGCTCGACCAACTGGGACGGGCCTTCCAGTCAGTCGGTGCCCGAGGAATGCGACGGGCTGGACAACGATTGCGACAACTCAATCGACAACGGCATGACCTGGTACAACCTGCCGCTAGGCAGCCTCTGCCGCGGTATCGGCGAGTGCGGCGTCGGACACGTCGAATGCAACCCACAAACACTGAAGGCGGTGTGTTCGACCAATCCCGACGGTTCGAACCCGCGCCCGACGCGTGAATGGTGCAACGGGCTCGACGATGATTGCGACGGTCACACCGACAACGGTCTGGTCGCGACCGAGTGGGATTGCCTGCGCGTCGGGGTGTGCCGGGGGGTGATCATCCCCGCGAGTTGCGTCGCAGCCTCGTGGAACTGCGACTATACGAGGGTTCCCGATTTCGAGCTGGCCGAGACGTCCTGCGATGACCTCGACAACGACTGCGATGGCATCACCGATGAAGGATTCGACAAGGGTGAGGCCTGCGATGGCCCGGACTACGACAAGTGCCGGAACGGAAGCCTGGTCTGCAAGGCAGATGGGACCGGTGTCGAATGCGGTCCCGAGACCATCGAGAACATCAGCGAGTCGTGCAACCGCAAGGATGACGACTGTGACGGGCGCACCGACGAGGACTTCCCGGTCGGTGAACTCTGCGACGGGCCGGACGACGACCTGTGCAAGAACGGATCGGCCACCTGCGCGCCGAACGGGCTTGGAACGGTCTGCAACAATGAATGGCTGACCAATATCCCAGAGATCTGCAACGGTGTCGACGACGACTGCGACGGGACAACCGACGAGGGCTATGAGACTGGCGAACCTTGCGATGGTCCGGACGAGGACCTGTGCGAGTTCGGCCACATGGTGTGTAACGCGACGCACGACGGTGTCGAGTGTTACGAGGACCCCGAAATGCAGGCAACCGACGAAGTGTGCAACAACTTCGACGACGACTGCGACGGGACGACCGACGAGGGTTTCGACTACCTGGGCGTGGCGATCGACGGGGACTGTGACGGAATCGGAGAGTGCGGCCCGGGCAAGGTCGTCTGCAATCCGACCGGACTGGCCGCCACATGCTCGACCAACCCTGACGGAACCGGATCCCAGGCAGTTTCCGAGCTGTGCGATGCGCTGGACAATGACTGTGACGGACTGACCGACGAGGAACTGACCTGGCGCGGACTGACCATGGGAGCGCCCTGCGTGGCAGACGGCGACTGCGCGGGCGGAACGGTCGTCTGCTCTCCTTCCGACCTGGTCGCAACCTGTTCAACGATGCCGAACGGGACAGAACCTGGCGCGACAGTCGAGAAATGCGACGGTGTCGACAACGACTGCGACGGCCACACGGACGAAGATGTTGTCGCGGACATCTCCGGGTGCAGGACTCAGGGCATCTGCCTGCCGCAACTGGTCAATGCGACCTGCGGCGGCACGTCTGGATGGATCTGCGACTACTCGGCGGTCTCAGGGTATCAGCCCGGGACCGAGACCTCGTGCGACGGACTGGACAACAACTGCGACGGCAACATCGACGAGGCCTGGTCCATCGGCAGCGCGTGCGATGGCAGCGATCAGGATATGTGTGCCAACGGGACAAAGGTCTGCGACCAGGCCAAGACTGGCTGGGTCTGCAACGAGACCGGGCCGGATATCGTCGAAACCTGCGGCGACGGGGTCGACAACGACTGCGACGGCAGCACGGACGAGGAAGGCGCCAACGGCTGTACCACATACTACTACAGTGCCGACGGTGACGCATTCGGAGTGGGTACCGGCAGATGCCTGTGCGTGGCCGGACAGGTTGCCGGCTTCGTCGCAACGGCCCCTGGCGACTGCAACGACAACGTGAACACGATCTATCCCGGCGCGACCGAGCTATGCAACATGAAGGACGACGACTGCGACGACTCCACCGACGAAGACCCCGCCTTCGAAAATCTTGGCGGTCCATGCGATTCATCGGATCCCGATACCTGCGCGAACGGTTTCTGGGTCTGTTCGGCCGACAAGATGAGTCTGGAGTGTTCCGGTGACTACAACAGCGCCGAACTCTGCAACGGCCGCGACGACGACTGCGACGGCGGCACCGACGAAGAGTGGCAGATCGGCCAGCCGTGCGACGGCGCCGACGCGGACCTGTGCCAGAACAGCACATGGATCTGCAAGGGAGACGGCAGCGGAGCGGTCTGTCTGGAAACGATCAACGTGTCCGAGAAGTGCAACGGCCGCGACGATGACTGCGATGGCTTCACGGACGAAAACTACCCGCTGCTCGGTCAGGCGTGCGACAGCGGCGACGCGGACTCATGCGCCAACGGCGTGTACACCTGCAAGGCAAACGGAACGGGAGTCGAATGCGTCACCGAATCAACGTCGTGGCCCAGCGGTTCCGAGGTCTGCGACGGTTTTGACAACAACTGCAACGGTTCCGCGGACGAGAACTGGGCGACCAGGCTGAAGCGGTGCGATTCGAGCGATACCGACACATGCCGGACCGGCATCACGCAGTGCACGGTAAGCAAGATCAGCGTGGAGTGTGTCGGCGATGTCGTGTGCGCGCCCGGCGCGACCTGCACCGCCGATCCGTCGGAGTTCGTGGCGGACAGATGTCTGTGCGGTGTGTTGCCGGCGCCGTGCTCGCGGACCCAGGGTTCGGCCTGCACGAACGGGGTCTGCCTGTGCGGAACCGGGCCGGCCTGCACCACGGGAAAACAGTGTCTTTCGGACGGTCTGGGCAGCTATTCCTGCCAGTGAGACACGATCGTCCTTTTCAGGTGAGGCCATGTCATCAATCCCCTCATGGAAGAAGGTGCTCAGGGAACATGTCCGTGTCAACGGGGGCCGCATGACTCCGCGACGCATGCAGATCGCCGAGGTGTTCTTCTCGATGAACGGACATCCCGGGATTGAGGCGCTGCTGGCCGAGGTCAGAACAAGGTTTCCAGGCATCGGCGAGGCCACGGTCTATCGGACGATGAAACTGCTGTGCGAAGCCGGCCTGGCCGAAGCGCGTGAGTTCGGCGAGGGATACTCCCGCTTCGAGGCGACTTTCACGCCGGGCGGACCAAGCGATCATCACGACCATCTGATCTGTCTGGAATGCGGTGCGATCGTCGAATTCGGCGATCCCGAGATCGAGCTTCTTCAGGATCGCGCGGCAACGAACCACGGATTCGAGATCAGAAGCCATCGCCTTCAGATATTCGGTGTCTGCCCCGCCTGCCGAAAGGCCGCGCCCCCTTCCCGCGCTTGATCCCGCATCCTGATCGTCATTCGTACCTGTCCCTGTCCCTGTCCCCGACCCTTGACACAAAACATCCGGCCGTGGAGAATCGCCGTGTTCTTTGGCATGCGGGATTAACTCAGTGGTAGAGTGACAGCTTCCCAAGCTGTAGGTCGCGGGTTCGAATCCCGTATCCCGCTCAAATCGACAGATTCGTTTCTTTCAACAACATGCGACGGGTTTGTCCAGGGCGATTGACTTGACGGCTGGATGCCTGTTGAATATCTGCGGGTTGTGCTCGTTTCCGTCACCTCGCCGGTAGCCCCGGTTCGATGCCCTCGGAGGTTTCATGCTTTATTACCGATCGGCCGCACTGATGGCGGCCCTGCTGCTCGCTTTCGTTTCATGCGGTGAGTCCACGGTGCCTCAAGACACGCTCGGTGATGAAGGCACCGCCGAGGATCTCGTCACGCCTTCGGAGACTGTTGATGACTCGACAGACGACATCCGCGCGTCCGAGTGCGGGCAGGCATCAACTGAATGGCAAGGTCTTATTCCGGGACCGTGTCAGGATGGTTACGACGAGGAGCTCGAGGCGAAGGCAAACAGGATCGAGCGCGCTCACCAGATCTTCGTGGCCGCCGGACTGGACGTGAACAAGGACATCTCCGTCGCGCTGGAAAACGAGGCCGACCGCCAGGCAATCGAGGACTTTCTGATCAATTCCGATTCATGGGACTTCAAGGCGCATTCCGGCAAGGATCCGCTGGATGTGATCACCACCAATCACAAGGTCGCCGGACTGTACGCCGGTGTGGGAATCGCCGCGAACGCCTACCGTTACGGCGTGCTGCGCAACCAGGATTATCCGTCCGAAGAAATCGAGCGCGCCAGACAGATTCTGTTGAAGTCGCTGGACGCCCTGCACCTTGCGCAGGAGATCACCGGCACCGACGGCGTCATCGCGCGCGGATTCCAGCGCAACGATATCCCCCACAACGACGTCGTCACCGTCCCACTGTTCGACGAGTTCGGAAACCCGCTTCCGGAGGGAGACAAGAACAATGGCACATGGCGCGACGACCAGTCCGGCAAATACCCGAACTACTCCTGGGAGGACTCGGTAAGCCGGGACATGTACGTCGGCTGGGTCACGGCACAGGCGGCAACGTGGGAAGTGATCAAGGACGACGACACGATTCCGGAACAGTACAGGACTCGACTCAAGGCCGACGCACTCTCGCTGGTCAAGGAATTGATGAAGGTTCGCTGCCACGCCGAGTTCGCGCCCGACTGCTACGATCTCGAAATTCCGGATGCGGATGGCAGGATCACGCTTCACGGGTGGCTGAATCCGCAGAATCTTGACGGCCAGATCTACCTGCCCGGCTTGGAAAACGGTTTCCACGCGGTCATGGCGCTCGGGATAGTGGCGGCCTTCGCTTACATCACCGAGGACCCGGATGTAATCGCTTATCTGAACGACGACCTGATCGCCACGCGCGAGTTTCCACGCATCATCAAGGAACACGGCGGTGAAGTCGTCGACATGGGCATCAAATCGAACTACTCGAACTACAACATGGCCTACGCCGGACTCTGGCTGTGCATGCGCTATCTGAATAACCAAGGCGCCCGCGACGTGATTCAGGAATCCATCGGACCGGTGTTCTACAACACGCCGGGCAAGGATCGGCAGGCCGCCGAGATCGGTTACAGCTACTACGACTTCATCTATGCGGCCGGTGCTGCGGGCCTTCGGGCGGAAGGGCAGAGTACGGCCGCGATCGACGAAACCGCGGTGGCGAGCGGTCTGAACACATTGCGCGACTACCACGATGCGCCCTACTGGGACTACGGCGTGATCCTTTGTCCGGAAGCGATCTGCACCGAGGACGAGCCGAACGTGGCCGTATCGGACTGCGAGCCCGAGGAAGGCTTTCACCTGACCGTGCTCGGCTGCAAGGGCAGGAACGGCGATCTGATTACCGAAGAGCCGATCCCGTTCCGCCTTCTCGGACCCTCGAACTACCACTGGCGCTCGAATCCGTACAGACCGAACCGCGAAGGCAGCGGTTCCGCCCTGCTTCCGTCTGTCGACTTCCGGATAGCCTACTGGACGGGCCGATGGGCAAGACGCTGACCTGTCCACAATATTGATTCCGAACCCGCAAAAACCCCGCATTCTCAATTTGTTTCGCCAGCGCCTTTCTGATAACCTCATCACGTTCGAATAGGTACGCCTCATCAATGTCTGGAGAGAAGGATGGAAGCTAATACCAATCTTCCCGGAATCGGGGACAGGCTTGCGAATCGTTACAGGATCATGTTCGGCCGTGGTGCCGGACCTTCCGGCGCGGTGTTCAAGGCGCTCGATCTCGAGAACGACCTTTCGG
This sequence comes from uncultured Anaeromyxobacteraceae bacterium, assembly GCA_964573455.1. Lineage (GTDB taxonomy): Bacteria > Myxococcota_A > UBA9042 > DTJE01 > DTJE01 > JAGOFO01. Next base: position 805 of record CAZNJW010000009.1, on the reverse strand, counting down.
TCGCTTTGAAGGTGATAAATGCGACCTTCTTCGACGGCCCGTTCGCGTCGATGAACATCGCCAGGCTGTCAAGGGCCCCCGAGGTCGAGGACCCGAACGTAGTCAAGGTCTACGATTTCGTGGCCTCCGAAGGCAGACACTTCGTGACCAGCCAGCTTGTCGAGGGACTCTCCCTCAGGGCTGTTCTGGATTTGCACGATGAGGGTGGCGAACACTTCCCCGTACCAAAGCTGAAGAGCTTCGGCGAGAGGATGCTGAACGGTGTCCGCGCGTTCCATCGGAAGGGGCTGGTTCACGGAAACATCAAACCGGAAAACTTCTTCGTGCTTCCCGACAGGCTCGCGCTGTCCGATCCGTGGCATCTGGTTGACCGAAGGCTTCGCGAAGGCGAACACATCCCGGTATCAGATTACTACCGTGCGCCGGAACAACTCACAGACCCGACGATCGAGATTCCACAGAGCGATCTTTACGCGGTCGGGCTGATCCTTGGCGAGTTGATTGCGATCAGCCCGGTGAAACCGGGACTGGCGCTGTCCACGCAGGTTCCGCGCCTGACCAAGCGTTTCGACGAAATGTTCACCACCGCCACCGCACTCGACCCGAAGGACAGGTTCGATTCGGTCGATGCCTTCGCGACCTGCATGCGTGAGGCTTTCTCCAACGTTCAGAAGGAAGGGCTTTGGGTACGCCGGATGCACGAAACCGGCTCCTTCCGCGCCATCCGCCTGCCAGGCGCGGCCGGTCCCGAGGTCACGCCCATTCCCGAAATGCCGGTGGAATCGATACTTCCCGAGACCGAAGC
>CAZNJW010000008.1:0-40427 GCA_964573455.1 uncultured Anaeromyxobacteraceae bacterium | reverse complement strand
GGTCCGTGAACATCTTGATTCCCGAGGTGTAAGCGTTCCGGACTTCTTCCTCGGTGATGTTGATCTTGCCCATCTTTTCGAGCAGTTTTTCGATGGAGTAGGATTTGACCAGTCGTTCCTTGATGGTCTCCTCGGTGATGTTGCCGTGCTTCAGGTAGTTGGCGAACTGCTCCTCGCCCTTGAACCTGCCCTTGTATTCAAGGAACTTCGCCTCGATCTCCTCGGGAGTGACAACGATACCCTCGGCCTTCACGGTCTGAGCGAGGAGCTCTTCCTCGATCAGCCTGTTGACGATGCCGTCCTTGACCTTTAGAAGCCTGTCTTCGGGGATCTTCCTTACACCGTTCTGGGTGACCTTGTTCACTTCGGAATCAAAGACCGACCTGGGGATCTTCACTCCATTGACGATGGCGACATAATCCGGAAGCGCCTCAACCGCGGCAGCCTCGGTCTTCGGTGATTCGCCCGCCTTGTCGGTGCACCCGGCGGCCAGTGCCAGCACGCCTGCAAACGCGATTGTCATCAGTCTGTTCATACTCGAACCTCCGATTACCAGTCCAGAAACGCGACGGAATTCTACTCTGCAAACGCCGCGAAGTAAACGCGCGCGTGTCATCCGCGCAAGGACACATCGAAACGAGGGAAGGTAGTCCACTGTGTTCACTTCCCGCTATGGTGGCCGGCAACGTCAGGTAGGTCAGTCGAGGATCTGCAATACGGCTCGCTTCCGATACTTCGCGGCCGCGTTGATAACCAGGGTCCGCAGCGCCCACGCCATGGAGCCGTCGCGTCCGATGACCTTTCCCATATCTTCCTTGGCAACACGCAACTCGACAATTATCGTCGAGCCGCTTTCGACCACCGACAACTTGATGGCATCCTCGTTGTCGACGATCGCCCGCACAATCGTTTCCATCAATTCTCTCATCGTGCCCTCGTGATTAAGTGGCGTTCCGCCGCAGTCAAGATGGAACGGATGATATCAGAACGCATAGCGTAAGAAAATAATACTTTATTATTATGCAATAACGATGACGGAATATAGGCAGTCAGCGAACCGGTTCAGTCGTGCGCTCAGGCATTGCCCGACAGAACCTGCCGCGCGAGCCTGGAGACCTTGCGGGCGGCGCGCTTCTTCGGGATGATCCCCTTGGAGGCTATGTGCATGATCATCGACTCGGTGGCCCGGAGCGTCGTCACGGCTTCTTCGCCTTCAGCCGCGGTCGCCTTCTTGACCACGTTCTTCAGAATGGTCCTGAAATGCCTGTTACGGGAACGAGCCTTGAGGCTCTGACGATGTCTCTTAAGCGCCTGCTTGTGATTGGCCACAACGACCTCCAAAAAATTTCCGGACAAAAACGCCGGAAGTTTATAAATGAAAGAACCCCTGATGTCAACACTAATTCAAAAGGTCAACGCATGATTGACCCTGCTTGCCTTCACCATTCCTCCCGTCCCGGCCCGAAGACGCCACGGGACATCGCCACCACGAGTTCCCTGACGCCCTCTCCCGACATCGCCGAGATCGAATGGAAGTCGACTCCCAGTCTGGCAGCCTCTTCGCTTAGAGCCAGGGCAGCGGTCTCGCAACCGGGGACATCGATCTTCGACGCCACCAGCAGAAACGGTTTGTTCTGAAGATCGGTGCCGTAGGCCTCGAGCTCGGATCTGACGGTCTGGAAATCGGCGATCGGGTCGGCGGTCGAAGAGACGTCGACCATGTGGACAAGGATGCTGGTCCGCTCGCAGTGCCTCAGGAACTGGTGTCCGAGTCCGGCACCGTCCGAGGCGCCCGAGATCAGCCCGGGCATGTCCGCGACAACGAACGATCGATCGCCGATCCTGACCACGCCGAGATTGGGAATGAGTGTGGTGAACGGGTAATCCGCCACCCTTGCCTGGGCGCGCGACAGATGGTTAATCAGTGTCGACTTGCCTGCGTTGGGCAGCCCAACCAGTCCGACATCCGCCAGCAGCTTGAGTTCGAGGCGCAGATTCAGTTCGTCGCCCGGACCGCCTTCGGTGGCGATGTACGGCGTTCTTCTCCACGGCAGGGCGAACCGCGCGTTCCCCAAGCCGTAACGCCCGCCCCTGGCCGCGACGAATCTGGCACCCGGCTGGTCTATATCGGCCAGAAGCTCGCCGTTCTCGTCGAAGACCATGGTGCCGACCGGAACCTTCAGAACCAGGTCCTCGCCGTTGCGTCCCGTCTTGTTCGTGCTCCCCCCGGGAGCACCGTCTTCGGCCTTGAATTTCTGATTGAAATGAAAGTCGAGCAGGGTCTTGAGTCCCTCGTCGCCTTCCAGCACGACGTTGCCGCCACGACCGCCGTCCCCGCCATCCGGTCCGCCCCTCGGGACGAACTTCTCACGTCGGAAACAGACCATGCCGTTGCCGCCACGGCCTCCACAAACCCAGATTCTGGCCTCGTCGATGAAACGCATGGAGCTGACCGCCTGTTGGCGGCGCTATTCGGGAATGACGTCCACGAACTGCCGGTTGCGGCCTTCCCTGAAGGTCACGCGACCGCCGCCGGTGGCGAAGAGGGTGTAGTCCTTACCCTGGCCAACGTTGACGCCCGGCCAGAACTTGTTGCCAAGCTGCCGAACGATGATGTTGCCGGGAATGACGACTTCACCGCCGAATTTCTTAACGCCGCGCCTCTGTCCGTTACTGTCACGACCGTTGCGACCGCTTTGTCCTTTTTTTCTGCCCATCGTTTACCCCACCTTGATTCCGGAAACGAGCAGCCGGGTAAATTCCTGACGGTGGCCGCGAATCCTCTTGGAGTTCTGGCGACGACGCTTCTTGAACGCGAGCACTTTCGGTCCGCGATCCTCGAGAAGCACCTTGCAGGTAACCCTGGCGCCAGCCACATACGGCTTGCCGACACGGATGGATTCCTCCGCGCCTACCAGGAGCACCTGGTCGAATTCGATTTCGCTGCCGACGTCGACGGCGAGGCGTTCAACATCGATCGTGTCGCCTTCGTTGACGCGGTACTGCTTTCCGCCTGTCATTATCACTGCATACATGTTGGACCTCTACCATCCAAACGAACGGGACGCAAATTCTACAAGGGATTCTGGGAATGTCAACAAAGAATTCGACAGTGCCGGCAGCTTCCAGTCAGGATTCGGACTCCCAGAGTCTGACTACGAAGGTGCTACCCACGCCCTCGGCGCTTTCGACCGTAATGTCGCCACCGTAAACCCCGACGATCTGCGAGCTCAGCGCCAGGCCGAGTCCCGTTCCCTCGCCGGGGGCCTTCGTCGTGTAGAACGGATCGAAAATGCGTTCCAGATCTTTTGGCGGAATTCCGCGTCCTCTGTCCTTGACCGAGATGAACACCCTGCGCTCGGCCCGCCGCACGTCGATGCTGATCAGTCCTTCTCCGTCCATCGCGTGCGCCGCGTTGAGCAGCAGGTTGAACAGCACCTGCTGAAGTTGCGACGGCCTGATTTCGACCTGGGGATCAAGATCCGGTCCGGTCGTCTCGACCCTGACATTCCGGAAGGACTTGTGGGCGTCGAGGAGTTTGACGGTTGATTCGATCGTCATGACCGCAGGCGCGGACGCCTTTTCGTCGCGAGAGGGACGCGCGAACGAAAGCATGTCGCGGATAATCCCGTCCACTCTGAGCGTGGCCTTGTGGATTGCGTCCGAGTATTCGATTACTTCCTCAGGGGTCGAACCGCCCTGTCGAAGGATGTCGGACATGCCCAGTATAATCCCCGTCGGATTCCCGATTTCGTGTGCGACTCCGGCTGCGAGCTGTCCCACCGATGCCAGCTTCTCGGCACGAATCAACTGGGTCTGCGCACCCTTGAGATCGTTCTTCATCCGCTGGAGTTCCCAGTCCTGCCTTTCCATCCGGCGCCGGTCGTCGCGGTGAATCGTCGCGCCCTCGCCGATTGCCGAATCTATCCTGGCAATGTCGTTCATCCTGGTGATGCCTGGACGCTCTTCGAGGAGGACCGTGGCCGCGGCTGCAGTTCGCGAAATCGGACGGGTGATCGTCATGTGCGCGAAGGCCAGGCCGCCGGCGAAGGCCAGGATTGTCACCAGCGCGCCATACAGAAGGATGATGCGCCAGAGACCGACGCCCGTCGATGCTGCGTCGCGTACCCTGAGTCCAAGGATCCTGCCCGCGCCGGAGTGCTCAGGCACCCTGACAAGGGCTTCCCACCCGGCAGCGATGCCTGATGAAGCAGCCCTGGTGTCTTCCGGATCGATCATGGTCAGCATGTTTCCAAGGATACTGGTGCGGATAACGCGGTCCGGAGACGTGCCGCTCTTCCGACATTGACTGGCGACCTCTGCGCCATCATCGCCCTCGGACACCAGGTCGATGACGAAGATATCGACACCGGGCCATGCCTTCCTGACGCGCGCCATCCAGATGTCCTCGCGCTCGTCGGGCACGGAAGCGGCTGCAATCATCGCGGTCGCCAGAAGCCGGTCTCCCTCATGGTTGACCAGAACCGGCATGATCATCGCGTGCAGGAACGGTCCCAGGCCGACGATGGCCAGCCCGGCCGCCACGGCCATCGACAGGATCAGTCTTCCTCGGATTCCGGGTATCCAGGATGCCATCCTTTCGGGGTTCTTCATCGCCGGGCCCTTCTGCCGAGGGATTGGGGTCAGTGCGCCAGATTAGCAGAAGTGCGCCTTGTTTTCCATCGAGGGTCACGGCTGGTTCCGTTGCCATTCTGGTCTATAATGATTCGAACGTGTCGCGGGAAATCAGATGGATCTCAAGGTGCTTGTCATCGACGACGAACCCGGTCTTCTGCAGATGCTGCAGGTGGTTCTGTCCAGGGCCGGCTACGGGGTAACGACGGTCACCTCGGCCAGGGAGGGCCTGTCGATCCTTGGGCGGCAGCACTTCGACCTTGTTCTGTGCGACCTCAGGATGCCTGGCATGGACGGTATGGGGTTTCTGGCGGCGTTGAAGTCGTCGGGCATGTCGATCACCGTCATCGTGATGTCGGCCTACGGATCGGGCGATGACGCCATCGCGGCCATGAAGGCGGGCGCATATGACTACATCAACAAGCCGTTTCAATCCGAGGAAATCCTGCTGACGCTCAGGAAGGCGGTCGAAAGGGAACAGCTTCGGCGAGAGAACCGGGAACTTAGATCAAGGGTTTCCCGCCAGGTCGGCCAGCCTCAGGTCATAGCGCGATCGGATGCGATGAAACGCGTGGTTGCCGTGGCGAACAGGATCGCCGGTTTCAAGTCGACAGTGCTGATCACAGGTGAGTCTGGTACCGGCAAGGAGGTTGTCGCCCGCATTATCCACGAGGCTTCCGACCGTTCAAGGCGTCCATTCGTCGCGGTCAATTGCGGCGCGATACCCGAGGGATTGATGGAGTCCGAGTTCTTCGGGCATATGAAGGGCGCCTTCACCGACGCGGTCGGGAACAAACAGGGTCTGATCGAGAGCGCCGGAGGAGGCACTCTTTTTCTCGATGAAGTTGGAGAACTCCCTCCTGTTCTACAGGTCAAGATCCTTCGCTTCCTTCAGGAGAGCGAAATCCGTCGCGTCGGAGACACCAGACCGATCAAGGTCGACGTGCGTGTGGTAGCGGCGACCTCGCGCGATCTTGAACGCGAGATTGAACTGGGTAATTTCCGAGAGGACCTCTTTTACCGGCTCAATGTCGTTCCGATCAGGATTCCACCGCTGCGCGTCAGACTTGAGGACATTCCCGCGCTGGCCGAACACTTCCTTCGCAGGATCCATGAACGCACTTCCTGCGCCGCGGCATCGTTCTCTCCAGAAGCGATGCGAGTGATGATGGGATACAACTGGCCGGGCAACGTCCGCGAGCTTGAGAACATGGTCGAGCGGGTGGCCGTGATGTGCGACTCGGAGTTGGTTCCGGTCGACTCGCTTCCCGACTGCATCCGCCCCGGCGCCTCGGGGTGTACTCCGGCGCTGTCTTTTCCCGTCCAGGGCCTTTCCCTGAAGGTCAACCAGCGGGAACTCGAGATCATGCTGATCACCAGGGCGCTTGAGGCGACCGGAGGCAACAGGACTCACGCAGCCCGCATTCTGGAACTCAGCCACAGGGCGCTGTTGTACAAGTTGAAGGAATACGGCCTGGGGAAAGCGGATTGAAGGTCTCAGGAAACGTCACGGGGCTTAAGCAGGCCGTTCTCAAACAGTTCGAGAAGCTCTTCGAGCGGCGTGCCGGTGTTCTGGATTTCGTGGACGCGCCTCTTGCCATCGCGATGCAGGATGTTGCCCTGCTGTCCGGTCGCAGGGTGGCGGTGCTGGCCGATCGTGGCGGCGCGATAGACCGTGTTATCGTCGGGGATGCCACGTCGTACGCCGTTCCGGAGACTCTCAGACGCCGGGTCCAGCCCGGCCGACTCAATGGCTTACGCCTGATCGTGACGACCGATGGCGATGGCTTGAGCCAGTTCGACCTTGAGACCATGCGGCTCAATTCATTCGATGCCGTGGTTGCCGTGCTGACCGATCGTCCCGGTAACACACCGCTCGTCCAGCCCGCCTGGCCGCTTCCTCCCGGCGCGGGACTGTGGGAGACGGTTGAACCCGCCTTTCCCGGCAGGTTCGTCTATCAGTTCAACGAGACCATCCGCGATATCGAGATTCAGATGCGGCGTGCAGCCGCGACGAACCGATCCCTGCGCGGCGCCGTCAAGGCGCGTGACGCGGCGTTGCTGGTGATCCCGGTGCTGGGGCGCGGCGTGGACGAGGAATGGGAGGAGCGCGAAATGCGCGCCCTGTGCGAAACCGCCGGAGTGGCCGTCGTCGACACAGTGCTTCAGCGGCGGGTCTCGGCGGATCCGCGTTACGTCATCGGCGAAGGCAAACTGCGCGAGACGGCGATGCTGTGTCTGAACAGGGCGGCGGATCTGATCATCTTTGGCTCGACGCTCTCCCCTTCGCAGCAGCGGAACATAGCAGAGGTAGCCGGGCTGCGGGTTATCGATCGCAACCAGCTCATCCTGGACATATTCGCCAAGCACGCGGCTTCGGTGGAGGGGCGGCTGGAGGTAGAACTGGCGCAGCTCAGGTACAACCTGCCGCGGCTTTCCGAGCGTGATGATTCGATGTCCAGGTTGACGGGAGGGATAGGCGCGCTGGGGCCCGGCGAGACAAAACTCGAGATGGAGCGCCGGCGCGCGCGCGACCGGATCGCTGTTCTTGAGGCGCGCATAGCCCGCGAGGCCGCCAGGCGGCACCTGCTTCGTCGTCGTCGTCGTCTGGGTTCGATTCCGATGGTCGCCATCGCCGGCTACACGAACGCCGGCAAGTCGACGCTTTTCAACACGCTGACCGGCGCTGCCGTCACCGCAAGGGACAACCTTTTCGCGACCCTGGATCCCACGGTCCGGACCGTCTGGGTGCCTAACGGTGATTCGGGAATGCGGGTTCTGGTGGTGGACACGGTTGGATTCATAAAAGATCTTCCTGTTGAACTGGAAGGCGCCTTTGGCGCGACTCTTGAGGAAATCGCGGAATCCGGGCTGGTGATACTGGTCGCGGACGCATCGGATCCAAACTGCGCGATCCAGGTCTCGTCCGTGCGCAGAATTCTTGATGAGCGCGGTTACGGATCAATTCCTGCTGTGCTGGCGCTGAACAAAACAGATCTGCTGGAGCCTGAAGCTGCGGGGCTTCTGGCGAGGGAGACGGGTGGCATTCCGATCTGCGCCAGAGATCAGGACACGCTCGGGCCGCTTCTGAACATCATCGCGCGGACTTTCCGGGAGAGTTGACGGTTTATTCCAGTTCGTACTGGCGGGCGAATGCGGGCATCTCGTCCAGGCTGGCGATGAAGTTCAAGACCCCTTCGTATATGGCCCTGGCAATCGTATCCTGGTGGCCTGACATCAGCAGCTGGCGCCCCTCAGTTTCATGGGTGATGAAGCCTGTCTCGATGACTATGGCCGGAACCCTGGCTTCCTGTAGAACTGTGAACGGAGCCTGCCTGACTTTGCGGTCCCGGGCTCCGGGGAGCGAGGCCATCAGGGATTTCTGAATCTCTTCGGCGAGCAGTGCCGATTCGTTCACCGTCCCGTTGAAAGCCATGTCCGCCAGAAGCAGATTCAGTGAACGATCCCGATCGGCCGCGTCCGGAAGCGCCTCTTCTCCGTTTTCCCTGCCTGCCAGTTCGCGCGTGGATTCGTCCGAGCCCGGACCTACGAAGAAGGTCTCGATCCCGTTGGCGCCACGGTTGGTGGAAGCGTTACAGTGAATCGACAGGAGCATGTCAGCTCCCACCGCGTTAGCCATCGCCGCCCGGTCCCTGAGCGAGACGAAGGAGTCGTCGCGCCGGGTGAAGAAGATCACTACGTCCGGGTTGTCTTTGAAGAGATCGGCCACTTTGTTGGCCAGGATCATTGTTATGTGCTTTTCGTGGACCCCGTAGGGTCCGACCGCGCCCATGTTTTCACCGCCATGGCCCGGATCGAGGACGATGCGGAGCGGGCGTTTTCCAGCGGTGGCCGGTGTCGACAGTGGAACAGCCAGGCAGATCGCGGCCGCGGCAACGAGCATGGCCGCAACAAACAGTGAATGTGATACAGGTGCCTTCATTCCGCCCGTTGGTTTCATCACGCGATTACCTCCGCACGGGATCGTAACCGCCCGCGTTGCGTGGTGCCAAGAAGACGTCTACCGGGATGCGCGTCACCGTCCTGTCAGAAGGTTGTGACGATCAGGACGGTTGGAAGAAGGCCTCTACTTCGGCGCGGACGTGCTGAAGGACTGTCGGATCGAGGGGATCGAGCGAGGAGAACGCGTGGAACCGTTCGAGCGCGTCCTCAAGCATCGGAATGATATCTCCGAAACCGATCGCGCCCCGCAGGAAGGCGGAAACGGCAACCTCGTCCGCCGCTGCCAGAACCATGGGCATGCAACCGCCCGTCTCAACGACGGTCCGTCCCAGGGCGATCGGACGCATCTCCATTTCGTCGGGTACGAGCAGCGAATCCAGGACCTCGACGGCTTCGTCACCCGTCAGGACATGATCTTCGTCGCCGTGGTCCATTCCGAGCGCGATCCGGACCGGAATGGCCATGTCTGCCGGGGCTCGGTAGGCCAGCACACCTGATGAGGTCTCGATGGCCGCGTGAACGTTCGCCGTGGGATCGAACATGACGCATATCCGCGAGACTGGCAGGTCGAACAGCACCGCCGCCTCGACGATCTCGAATGCCTTGTTCATCAGCGTCGCTGAGTCGACCGTGATCTTCGAGCCCATCTGCCATACGGGGTGTCTAAGGACCTCGCCGGGGGTCAGGCGGGATCTGAGCTCGTGAGGCACCGCGCGGACAGCGCCTCCTGTGCCTGTCAGCACGAGCCTGCTCACGTTCCCGATTCCGTCGGCCTGTCTGATCAGCACCGCGGACGCCGAATGCTCCGAATCCACCGGCCTGATGGCTGAGCCGTCATCATCTTTCCCTACCAGAGACTTAAGGTACTTCCCGCAGGCGACAAGCGCTTCCTTGTTGCCGGCCGCGACAGGAATGCCCAGACGTGCCGCCATGGCAATCGGCTCGACGCCGTCGAGACCGGATGAAACCACGATCGCGCCATCGCATCCAGCGAGCGCTCCGGTAATTGACTGTTCGCGGACGCAGCCTGTCTCTGACATGGCCAGGCTGAGCGCGGGGGAAGGCGAGCCCTTGAATGAAACCGAGCACGGTCTCAGCTGATTAATCAGGCCGGCCAGTCCGTCATGCGATGTCAAGGCGGCGAGGTGGGCGCATCGCAGGCCGTTGAGTGCGATTTGACGGCATACACACCTGCCGAGCGAACCTGTCGCGCCGAAGACGGCGGGAACCTTGATGGGATTAAACAGTCTGGACAATCGATTAAAGCTTCAGAAGATTCATGAGCCAGTCACGGGCGAAGAACACCGCGGCGCCGATGGCACCGAGCACTCCGGCGACGATCAGGACCTTAACGCCGACAGAAAGACCGGCCTTTTCCGGTTTGCCCATGGCAGCGAGAGGAACAGTTTCACGGCCCTCCAGCATGTCCACGAGCGCGATCCCCTGTGTCCTGGTCCGGGCGGCGTCCAGGCCTTCGGGAGCCAGTCCCTTCAGGTCGGAGGACGAGATACGTCCTTCTTCCAGGCGGGTGAGCTCCTCGAGTTTGATCGGCTCGGCGCCGTCAACCGGCAGGCTGCGTCCCGAAAAGCGCATCATCGACAGGGAGAGGATTTCTTCGGAGATCAGGGAACTGATGCGGTCGTGAGAGATGGCCTCTTCGGCGACTTCTTCGGCAGCGAAGATGCTGCGGAGGAACTCGGAGACGTCGTAGGACGAGACCTTCAGTCCGCGCGAGAAGAGGAACTGCATCAGGTCGTCGCCCATCTCCTGTGCGCTGTGGTAGCGCCTCCTGGGATCGCGGGAGAGGGCCTTTCGCACCATCTGATCCAGTTCCTCGGGCACCTGTTCGTTCAGCAGCGAAAGGGACGGTACTTCGGCCTTTTCGACCAGTTCCGCCGTTTCGATTTCGTTTTTACCCAGGAAGAGGCGCCGGTTCGCCAGAAGCTCCCAGAGGATGATGCCGATCGAGAAGATGTCGGCACGGAAATCGACCGGTCTGCCCTCAAGCGCCTCGGGCGACAGGTACGAGAACTTCCCCTTGATCACACCGGGGTCCGTCATCTCGACCTGCGTGAGCGCCTTGGCAAGACCGAAGTCGGTCATCTTCACCTCGCCGGAGTGCGAAATGAGGACGTTCGGCGGCGAGACGTCGCGGTGGACAATACCGAGGATGTTGCCCTCGGAGTCGCGTCGTTCATGGGCGTGGGCGAGTCCCTTCAGCGCTTCAGACATGACGAAAACGGCTACCGGAACCGGGAACCGCTGTCCCACCTCGGAGAGGCGCTGGAAGATTCTGCGCAGATTCCTTCCCTCGACCAGTTCCATCACGATGAAGTAGGTGCCCTGCGCCCGCCCCACGTCGAACACCTGGACGATGTTGGCGTGATTCAGGTGCATCGCCAGCCTGGCTTCGTCCAGGAACATGTTCACGAACTTCTGATTGGCGCAGAGGTTGGGAAGGATTCGTTTTATCGCCACCGACTTTTCGAAACCGTCGATGGTGATGGCTTTGGCCCTGTAGATTTCGGCCATTCCGCCGGAATCAAGCTTGTCGAGGATCTTGTACCGCTGTCGTTCACCCATGATCCACCAGGTCCAGGACTGAAAGAGAGTTCAAGCCTTGTGTAATCTAAACCAATTGCGTCGGAAATTGAAAGCTGTATTGTTCGACCTGCTGATACCGATTGACGTGCGCGTGCTATCGTGGCTACGATAATTAACGCTCATTCTAACCAACGGTGCATGCCATGGACTTTACCGCTGCAAAAAAAGACTTCGCGCTTGCGCTTGCAAAGGCACAGGGGATTCCCGAACAGAAGAATCTCTCCAGCGTGATGGCCAACATACTGCTTGAGTCGGTGGGCAGCGATGCCGTCAGGCTTACCGCCCAGTCGTACGAAGTCACCCTGGTCACGGTATTCCCGGCGCACGTCGCCCAGGAAGGCAGGATGGCGCTGACCGCCCGCAGCCTGACCGAGCGTGCCAGGATGCTCCCCGAGGCCCCGGTCAACCTCAAGCTGATGGATAACCTCTGGGCGTCCCTCAGCGTCGGGCAGAGGTCCTCGACGATCCCCGGGACTCTTCCGGACAACATGCCGGAGGTGTCCGAGCCCAGTCCGAATGTCGAGCTGACCGTGCCACGCGATCTCCTTCTCGAGATGGTCGACAGGGTTGGGTTCGCGATGTCGATGGACGAGGGACGTCCGAACCTGAACGGTATCAACATCAGTGTCGTGCCGGACGGTACCTCGGTTCAGGTTGACGCGGTCGCGACCGATGGTCACCGCCTGTCGTGGCTCAGCCGCACGATCGAGGGTGTCGAGGGCGCCGAACGCGTCAGCGCGATCCTGCATCGTAAGGGTGTCGCGGACCTGAAGCGTTTCCTTGAGGGGTACGACGGCATGGTTCGCGTCGGATTCCTGCGCAACGCGGTCGTGTTCAGGATCGAAAGCGGGTATCTCATGGTTCGGCAGATCGAACTCGAATACCCCGAGTTCCGCAAGGTCGTGCCGTCCGGCTTCAGGTTCAGCGTGGATATCGACCGTGACGAACTCATCTCCGCGGTCCGCTGGACGCTGCCGTCGATCGCCCAGGAGAAGACGCCTCTCGTCAGGCTTAAGTTCGAGCCTGGAAGTGTGATCGTGATGGCGCGGGACCCCGAACGCGGCGATGCGAGCACGTCGGTGGACGTCGCCTACGAGGGCGAATCCTTCGAGATCGCCTATAACAACCGTTACCTGCTGGACGCGCTGTCCGCGATGGGCGACAAGAGCGTCCGTCTTTCGATCAAGGGTGAGGCAAGCGCCTCCCTGCTTACCAGCACCGGCGACGACGGGCTCAAGCAGGTCATCATGCCGGTTCGTATCTGATCCACGCCAGTTCCTTGGAGTTTCCAGGATTTGAAGGCCACCTCGATCGAAATTCATGATTTCAGGAACATCGGGTGTCAGGTCGTATCCTTCGGGCCGCAGGTCAATCTTGTCGTCGGCTCCAACGGCCAGGGGAAAACCAACCTGGTCGAGGCTATAGCCTTTCTTTCATGGCTGAAGTCCTTCAGGTCCCCGAGAACCGCCGATCTGCTGAGGGCCGCCCAGGGTGTGTCCAGCGCACGTCTGGCAGCGGTGGTTGAAGGGGCAACGGGAAGACATGAGATCAGGGCCGAGATCGGCAAGGGATGGCGTCGGGTGATAATCGACGGTTCGCCCGCCTGCTCGTCACGCGACACGATTCAGGTTCTGTCCGTGTCGTGTCTGAGCCCTGATGATCCCGCCGTGCTGGAGGGCGGCCCCGACGGGCGTCGGATGCTGCTCGATCGTTTCGCCGCCCAGCTTGAACCTTCGAGGACCATCGTTTTTTCGACATGGTCCAGGCTTGTGCGCGAGCGGAACGTGCTTCTGCGGAACGAGCGTCGCGACAACGCTCTGCTCGACGCGGTCGAGCAGAATATGTCGTCGATCGGGGCGGAGTATCTGATGATCAGGCTCGACACTATCGACCGGATCGCGTCCAGGCTTCCGGCGATGATGAACGCGATGACCGATACGGACCTTCGCGCCAGGGTAGGTCTCTCGTCGCGATGGCTTCGCGGCGCGGCAATTCCGGCCGCCGACACCGAGAGGGCGCCCTTTCTCTCCGCTGCGCTTGGTTCCGAACTTGCCCTGCGCAGGGATTCGGACGCTATACTCGGATACACCACCGCCGGTCCAGGGGTGGACGACGTTGACGTCCAGCTCGAGGAATTGAAGGTGCGCGGCCATGCCAGTCGCGGACAGAAAAAGGTGCTGATGCTTGCCTGGAAGGCGGCGGAGGCGGCGGAGATATCTGCGGTAAGGGGTGAAGAACCGGTCCTTGTGCTGGACGACGCCCTCGCGGATCTCGATCCCTCGCGCCAGGAGGGCGTCGTGTCGTTCCTGCGCGGTTACGGTGGACAGTCATTCATCACCAGCGCGGCCGCCGAAGGCTCGGTATTTCGCGACGCGATGGTGATAAGGGCTTCGGGCGGCACGTTTTCGGTCGCCTGATCGGGAGAAGGACGATGGACAGGTTCATCATCGAGGGCGGTCACAGGATCAGCGGCACGATGACTCCTTCCGGTAACAAGAACGAGGCGCTTCCAACCATCGCGGCGTGTCTGCTGACCGATGAGACGGTCACGCTGGAAAACGTTCCGCGCCTCGCCGATGTCGAGGTGATGCTGGACATCCTTCAGGATCTCGGCGGTTCGGTTTCCTGGACCGGCAGAAACACCGTCGAGGTCTGCATGAAAGACGTTCGCACCCACAGACTCGACAGGGCCATGTGCCGCAGGGTCAGGGCCTCGGTGCTGTTTTCCGGACCAATGACTGCCAGGTGCGGCCGCGTCGTGCTTCCTCCTCCGGGGGGCGATGTGATCGGACGACGAAGGGTCGACACGTTGTTCGGAGCACTCGAAAGCCTCGGCGCCGTCGTGGAAGTCGGTGAGGACTATGTGGTCGATGGGGCCGGGATGAAAGGCGCGGAGATGTTCCTGGACGAGGCTTCGGTCACCGGAACCGAGAACGTGGTGATGGCTGCCTGTCTTGCTCCGGGACATACCGAGATAATGAATGCGGCCTGCGAGCCTCATGTCCAGGGACTCTGCCGAATGCTTAACTCCATGGGCGCGCGGATATCCGGGATTGGCACGAACCACCTCGTCATCGACGGAGTCGACCATCTTCACGGCACCAGCCACAGGATAGGTACCGATTACCTGGTAGTCGGTTCCATGATCGGGCTTGGAGCGATAATGGGCGACGGTCTCACGATCAACGGCGTAAACATGCCCGATATGCGCATGATCCGCCGCGTCTACGAGAAGATGGGCATTCGGATGGAGTTCGGTGAAGGTTCCGTCTTCGTGCCGGGCGGTCAGGAACCCGAGATCACGAAGGACCTCAACGGCGCTATCCCGCAGATCGACGACGCGCCGTGGCCCGCATTTCCCACGGACTTGATGAGTATCGCGATCGTGACCGCCACACAGTGCAAGGGCACGCTTCTGTTCTTTGAGAAGATGTTCGAGGGCAGGATGTTCTTCGTTGATTCCCTGATCGCAATGGGAGCCTCCATCATCCTTTGCGATCCGCACAGGGTGGTCGTCGTTGGTCCCTCGGTGCTTTATGGGGGCTCGCTCGAAAGTCCGGACGTCAGGGCTGGCATGGCACTGTTGATAGCCAGCCTTTGCGCGCGCGGTCGTTCGGTGATCCACAACATCCGACAGATCGATCGCGGTTACGAACGTATCGATGAGACGCTGCGCCAACTCGGGGCTTCGGTCACCAGGGAATCCGACTGCGGATGCACTCCCTGAGGTCCGGTCGAGGGTTGATTTCGTGCATGGTGGATGCTAGACTCGATCGCCTTCTGGTTCTTTGAATGGCGGAGTGGCCGAGTGGTCTAAGGCAGCGGTTTTGAAAACCGTCGAGGGAAACCTCCGTGGGTTCGAATCCTACCTCCGCCGCCGGTTCGGTATTGCCGGCCCTGCGCTTTGAACACTGGAGAGATGGCCGAGTGGCCGAAGGCGCTCGCCTGCTAAGCGAGTGTAGGTCAAAAGCCTACCGTGGGTTCAAATCCCACTCTCTCCGCCATGCGGAATTGATATTGTAATTCCGCACTGGGTGCCTTATTATTGGCACCGCTTTTTTTGCGCCCGTGGCTCAATTGGATAGAGCAGCAGACTACGGATCTGCCGGTTGGGGGTTCGAATCTCTCCGGGCGCACCATCGACATCTACATAATCCTGTTTTAAGTACCTAATCTCTTGCACCTTCCCGCCCTTAAGGGTTACGATGCTAGCGCGGATAATATCCGTTCCGATTCAAGGCTGAAGGCGGTTCGATCCGTCTGATTCACGGAGATTCGTTATGCTCGGGGAAGGACTGACGACACGGTATGATTTCAGCGGGGAAACGTCGAGCGATGCGCTTGTGCGGCGTATTTCGGGGCGTCGACTGGACGATGGCCGCGACGTGATTCTCTTCGTTTTTGAGGAAGCCGCCAGCGTCGGGCAGGCGCAGGGCGAGAAGGCGGTTCAGACCGCCGGGACGCTTCAGTCGCTCAAGCTGGCGTCGGTTCTGCCGTGCATCGAGGCCGGGCGGGATGACGACGGCCACGTCTACATGGTCTTCGAGGCCCCCTCGCTGCCATCGCTGAAGTCAGCCATCCGTGAACGTGGTGGCCTTGCTCCGGCTCAGGCCCTCGACGTGCTTCACGCGGTCGCGGCAACCCTGTCCAGGACGTCCTCGGCAGGCATTCATCATCAGGATTTGTCTTCTTCGACCATTTATACGAACGTGCTGGACGGCGGGCCGCTTCGAGTCCAGATCGAAAGCTTCGGCCTTGCCGGCATTCTGCCGTCGTACAACCCCGCCCGAAAGACCGCTCCTTATTTCGGGAACGCGGAATACATGGCGCCCGAGGTCTGCTCGGGACGTCCCGGCACCCCCTCGTCCGATCTGTACTCGCTCGGCATCCTGATGTACGAGATGGTCAGCGGAAAGCCGCCGTTCGTGTCGGCCGGCGCGTCCACCACCATCAAGCGTCAGGTATACGAAAAGCCACTTCCGCTGCACCTGGTGAAGCCGGGTCTGCAGCAGCTCGATCGTTTCGAGGGACTTGTGATGAGTCTCCTCGCCAAGGATCCGACCGGACGCCCCGCCTCCGCCTCTGACGTGGTCGACGCGGTCAAGGCGCTGCAGAACGAAGTATTCTTCGACATATCCCTGGCGGTCGAGTCGGAGAGGCCGGACTATCCAGGAATCGTTTCCACTTTTGTCGAGACCCTGCCGCAGCCGGTTCAGGTGTCGGGTGCGCCCGGCGAGACGATGGCCTTCGAGGGACTCTCCGAGGCAGTGGCCAGGATGATCGAGAGCCAGGCGCCCGCGTCGGCCGATGTCTCGACCGAGGTCCCGGCAGGTGCGCCAGTCGCTGCTTCTGCCGAGTCCTCCGATGAATCGGAAGTCGAAGGTGCCAAAACCGAGGCGTTCGACGCCTCTTTCATTGCGTCCGTGGTTGAACAGGCCGCCGCGGGTGGCGATATCGGCCAGGCTATCGCCGATTTTAAGGCCGGAACCGATCAGGTCGCCGAGGTCGTGGCGGCTGAGCAGGATGCAACTGTCGCCGAACAGCAGGCCCAGGTTCCAGTGGTCGAAGCGCCAGCACAGGAACCAGCGAAGCCGGCCCGTCAGCCGAAGCCCGAGAAGCCTCGTAAGGAAAAAAAGACAAAGCAGGTTCCGGCTCAGGCCCCGGCCCCGGCTCCGGCTCCGGCCAGGAAACCGGCAAAGCAGGTAGAATCAGTTCGTCGCCAGCCCGCCGGCAAGGGACGGAAAGGCTCGGTGGTCGTGGTCGTCGTGATTCTTGCACTGGCGGTCCTGCTTGCTATCGGAGCGGCCTTCTGGTGGAAGAACAGGGCGGCCGGCCCCGGCGCGGCAGGTGATGGTAAGGTTGCTGTCGAGCAGACGCAGCCCGTTCCGAATCCAGCCGAGGTCGCGCGTGCCAAAGCTTTTGAACTGGTTACAAGCGGCAGGGAGATGTTGTCGCGCGGC
The DNA here is from genome assembly GCA_964573455.1 of uncultured Anaeromyxobacteraceae bacterium. Lineage (GTDB taxonomy): Bacteria > Myxococcota_A > UBA9042 > DTJE01 > DTJE01 > JAGOFO01. The sequence goes on along the minus strand of CAZNJW010000008.1, from coordinate 23,265 downwards.
GATGTCGATGGCGCGGCGGCAGCCGTAAAACAGGCCCTTGAACTGGATGCCGGTTTACCGGTCGCGATCAGATTGCAGGCCGACGTCGAGGCAAAACAGGCAGAGATGGCCAGACCGGCCCCGGCGCCCGCTCCGGAGCCTGCTCCTGCACCCGCACCCGCACCCGCCGTGGATTTGACGAAGCTGGATAAACAACCGGGCGCGGGTCTTTCTCCGGTTACCGCCGTCAAACCGGCTTCCCCGGTGGCAGTCGAACCGCTCAGGCCGAAGAAGGTCGCGACCACGCCGCCGGTCAGGGTCAAGCCCCCGGTGACTAAACCTGCCCCGGAGGTCAAGCCAGCCCCCCAGCCCGAACCGGCTCCCGTGGACCCGAAGGTCGAGGCCAACTCGCTGCGAGCCAAGGCCCGTACGGCGTACAAAAACGGTGACTGCAAGACAGCCGTCAGCCTGCTGAATAAGGTCAAGGAACTTGGCCAGGCGAACAACCTCGACGCCGAGGTCTTGAAGAAGTGCGCGACCCAGGGCGAGTGAGTCTGTAACTTTCCGTATTTATTACAACAATATCTGCCGGTTCATCTCCCCGGATCGTTGCAAAACGACCATTTTCGTAGTACGATCGCGCGACTTTTCAGGAGGTCCCCATGTCTGAAGACGTCGGAACCAACGTAGTTCCCGTAAATATTGAAGATCAGATGTGTTCGTCCTACGTCGATTACGCCATGAGCGTAATCATCGGACGTGCGCTTCCCGATGCCCGTGACGGTTTCAAACCGGTTCATCGCCGCGTGCTTTTCACCATGCATGAGACGAAGAACTTTCACAACGCACCCTATAAGAAAAGCGCGCGCATCGTCGGCGACGTCATGGGTAAGTACCACCCGCACGGCGACGCGGCGATTTACGACACGATGGTTCGCATGGCCCAGGACTTCTCGATGCGCTACCTGCTCGTCGACGGCCAGGGTAACTTCGGTTCGGTTGACGGCGACTCGGCTGCCGCGATGAGGTACACCGAGGTCCGCATGCAGCGGATCTCCGAGGAGATGCTTTCCGACATCGAGAAGGAAACCGTCGACATGATTCCGAACTACGACGGTTCCCTCAAGGAGCCTGCCGTACTTCCGACCAGGATCCCGAATCTGCTGATCAACGGTTCGTCGGGTATCGCGGTTGGCATGTCGACCAACATCCCGCCGCACAACCTGACCGAGGTCGTGGACGGAACGATAGCGTTGATTCGCGACCCGGATATGTCGGTCGCCGATCTGATGGAATACATTCCAGCGCCGGACTTCCCGACAGGTGGATTCATCCTTGGGACAAGGGGCATTCGCGAGGCATACGAGACCGGCCGCGGCACCGTCAAGATGCAGGCGAGGGTCGAGATCAAGGGCGACAAGAAAGGCGAGAAGCCGATGATCCTTGTCACCGAGATCCCGTATCTGGTCAACAAGGCTCGATTGATCGAAAGGATCGCGGAACTCCACAAGGAGAAACGCGTCGAGGGTATCTCGGATCTGCGTGACGAGTCCGACCGCGAGGGCATGCGCATCGTCATTGAACTGAAAAGGGATGCGGATCCCCAGGTCGTGCTCAACCAGCTGTACGCGATGACTCCGATGCAGAGTACGTTCGGCGTGATCATGCTCGCGATCTCGAACGGCCGGCCCAGACTTCTCACGCTCAAGGACGCGCTTAACGAGTTCATCGACCACCGCAAGGACGTCGTCACGCGGCGCTGCCTGTTCGAACTGCGCAAGGCACAGGAACGCGAGCACATCCTGCTTGGATACAAGATCGCCATCGACAATCTGGACGCGGTTATCGAGACGATCAGACGGTCATCGAACCCCGAGGAGGCCCGCACAAGCCTGATGGAAAAATTCGGCCTGTCCGAAATCCAGGCGAGGGCGGTACTCGACCTCAGGCTCGAACGTCTGACCAGGATGGAACGGGACAGGATTCTGCTTGAGCTTGAGGACATCCGCAAGCGTATCGAGCGACTGCGCGAGATCCTCGGCTCCGAGTCGATCCTGATGGACGTGATAGTCGAGGAGCTTCAAGAGATTCGCGAACTGTACTCGGATCCCAGACGCACAGAGATCACCGAGGACTTCGGCGAGATCAACATCGAGGATCTGATCGCCGAGGAGGACATGGTGGTTACCGTGTCCGCCCAGGGCTTCATCAAACGGACTCCGGTGGTCCAGTACCGCAGCCAGCGGCGTGGCGGCAAGGGCAGCCGGGGAATGGGTACGCGTGACGAGGACTTCGTCAAGGACATGTTTGTCGCTTCGACCCATACATGGGTGTTCTTCTTTACGGACAAGGGCCGCGCTTTCAGGATCCGGGTATTCCAGATCCCGTCGGGAACCAGGTCGGCCAAGGGGCGTGCGCTGGTCAATCTGCTGAATCTGGCGGCTGACGAGCATGTTGCCGCGATCCTGCCTGTCGACGACTTCGAGACGCCGTCCTCGTTCGTGTTCGCAACCAGGAAGGGGCTTGTGAAGCGGACCGACCTTCCGTTGTTCCGCAACATCCGCAAGACCGGCCTGATCGCTATAAAGCTCGACGAAGACGATGACCTGATCCAGGTCAGGCTTGCCAGGGATACAGATCAGGTTCTCCTGTTCTCCAGCGAGGGCAAGTCGATCCTTTTCAAGATCGATGACCTGCGAAGCATCGGGCGTTCGACCCGCGGCGTGCGCGGAATGACCGTGAAGGCCCCGGACAGGGTGATCGGCATGGAGGTCCTGCAGCCTGGCAGCGAGATCCTGGCGGTCACGGAACGCGGCTACGGAAAGCGTACCCCTGTCGAGGAATACAGACTTCAGCGGCGCGGTGGAGCGGGCGTTCTCGCGATGCGCGCCAGCAACAAGGTCGGTTTCGTCATCGGCATGCGCGCCGTCAGCCCCGATCAGGAAATCCTTCTGACCACGGATACCGGCACGATCATTCGTACCAAGGTCGATTCGATCCGGCTGATCGGCCGCGTCACGCAGGGCGTCAAGATCATGGATCTTGGTCCGAACGACAAGCTGGTCGCGATCGACGTGGTGATGGAGAGCGATGAGGATCAGGACGAAGCCGATCTGGACGATGTCCCGGTCGTTGCAGAAAGGAAGGCTCCGGTGACTCCGTCCCTGTTCGATTCCCTGCCGGTTCCCGAGGATGAGAGCGGTGATTTCGAAGGTTCAGACCGTTCGGATCAGACGCCCGTCGACGAAGACTGATTTCCCCTCGAAAATGCATCGAACATCGCAACCGCCTGAGTACCATTGACCAGGCACGGACGCGCGCCCGGATCGACCCCGCCCGCTTCGAGCAGGGTCAGGACGCCCGCCCGATCCATTGACAGGCCCTTCATCATCGAATTCACGACTGTTTTCCGGGGCTGCGCGAAAATCGCGTGCGCGAACGCGGCGAATGGCGCGTCTCGCAGAAAGCCTGTGTTCGGCAGGCGCGGCATCAGGTCGAACAGGACCACCCCGGACATCACGGCCGGTGGCGGGATAAAGCGCGAAGGAGGAACGTCAAACAGGTATCTCGTCCGGGCCATGAGGTTCACCAGAAGGGACACCGCGCCGAATTCCCTGTCGCCCGGAACGGCGCACAGTCGAATCGCTACTTCCTTCTGGAACATGAAGACCATCCGGACCGGTGACAGACTGCCAGTCAGGAAATTAAAAAGGATCCGTCCACCGGCGTTGTAGGGCAGGTTCCCGGCGCAGACGACACGACGGTCGGGCGGCGCAAGGGTGCCAGTGTCCAGCGCGCCTGCGTCACCCTCGACAATGCGTGCCGTCGGGAAGTTCTCACGAAGGAGCGGGATCAGTTCGGAATCCATCTCGACCAGCACCAGATCGTTCGAAACGGAGGTCAGTTCCCGCGTCAGCGCACCGCGTCCAGGGCCTATCTCGACCACGGTCATGTCAGGTTCCGGGCACAGCGCGTCGATCATGCGGGACACCGTCCTGCCGCTGTTCAGGAAGTGCTGGCCCAGTGACTTCTTTCTGGCGGGAACTTTCGACTGACGCTGTTTTGGATCGTTATTCATCTTGACCGACTTCAGTCGACCCACAGCACATCGGGGCTGTTCATCCTGCGCCACAGACCAGAAGCTTCCTGCAGGCACGTCATGTTGCTGTCCAGATTCTTGCCTGGCTCGCATCCAAGCCTGTAGTCCAGAATCAGCCTGATTCTGCGGCCCACACGCTGATTGAAGCTGCTTCCGGTCGGTATGCCCAGAACCACGCCGGCTCCCGGAGGCAAGCGGATCAACACTTTGCCGCCAACGCCCAGGGAGCATTCCGGAGTCTCGAATCCCCAGTCGAGCACGTGTGCCGGCCACTCTCCGTCAATCTGAATCTGGGCCGCGACCGTCTGGCATGCCGGGAAAAAGACCGAGACCGGGCCGCGGTTGACCAGAACAACCCTCGACGCCGTGGAAAGGGTTACTTCGCCCGAGGTCGTCTGATCCTCGAACAGCAGGGTCAGTCCCTCCCCATCCGCTGGCGCCGGTCCGCATATTCCCGAGTGAAAACCCTCGTGTCTGCACCAGGCGCGAGGTGGACATGCCTTGGAAGACCTGCAGAGCTGACCGGTCGTTTCCGGCCGGCAGTCGCGATCCTCCCAGCATTCACCGTCAGCTTCCTTTCCGGCCGGTGGCGGAGCGCACCATCGGCTGATCGTTCCTTCGGACCCCACGCACCAGTTACCCCAGGGAGAATCCTGACACTCGACATCGGAGCTGGAATCGGCTGGTTCGCACGCTGGTCTCGGACCGGACACGCACACACCCGGGTCTGGGTCGCATGTCTCGTCCGCTGGATCGCACAGAACGGCGTTGTCGCACCAGCCATCGACGCACGCGCCGTCTTCCCAGCACTGGCCTTCATCTGTCAAAGCCGTCAGACAGATGCCAGGCAGGAGGGGACTGTGACCCGGCTCGCCCACATCAGAGATTACCTCGCCCACGCAGACCTCAGCCGGCGAGCAGTCGGAGTTTGAGAGACATCGCCCGTCAGTTCCGATCCAGGCACAGAGTCCGTAAATCGAGAACAGTCCCCGGTAACATGCATAACCCGGAGAACACTCGTCGCTTCTGCGACAGACGTCGTTGGTGATCTCTGGAACACACGAACCGGGAATGAAGTCGCACCAGGCGCCCCAGCAGGGAGGTGTGTCGCATGAGGTGACGAGACCGAGGCAGCTCGTGCCGGATACGCATCCGTCTGATTCACACATCCACGATCTCAGCGAAGCCTTGCATTCGTTTGCGCCAGAGTCGGACAGAGCATCGGCGACGATATCAGAAGCGACGTCGGAGCCGGTCTCGATGTCGGAGTTCGAGGTGTCGGGAAGCTCGGTGAGCATGACCACGTCTTCCGGGTCAACGGAGGTGTCCTGGCTCGCGTCCAGGTTCAATCTTGGTCCGGACTGTCCGCACGCAAGCAGCGCAACTGTTAACGGCGTGATAATGTTCAGTTTCATGCGTTGTCATCCACGGGAATATGTCAGCCGACGCCGACGTGCCGCATGAACGGATCCATGTCAAGACCGCGTGGGCAGGGAGCTTCCCTGAGCACGCCGAACAGATACTGATATCCCAGCCCCGCAATCATCGCCGCGTTATCGGTACAAAGCGACAGTGGCACTGCGACCAGGCGCTTACCCGCGCCTTTGCAGGCCGATTCCATTCTGGCCCGAAGACGGCTGTTGGCGGCCACCCCGCCAGCGATGACCACCTCGCCGATTCCCGGTGCTCTCGCGGCCCTGATGACCTTGTGCACCAGTATGTCCACCACCGCCTCCTGGAACGAGGAAGCGATGTCCGCGGTCTCGTCCGGCCCCGGGGTGTGATCGAGACCCTCGATGTGGCGTTTCAGGGCGGTCTTGAGGCCCGAGAAGCTCATGTTCAGGGACTCGTCGCGCAGCATCGGCCTGGGCAGAGTCACGACATCGACGGACCGTCCCCGCGAGATCCGGTCGATGACGACACCACCCGGATAGGAGAGGCCGAGCATGGCGGCGGCCTTGTCGAACGCCTCGCCGGCCGCATCGTCCAGCGTCCGGCCCAGAAGCGTGAGGTCGCCCCAGCCGTTGACGCGGTAAATACTGGTGTGTCCGCCGGACACGGCCAGCCCGATGAAAGGAAACGACGGCGGGGTGATCCCGTCGATCATGAAGGACGCCGACAGGTGCCCCTCAAGATGGTTTACCCCGACCAGTGGCTTGCCGGCAGCGAGCGCCATCGCCTTGGCGAACTGGACGCCAACAAGCAGCGAACCCATCAGCCCCGGTCCGATCGTGACGGAGATTCCATCCAGATCAGAGGCCTGAACGCCCGCGTGTTCCAGCGCGGAGTCGACCACCGGCGTGATGTATCTGAGGTGGTTGCGGGATGCCAGTTCAGGCACTACGCCACCGTACGGCTCGTGGACCTTGATCTGGGACCAGACCACGTTGGACAGGACGTGCCTTCCGTCCTCGACGACGGCGGCCGATGTTTCGTCACAGGAACTTTCTATGCCCAGGACCTTCATGCCGCGGATTGTAGCGTAAAGCGCGATGGCAGGGTTGAATTTGTGGCGTAATCCTTGCCGTTATTGGCAATCCGGGTTAGTTTCGTCATCCGTGCTGGTTCATAAAGGCAGGAATCAAGATGGGTTCAAGTTCGTCCTTTCACACTCAGGTTCACGCGGCGCGCAATGGTGAAATAACCGAACAGGTCGAAAGGGTCGCGCAGCGCGAGGGAATCGACCCGGTGCTTCTATCGAATCGCGTTGCGGCTGGCACGGTCGTCATACCGGCCAATCCCGGTCACAAGGCCCTGGATCCTGTTGGAATCGGTCTTGGGATGTCGGTAAAGGTCAATGTCAACCTGGGACGGTCTCCGACAAGCTCCTGCCTGTCGGACGAAGTCGAAAAGGTGCAGACGGCTCTTAAGTACGGCGCGGATGCCGTGATGGACCTTTCGACCGGACCGGACATCGATGTGGTTCGCGAGGCGGTGATCAACTCCTGCTCGGCGCCGGTCGGTACCGTTCCGGTTTACCAGGCCGCCGAGATGGTCGATCGGTTCGAGGATTTGACCTCGGATCAGCTGATTGACGTGGTGCGGCGCCAGGCGGTGCAGGGCGTGGATTTCATGACGATACATGCGGGCATCCTGTCCGCCCATGTGCCGCTGGCAGCGCGCCGGCTGGTTGGAATCGTCAGTCGCGGAGGGGCGCTGCTGGCCAGGTGGATGACCTGCCACAAGGCCCAGAATCCGTATTACGAGCGTTTTGACGAGATCCTTGAAATTGCCGCGCAGCACGATGTGACGCTGTCACTTGGCGACGGCCTCAGGCCGGGTTGTCTCGCCGACGCTTCCGACGATGCCCAGTTCATGGAACTGGACACGCTTGGAGAACTGACGGCGCGCGCCCGCGAACGTGGAGTCCAGGTGATGATCGAGGGCCCGGGACACATGCCGTTCGACCAGATCGCATACAACATGGCCAGACAGAAATCGGTTTGTTCCGGCGCCCCATTCTATGTGCTCGGTCCCCTTGTCACCGACATCGCTCCAGGCTACGACCACATAACGGGCGCGATCGGTGCCACGATGGCCGCCGTATCGGGCGCCGATTTCCTTTGCTACGTCACACCGAAAGAGCACCTGGGTCTTCCCGGTCTCGAGGACGTCCGCGTTGGCCTCATCGCCTTCAAGATTGCGGCGCACGCCGCCGATATCGCGAAGGGGCACCCGGGCGCGCGCGACAGGGACGACGAGATGTCGCGAGCCAGGTGTTCGTTTGACTGGGAAAAGCAGTTCTCGCTGGCGCTGGATCCGGATCGGGCTCGTGAGTATCACGCGGCCACGCTCCCGGATCCCGAACATCTGAAGTCGGAGTACTGCTCGATGTGCGGCGAGAAGTACTGTGCGATGCGTAATTCCGCGATCGCGACGGGACGGAACCGTTAGCGGGCGGATAGATTTCTATGGAGGAAAACCCGGACATGGAAAACAGGACACTTCTTCAGGCAGATCCCGAAGTCGCCGGCCTTGTGGCCGCCGAGGAAAAGAGGCAGTTCGAGAAGATTCGCCTCATCGCCTCCGAGAACTACACTTCGCGTGCCGTTCTGGAAGCCACGGGCAGCGTATTCACAAACAAATACTCCGAGGGTTATGCGGGAAAGCGCTATTACGAAGGGCAGCAGTGCGTGGATCCTCTCGAAACCCTCGCCTGCGAAAGGGCCTGTTCCCTTTTCGCGGCGGATCACGCAAACGTCCAGACCTACTCGGGATCCCCGGCCAACCTGGCCGTGTATTTCGCGACGCTCAAGCCGGGCGACACGGTGATGGGGATGGCGCTTCCGTCCGGCGGTCACCTCACCCACGGCTGGAAGGTGTCCATCACCGGTTCATTTTTCAGGTCGGTTCAGTACTCGGTCGATGGAGAAACGGGCCTGATCGATTACGACAAGGTTCGTGAGCTGGCCAGGGCGGAGCGGCCCCGGCTCTTGATTTGCGGCGCCACCGCCTATCCCAGGATTCTGGATTTCGCGGCCTTCCGTTCGATAGCCGACGAGGTCGGAGCCGTTCTTCTGGCGGACATGGCGCACATCGCCGGGCTGGTCGCCGGCGGGGCGCATCCCAGTCCGGTTCCGTACGCCGATGTGGTTACCACCACGACGCATAAGACTCTGCGCGGTCCCCGTGGCGCGATGATCCTGTGTCGCGAGGCCATGGCCAAGGCGATAGACAAGGCGGTTTTCCCTGGTCTGCAGGGTGGGCCGCACAACCACACCACCGCCGGCATCGCCGTTGCGCTGCGCGAGGCGGCCACTGACGAGTTCAAGGCTTACGCCCACCAGGTTGTCGCCAACGCCAGGGCGCTTGCCGGGCATCTGTCAGCCAGCGGGTTCAAGCTGATCACCGGCGGCACGGACAACCATCTGATTCTGATGGATGTCACTCCGCGCGGCATGACGGGCAAGGCATACGCCCGCGCGCTGGACAGGGCCGGACTGGAGTGCAACTACAACACGGTTCCGGACGACCCGCGAAAGCCGTTCGATCCTTCGGGGCTCAGGCTCGGCACCGCCTCGATCACCTCCCGCGGGATGAAGGAAGGCGAAATGAAGTTCGTGGCCGATTGCTTCAACCGGGTGGCCGAGATCGTGGAAGACCCGGATCGACTCGACGCCCTGGCGGTCGAGGTAAGGGACTTCTGCGCGGCGTTTCCTGCCCCCGGGATAATTACCCGTTCCTGATCGCGTAATTGACTTTTCCTGCGATATTGCTACAGTTTTGCGCGGTTTTTTCAGGCGCGCCCACAAGCGTTTGCCGGAGGCATGATGGCCGAAGAAAAGGATTACAAAAGCACGCTTTGTCTGCCGGGAACCTCGTTTCCGATGAAGGCGAATCTTCGCGAGAAGGAGCCGGAGTTCATCAGGTTCTGGGAGGAAAACGGGATATACGAAAAGATGATGGAAGGCGCGACCACGGGCGATGCCTTCCTTTTTCACGATGGACCGCCATACGCGAACGGTCATATTCATCATGGGCACATTCTGAACAAGGTTCTCAAGGACATGGTGGTCAAGGTCGCCAACATGACCGGTCACCGTTGCGAGAACCGGCCTGGATGGGACTGTCACGGACTGCCGATCGAGCATGCCGTCGAGAAGGTCATCGGTCGTGAGAAGGCCCGCGCCAACCCGTCTGAGCTGCGCCACCGCTGCCGCGACTATGCGCGTGAATGGGTCGCGACCCAGAGGGACGAGTTCAAGCGCCTCGGGGTACTCGCCGAGTGGGACAACCCCTACCTGACGATGACGCACGACTACGAGGCGAAGACGCTCCGCGAGTTCGGCAAGTTCGTCGGTTCGGGCTCGGTGGTGCTTGGGCACAAGCCGGTCTTCTGGTGCCACGAGTGCGAGACCGCGCTTGCGGACGCCGAGGTCGAGTATCGCGAATCGACTTCGATGTCGATCTATGTGAAGTTTCCGTTCGGTCCGGATGTGGGCGAGCGGATTCCGGCACTCAAGGGTGTTGCGGGTGGCGTCGTGATCTGGACGACCACCCCGTGGACGCTTCCCTCGAACCTGGCCATCGCGCTCGACCCGGCCGCCACCTACATAGCCGAGAAGGTCAATGGAGACGTCTGGGTAATCGCCGAGGCCCTGCGCGAGGACTTCCATGCCAAGACCGGACACCCGATGGGCGAGGTCGTCGCCACGTTCGAGGGCGTCGCGCTGGAAAGGGCTACATGCAGGCATCCGTTCATCGACAGGGAATCCCTGTTGATCTGCGGCGAACACGTCACCATGGACAGCGGTACCGGATGCGTCCATACCGCCCCTGGTTTTGGCGAGGACGACTATGTGGTTGGCGCGCGTTACGGTCTGGAACCGTATGCGCCGGTGAATGCGCGTGGCTGCTTCACTTCCGAAGTCCCCGAGTTTGAAGGCCGAATGGTGTTTTCATGCGACGGCGACATCATCGAACTGCTTGATGGCAAGGGCATGCTGCTGGGCAAGTCGAAGTTCGCGCACCAGTATCCTCATTGCTGGCGTTCGAAGAATCCGGTTATCTTCCGGGCGACCCCGCAGTGGTTCATCACCGTCGATCGCTCCGGTCTGCGGCAGGATGCGCTCGCATCCCTCGAAACCGTCGAGTTCATCCCCTCCTGGGGGCGGGACCGCATCACCGGCATGCTTAAATCCAGGCCGGACTGGTGTGTATCGCGCCAGCGCCACTGGGGCGTACCGATCGCCGGTACGATCTGCAACAGTTGTGGACAGGTGGACACCACACAGGAGTTCATCAATCACATAGCCGATATTTTCGAGGTCGAGGGCGCCGACGCCTGGTTCGATCGCGAACTGAAGGATCTCATCCCGGAAGGCTGGCACTGCTCTGCCTGCGGTTCCACTGACCTGGGCAAGGTACGTGACATCCTTGATGTCTGGTTCGATTCCGGCACCTCATATGCCGCCGTCATGGAAAAGCGATACGGTTCGGGAGTCAGGACCGACCTCTATCTCGAAGGCAGCGACCAGCACCGCGGATGGTTCCAGTCGTCGCTGCTGGCGTCGGTTGGCACCAGGAAGCAGGCGCCTTTCAAAGCAGTTCTGACGCACGGGTTTGTGGTTGACGGAAATGGTCGCAAGCTTTCGAAATCCGAAGGGAATTACATCGATCCCGGCAAGATTATCGACCGTGACGGCGCAGACATCCTGCGTCTGTGGACCGCGGCCGAGGACTACCGCGATGACATCAGGCTTTCGCAGGAGATTCTGACCAGACTGGTCGAGGCCTACAGGAAGATCCGCAACACCGTCAGATTCGAGCTCGGGGTCGTTTCGGATTTCGATCCCGCGACTGACATGGTTCCGGACGAGCAGCTTCTGGTCCAGGATCGGTGGGCGCTGGCCCGCTTCCGCGAGGTTGTTGCCCGGGTGCGCGAGGCCTATGCCGCGTACGAGTACCATGTGGTTGTCAGAACCGTTCTGGGCTACATGGTCTCGGACCTGTCGCAGTTCTATCTGGACATCACCAAGGATCGGCTGTACTGCGGCCTTCCTGCCGGCCTTGAAAGACGATCCGCTCAAACCGCGGTATACCGGATTCTGGACGCGACCCTTCGCCTGATGGCTCCCGTGCTTTCCTTCACGATGGAGGAAGCCTGGTCTCATCATCACAGGATGGCCGGCGCACCGGAAAGCATCATATTGACACGTCTTCCGGACCCGGAGGATTTTCCGACCGATCAGGCGCTGCTTGACGACATGTCGCTGTTCCGGCAGGTCAGGGAAGTTGTCCTGAAGACACTTGAACAGTCCAGAACCTCGCGTGAGATCGGGCATCCTCTTGAGGCCTCGGTCGCCATCGAAGTCAGGCAGGGTTCGGAGTTCGACAGGGTGGTCACCAGGTTCGAGCCAATTCTGCCCGAGTTGTTCGTGGTGTCGCGGGTCGCCGTGAAGCGCACGGAATCCGTGGGCTCTGACGTGCCGGCCGTGGTCGCGGTAACGCCGATCGAGGGGACCAGGTGTGGTCGCTGCTGGAACTACTTCGAATCGGTCGGGACCGTACCCGGACATCCGGATCTGTGCAGCCGCTGCGCCGAAGTCCTGTCAGCCACCGGTGGCGAAGGAGCTGTTTGATGAAGTTCGATTCGAACAAGCTCCTGCGGGCAGTGGTGATCCTGGCCGTGTCCGCGGCATTCTTCGTGCCGGACATAATCACGAAGCGCTGGGCCGAGACCAACCTGGCCAACTGGAACCACCTGCTTCCGATTACGGCCGCTTCTGACGGCATGACTGTCGGGGAAGTCGTCAGATCGCGGTTTGCCGAGATGAGCGACTCTGAACTGGACGGAGTGGTATTCCAGCTTCCCGAAAAGCGGGAGATTAAGCCGACGGACAAGGTTCATTCGCTTGAATCGACCATCGGGACCAGCGTCAGGAGTTTTCTTGTCTACGAAAAGGATCGCAGGTTCCTGCGCAACGTGGAGCGTGACGACGCGGCCAGCGTGAAGCGGATGGTCGGCAGGGCGGCGCCGGGTACCGATCCTGGCCAGGTGGCGGACAAAGTCACGGGAATGCTGGCCAGTGTCACGGTCCGGGACTTTCTGCTTGAAAGAATTCCCTCCGAATCCACTTCATCAGTGGATTCGACCATTGCATCCGGGTTGTTCGTCGTTCCGAAGGATGGTTTGAAGCCGCTGGATCCGCGTGCTCCAGCCACTGTTGGCGCCACCTATCTTCTGGCCGAGCGCCGCGTCGTCGTTGTGGAAGGCTTCTGGGATTATTCCTATGTCGAGAATCCTGCCGGGGCGTTCTCGATGCTCCATTGGATTGACGGCAAGCTGAGACTCGGCATCTTCCTGACATTCGGCGCGATCGCGCTGCTGGCGCTCGGTTACATGCTGTGGCGGCCACCTTCGGACAGCTGGTTCCTTACGGTGACCCTCGGTGTTGTTCTCGGAGGCGCGCTCGGAAATTTCCTGGATCGCGCGACACTGACGTATGTCGTCGACTTCATACACATGTACTGGAAGGACTATCACTGGCCCAGGTACAACATCGCCGATATCGGAATCACCGGTGGCGTCATCCTTCTGATTCTGTTCACGTTCGTTTCGTCGCCCTCCAGGAAAAAGAATGATAAGTGACCGTGTTCAAGTGTCGGTCCAGGCTCTTGCACCGGTTGACTGATCCCACCTTACGGATTACCGTTTCCCAAGCCTCATTCAGGTTCGCGAATGAAGTTTTCCGATATTATCGGCAACGCGCATGTGGCAGGGATCCTGCGGCGGGCAGTCGATTCTGGCACGGTTCCACCGACACTCCTGTTTGCCGGAAGGGAGGGCGTGGGCAAGCGGCAGATGGCGCTGGCCTTCATAGCGTACCTCATATGCCGGGACCGCCGGGAAGGCGATTCCTGCGGGATCTGCCCGAATTGTCGGAGGATGGCGGACGGCGGCTATGTGGACCTGGTCACCATCGGCCCCGAGAAGGGCATCATCAAGATCGACGCCATCCGCGACGCGATGCCGCGCCTGCTCTATCAGCCGGTCATTGGCCCCGTGAAATGCCTCGTGATCGACGACGCACACGCGATGAATATCGAGGCCGCGAATGCCGCGCTCAAGACCCTCGAGGAACCGCCATCGTCGACGATATTCATCCTCATCACGTCCAGCCCGGATACTCTGCCTGTCACGGTACTGTCTCGCTGTCTGCAGATCCCGTTCGGGCCGGTTTCCGTGGCCGCCATCTCTGACTGGCTTGCATCCCGGGGGACATCGCCGGATGTGGCGGCTTCGGCCGCCGCCCTGTCGTCCGGATGTCCTGGTGCGGCACTGCGGCTGCTTGACAGTGACGTCCTTCAGGAGCGCCGCGATTTCATAACGACATTCTTGTCGCTGGCGATGGAGCCGGCCAGGGTCAGACTGCAGTTCTCGGACAGTGTCCCTTCCGAGCGAGACGATGGCGATCTGTACAGGCTGCTGCTTGAGTCGGTGGCGAAGGACGTGCTTCTTGTCGTTTCAGGAGCCCCGGCCAGCTCGCTGTGCAATGTCGACCTGACCGCCGAGATCGCGGCTTTTGCAGCGCGGGTCGGCCCCGAGGGCGCGGTGGCCATCGCGGACGCCTGGTTGGACTGGGATTCTGCCCGTGCCTACAATCCATCAACCAGAAGTGCCATGGACAGGATGGTGCTTTCGTTTGGCCGGGGATCGCGGACCTGAAGACTATTTCAAGACAGATCAGTCCGGCATATTGACGACCCGCCACGTCTCCCTGGATATCTCAGCCAGTAGGTCAGCCTGGGCATTCAAGCTGCGGCCGGAGATCATCACGCACAGAAGATAGGGCTTTTCCGGAGCGTACACGATTCCACAGTCGTGAAGCTGAATCGATGTAGAGGTCGTGGAAGCGCGATGGCCGAACTTGTGCGCGACCTTCGTGGGCAACGGCACTCCTGCCCGCAGACCCTGGCTCCATCTGGTTCTGGTAAGAAGATCCAGAGCAATTTCCGAGTACTCGCGGTTGAGCCATGATGCGTTGAAGAGGATTCTGAAAAAGGACGCGTACTGTTTCGCGTTCATCAAGTAGGGAGTGTCGCCGCTGAAATCAGGCACCGGCAACCCGAGTTCGGCATAGGTCGCCTTCATTGCATTGTCACCGAGAATCGTCGACAGGGTCACAGTGGCGTTGTTGTCCGATTCCACGATCATCTGTTCCACCAGTTCCAGGATCGAATAGTCCTTTCCCTCGACAAGCAACGAAGGTCTATACACGTCCTGCACCAAGTCAACCTCGCCGGCACGAATGATCCGGTAAACAGCGCGTCGTTCGAGGAAACCCGGCTCCAACTCGGCTCTCTTGAATATCGCCATCATCACGGGGACTTTAAGGAGACTTGCGGGCGAGAAAAACTCGGCTTCGCCGATCCCGATCCATGGGCCGTTGTTCAAGTCGCGGAAGTATATCGACACACGGTCTATCGGGCCTGAAGATGACTTGGTCTGAACCAGCCGGTTCAGAGTACTCTTAAGCTCTGTCAGCCTTTTTCCCTCGAACTGACCTTCAATTCCACACTCAAGCAGCGGGCTGATCAGTTCTCGTGATGTGTCCCTGGTCTCGATCAAGCCGACTTCCCTGGACGGCTTCAAGACGTACGCTACCCAGCCGGACGCCGCAGCGGCCATAGCGACCGTGACGAGAATCGTTACCAACGCTATTCTTTTTCCAACGGCCTTCTTCTTTGGGGTGATCGCTTCCATATGAGGGTCTCGAAAATTCCTAGGGCGAATACTGTGGTTTCGAGTGTACTTTTGTCAAGCGAATGCGCGATATAACGAATACATCGAGAAACATAGGCTACATATTTCAGTCGACGGATCTCGCGACCCGGAAACCGACGGTGCTCAGGCGCCTGCGGGGGTCATAGTGGAAGCGGACCGTGGCCCTGGTCAGACGTGATTCCGAGTACCAGGAACCGCCGCGGCTCATGCGGTGGGCCTCCTTGCCCTGCCACGCGGAGCCGTCAGACGGTGCCTTCTCGTAGCTGTCGTGGTAGTTGTCCTGGACCCATTCGATCACGTTGCCGCTCATATCGCAGAGGCCGCTGGGGGTGTTGCCGTCCTTTTTCGAGCAGACCGGCCAGGTCCTGGCCTTGCCGCAGCCGTCACCACCATCCGAGATGACCGCTTCCTTGCAGGTCGCGGGTTTGTCTCCCCATGGCCATTTCTGGCCTGAACCGCCACGCGCCGCAAATTCCCATTCCGCCTCGGTGGGAAGCCGACCACCTACCCACTTCGCGTAGGCGCTGGCCTGGTCGAAGTCAACGCAGTTGACCGGGTGGTCGTCGCGTCCGGACTCGCCCCAGTTGCACTGCTGATCTGTTGCCGGCTCGGTGCAGGCGCCGGCCCTGACGCATTTCTTGTACTGGCCGACAGTGACTTCGGAACGCGCGATCTCGAATGTCCGCACCATGACGTCGTGAACAGGTCTTTCGTCCGGGTATGCCTCAAGGCCGTTTGCACCCATGCCGAAGTGCCCGCCAACTATCCGCACCCAGTCGACATAGCGCGGATCAACGCATCTTCCTTCCTCGAAATCCCATCCTTCCGTGCATTGCATCCAGCAGTATCCGCCTTCGCATCTGCCGTTTTTGCACGCCTCGCCGGTTTTGCACTTCGCTCCGCCTTCACCTTTGGGGAGGCATTCCGTGCCATCAAGCCACATCACGCCATCGCATTTCGCGGCGCATTGTCTGTTATCGCAAAAGCGGCTTTCGCAGAACGCATTGTCTGAGCATGGCGTGCCAGGTCGGCCCGAGAAAGGCTCCTGGCAGATCGCCTTTTCGTGTCCATGATTGCAGCGCCCCCGGGTTGAACAGTCCCTGTCGGTGTCGCATTTCCTGGTGCAGCCCGGGATGATTGCCAGCGCGAGCGCCAATACAAACAGAAAAACTGGACGATTTCGAGTAAACACGGAACCTCCTGTCGCAAGAGACCGGTCGGCAGTGACCATGCCGGTAAAAGATAACACCTTGTCGGTATTCATCAAAACGGATCTTGTTGATCTGCAGTGCCGGAGGTCTCCAGGACGGGATTCAGTTGCCCGGGATGATCCGAACAAGTGCCGTCGTTTGAACAGGTACACGGGTGATCGTGTCCGTGGCGGCACATCACGTCACAGGCATGCCGCTTCAACGGAGTTCGGTTGCCGGCGATCGGCTTCAAGGCCAGCGCCAGAACCGCGACACCGAAGAGAACAAGCGCAAGGATGATGGTCAGCGCGATCGTCATGTCGCATACACCGTTTACGCTCAGCCGAAGTCGTCAAACATGATGTTTTCCGGCTCGACTCCCAGGGAATCCAGCATCTTCGTACAGGCCGCGAGCATCTGGGGCGGCCCGCACAGATAGTATTCAATGTCCTCCGGAGCGGGGTGCCTGGAAAGGTATTCGTCCAGCAGCACCTTGTGGATGAATCCCCGGTAGCCGGTCCAGTTGTCCTCGGGCATCGGTTCGGACAGGGCCAGATGCCAGGAGAAGTTCGGGAATTCGGACTGGATCCGGTCGAAGTCTTCGGTGTAGAAGGCCTCACGAAGGCTGCGCGCGCCGTACCAGAAGGTCACCTTGCGGCCGGTGCCGATTCTAAGGAACTGGTCGAAAATGTGCGACCGCATCGGCGCCATCCCCGCGCCACCGCCCACGAAACACATCTCGGCGCCGGTCTCACGCGCGAAGAACTCGCCGTATGGTCCGGAGATGACCACCTCGTCGCCAGGCTTCAGATTGAAGATGTAGGACGACATCATGCCGGGAGGCGCCTTCGGCTTGTTCGGGGGCGGGGTCGCTATCCTGACGTTGAGCATGATGACGCCGCGCTCGCCCGGATAGTTCGCCATCGAGTAGCCGCGCGTCACCTTCTCGGTGACTGTTGACACATGCCGCCACATGTTGAACCTGTCCCAGTCGGCCCTGAACTCAGGTTCGATTGAGAAATCGGAATATCTGACCTGATGCGGCGGACATTCGATCTGGATGTAGCCGCCGGCCTTGAACGGCACGTCTTCTCCTTCCGGCAGTTCGAGCACCAGTTCCTTGATGAATGTCGCGACGTTACGGTTCGACCTGACCCGGCACTTCCATTGTCTGACAGCGAATATCTCGGCCGGCAACTCGATGGCCATGTCGTCGCGCACCTTCACCTGGCATCCGAGGCGCATCCCTTCTCGAGCCTCTTTTCGCGATATCAGGCTGGCCTCGGTCGGCAGAAGCGATCCGCCACCCGAGACGACCTTGCACCTGCATGTTCCACATGTACCTTTGCCACCGCAAGCCGATGGCAGAAAGATCCCATTGGTAACGAGGGTGGAAAGAAGCGTTCCACCCGCATCGACCTGGATCCGGTTTTCGGGGTCGCCGTTGATGTCGATGTTCACCTTACGCTGCGGCACGAGCCGGGCGCGGATAAGGGACAGGGTCACTACCAGTGCCACGATGACGATCACGAAGACTGCGACCCCGAGTACTATTACCTGCGTCATCAGCCAGCCTCCGGCAGGCAGCCCCCTCTGAGAAAGATGGAGGGATGTGCCGAACCTACAGTGAAACCCCCGAGAATGACATGAACCCGATCGCCATCAAGCCCGAGATGATGAAGGCAATCCCGAGGCCGCGTAAGCCTTTGGGAACGTCGCTGTACCGCATCTTTTCGCGGATGGCTGCCAGCGCCACTATCGCCAGCGCCCATCCGATTCCCGAACCCGCTCCGAACACCGCGCTTTCACCGACCGTCAGGTTGCGTTCGACCAGGAAGAGCGACGCGCCGAGGATTGCGCAGTTGACGGCGATAAGCGGCAGAAATACGCCAAGCCTGTTGTAGAGGGCCGGGGAATACTTCTCGATCACCATCTCGGTGATCTGGGTGAGGGCGGCGATTGTCGCGATGAAGGTAAGGAACGCCAGGAAACTGAGGTCGACCGTTTCAAGCGACACGTGAGCCCATCCGAGCGCGCCAGGTGCGACCACCGCCCTGTACAGCAGTGCGTTCAGAGGAGTGGCCACCGCCATCACCATGATCACGGCCGCGCCGAGCCCCAGTGCCGTCTCAACCTTGCGGGAAACCGCCAGGAAGCTGCACATCCCCAGGAAGAAGGCCAGAGCCATGTTCTCGATGAAGATCGACTTGAACAGAATGCTCAGGAAGTGCTCCATGTTCAGTCGTCCTCCCTCAGTTCCGGCTTCCAGGTTCTGTGCGCCCAGACCAGCAGCCCGATGATGAAGAACGCGGCCGGTGACAGGACCATCAGGCCGTTCGGAACGTACCATCCACCTTCCGAGGCGAGTGGCAGCACCTGGAAACCGAAGAGCCGGCCGGACCCGGTCAGTTCGCGGATGAACGCGACGATTATCAGAATCAGACTGTATCCCGCGCCATTGCCAATCCCATCCAGGAAACTGGCGATCGGGCCGTTCTGCATGGCGTAAGCCTCGGCGCGTCCCATGACGATGCAGTTGGTGATGATCAGGCCCACGAAGACCGAGAGCTGCCTGCTGATGTCATAGACGAACGCCTTCAGAATCTGATCGGTCACGATGACGAGCGATGCGATGACAACGAGCTGGATGATGATTCGAACCTGCGGAGGAATCCAGCGCCGGATCAACGATATCGACATGCTCGAAAATGCGGTCACCAGTGTGACCGCCAGCGACATGACCACCGCCGTGTCGAGCTTTGTGGTCACGGCCAGCGCGCTGCAGATGCCCAGTATCTGCACCGATATCGGGTTGTTCGCGAATATCGGCGTCAACAGGGCTTTCGTTGTGTTGCCTGCCATACCCTATTCCTTGTCCGCCGCGCGGCCCTTCTCGTTCCCGATGCGCTTCAGGAAAGGACCGAAGCCGTTTTTACCCATCCAGAAATCGATCATGTGCGTGACGCCGTTCGATGTGATGGTGGCGCCTGAGATGCCGTCCACCTTGGACGGGTCGTTACCGGCTTGCCCTTTGACCACCTTGAAGACCATCCTGCCGGCACGGTCGAACAGCTTCTTTCCGTGGAAACCGTTTTTCCATCTGGGGTTCTCGACCTCGCCGCCCAGCCCCGGCGTCTCGCCATGCTGATAGTAGGTGATGCCGCGAATGGTGTTCAGGTCGGCTTCGAGCGCGATGTATCCGTAAAGGGTCGACCATAGTCCCTTGCCCTCGATGGGCAGCAACAGGCCCGAGATGCCGGCCCTGCGTTTTCCAGGTTGATCGGTGCCGCCAGTAGACTGTTCGCCCCGGGATTTGAGCACGAAGACGAGCGCGGTTTTCGGTACCCTGACGATCCCGGCCCGGTTGGGCGGGGCCGAAATGCTGAGTGCCTTGTCATTTGCCGCCGCCCGTGGATCCCAGGAATCCGGATCCAGTCCGGAGACCGTTTCACCCGTCCCTAGATCTACCAGAAGCGGTTCGATGTTCTGTTCGTAGACCTGAAGCATCTGTTCCCTGGTCAGTTCGCGATCAGCATCGACCAGTCCGGCGACCTGCAGGATGTTTTTGATTCGATCCAGGCGCTGGTTCTGCTCCTGGCGATCCTTCAAAAGCACGGCCGAACCGGTGACGAGAATCGCGAAGAATCCGCATACAGCCGCCGAGAACAGGATTGTGTACCGCCTACTGTACCGCATGCGGACCGCCTCCTTCGTCCCGGATGCCATCACCGGATCCGGCGGTGGCCAGCCTTTTCTTCCTGCGCCTGATGTTCGCCCGGGTGAAGCCCCAGTCGATCAGCGGCGCGAACATGTTCATGAACAGGATCGACAGCATCATCCCTTCCGGATAGGCCGGGTTGATCACCCTGATGGTCACCACCATTACGCCGATCAAAAAACCGTAGACGTATTGTCCACGCGGATCGAAGACTCCGCTGACCGGGTCGGTCGCCATGAACACCGTGCCGAACGCCCAGCCGCCCAGAACCATGTGCCACCAGAACGGCATGGCAAACGCGGGGTTCGTGTCGGAGCCGATCAGGTTGAAAAGGAATGAGAAGGCGATGGTGCCAACCGCGATCCCGAGCATGGTCCGGCCCGATGCGACCCGCGTGATCAGCAGGATCGCCGCGCCGATAATAATGGCGATCGTGGAGGTCTCGCCCATGGAACCGGGAACCAGACCGATGAACGCGTCAATCCAGTTGTAGCCAGACCCGGCCAGGGCGTCCATGCCGTCCTGCTTGACGACCGCAAGCGCGGTCGCCCCGCTGACACCGTGTGTCCCGAGGCCGCGCGCCGCTATCCAGACCGCGTCGCCCGATATCTGCGCCGGGTAGGCGAAGAAAAGGAACGCGCGTCCGACAAGCGCCGGGTTGAAGATGTTCTTTCCGACGCCCCCGAATACCTCCTTGCCGAACACCACGCCGAAACTGATGCCGAGCGCCACCTGCCACAGAGGGATCGCGGGCGGGAGGATCATCGGAAACAGGAAACCGGTCACCAGGAAGCCTTCGTTGATCTCGTGTCGCCTGACCGTGGCGAACAGTACCTCCCAGAAACCGCCGGCCACGAAGGTGACCAGCAGGACGGGCAGGTAGTAAAGCAGTCCATGCACAAAACACGCGCCGACATTATCGGGATCGAAACCCAGGCCCATCGCCGCGTACAGGGATGTTCGCCAGTTTTCCAGCGCGAACTGGGTGGTGGTGCCATTCTCGGCCAGCCGTGATATGGCGAGGTTGGCCTGGAAGCCCGTATTGAAGATTCCCCAGACGATGGCCGGGACAAGCGCCACGACGACGGTGATCATCAGTCTCTTCAGATCCATCCCGTCACGAACGTGGGTCATTCCTGTCGTGACCTTGCCAGGCGTGAACGTGAAGGTGTCGAGCGCCTCGAAAACGGGATAGAGCCTGTGAAGAGGCCCGCCCTTCGCAAAGGGGCCTTCCATCCTGTCCAGCAGCCTTCGCAAAGCTTTCATCAGCCTTCCTTCCGTATGGTTTCGAGCACCGACCTGAGGGCTGGGCCATAGTCGTTCTTACCGGGACAGACAAGGGTGCACAACGCGAGGTCTTCCTCGACCAGTTCGAGTGCGCCCAGTTCGGCCGCCCATTCGGCGTTTCCCGCCATCAGCGCCCGGCAGAGCTGGGTTGCCATCATGTCCAGAGGCATCACGCGCTCATAGACGCCGAACGGCATCACCGCGCGTGGACTGCCGTTGGTCGCTGTGTCGAAGCGCAGACTTCGTTCCCCGGCCAGCTTTGAAAGAAAGATGGGCAGGATACTGAAGCGTTTCAGACCAGGACTGAGCCAGCCCAGGAAGTCGCGCCCGGTCTCCTCGGGTATTGCGCAGACCTGGTTGTGAAAGAACCCCACGAACGTCTGCGGAAGATCGGTGATTCCCCGGCCGAAGAGGACCGAGCCCGAAATCACGCGGTTTTCACCATGCCTGAGGCGGCCCGTCAGCAACGGGCCCAGTTCGGCCCCAACCCTGGTGACGCAGACGATCGGCTTGTCGACGGAAGGTCCTCCGACTCCGATCACCCGCTCAAGGCAGGGTCTGCCTGTCTGTAGGAGAACCCCAAGCGCGATGACATCCTGGTAACCGATGTGCCACCTGGGGGCTTCAACCGACGCCGGACTGACCATATGAATGTGAGTGCCGGGAAGGCCGGCCGGGTGCGGGCCGGAAAAGCTGTGCGTCCGGACACCGGGCACGTCGGTCGCCCCGGTCAGGTTGGAACCCGATGAGACGCAGGCGTAAACGGGATGTCCCCCTGCCAGAAGCACCAGGGCCGTCAGGCCGGCCTTGAACGCATCTACATGCCGCGATATCGCGATCGCCGGGTCGGGCGCCAGCGGATTGGTGTCGATGGCGGTCACGAAGATCGGGCATGCCGGGGCGCCCGGAGGCGGCACAGTGCCGAAGGGACGCTCGCGAAGGGCGGGCCACGTCCCGGCCTGGAGCATCAGCCGACGAACGTCGTCGCCCGACCATTTCGCGACCGGTTCGCCTCGCCATGCCGGAAAATCGGCGCACTCATCGGATCCATCCAGCTTTACGACAACGGATTGCACGGCCCGGCGGTCACCGCGGTGGATGGCGCTCACCTCGCCGGTTCCGGGCGATGTGAATATCACTCCCGGATTGCGGCGATCCTCGAAGATCGGTTCGCCAGCCTTGACCCTCGCCCCCACCTCGACCAGCGGCCTCGCGGCCACGCCGATCCAGTCGTCGGGCATCAGGGCGACACTTTTGACCTCGGGGCCGTCCGTCAAGGTGCCACCACCGCCAGTCAATGGCAGATCGAGGCCCTTTCTGACCACGTGCCGCATTGGTTCGTCAGTCCGCGTCTTCACGGTGGCACCCAGTTTGTGTATAGCTGGTCATGCTTCAGAACAAATCGCAATAGAGTACGCATATTTCCGCACGAATCAACCAAGGCGACAAGTGCGGGTCAGGATTGTTCAGTGCACTCGGGCAATTCAACGCGCGTCGGCGAATGTATCGGTTATCCAGCCGTCAATTGCCGGACGGCTTCAGTCCGCGGTTTTCAAGCAGCGGTTCCACAACAGGATCGCGGCCACGGAAGTTTCTGTACATCTGGCCTGCCTCGAGCGTGCCGCCGCGCTCAAGGATGTTTGTCCTGAAAGACGTGGCGACCTGGCGGTTGAACAGATCCCCTGTCTCCTTGAACGCCTCGAACGCGTCCGCGTCGAGGACCTCGGACCAGATGTAGCTGTAGTAACCGGCCGAGTAACTGCCG
>CAZNJW010000007.1:0-42475 GCA_964573455.1 uncultured Anaeromyxobacteraceae bacterium | reverse complement strand
TGTCATTCGCCCCTACTAGAACCAGAAGACGACCGAGGTCTGGAACTGGTAGATGGTGTCGACCGACTCGCGGTTGTCGGTGGTGTTCACGAAGGCGGCGGCAGCGGCGCCGGGCAGCAGCACGGAACCCACGAAGTCGACGGACAGGTACTTTTTGTACATGAACTCAAGGTGCAGGTCGGCTTCCATGCCGGCGAAGCTGGAACCCAGGGCGTTGTCGCTGTTCAGGACCCACGCGGCGCCCAGGGTGAATCGCGGTCTGAAGAAGTCCTTGTACTGGATCCCGACAGTGACGTCCACGAGTGACATGCCGGCGCGGTTCAGGTAGTACTTGCCGCTGTCGCCGTGACGCCGGTCGGACATCAGTTCGTCGATGTTGCCGCCTCGGTCGCGGGTCTCGTCTTCGGTCAGGATCATCGTGCGGCTGCGCGATTTTCCGGAGTAGAACCACGCGCCGTTGATGTTGTTGCCGTCGTATTTGTCGTCGGCGCTGGTCGCCATGAAGTTCAGGTCGAACAGGAAGTCCAGGTTGCCGTTAAGCAACGACTGCTCGATGTTCAGGTATGCCTGCGCGGCCCACGCGAAAGTCGTCTCGTCCTTTCCGGCAGCCCTGTTTTCAGTCACGCCGTACTGGAAACCGGCGTCGACACCCATCTTCAGCCAGCCCCAGTCGCCACCGAAGTTGGCTGTGATGGCCATCATGTCCAGCTTCCGGTCGATGACCTGAGTGTCGTGCATGCCCCATACCGCCGCGTCCAGGTGAAGTTTCCCGAACGGCATGTACAGGCGCGCGCCGTACAGGATCGTATCGGTGTTGAAGTTGTTCGTATCGAACGCGACACCCTCGAATGCCTGATCCGGCATCTGGGCCACGGTCAACGTCACCTGGCCCCAGTCCCACTTCGTGTAAAGGTTGGCGGCGCCCAGCCAGTGGCCGATGAACAGGCCGGTCGGGTCGAACAACTGCTCGTAACCCACACGGAATCCAAGCTTGCCATCGAAGAAGTTTCCCTCGGTGTAGGCCTGGCGCATCGCGATCCTGAACCAACTCGGCAGTGTGGAACTGTACGTGTCCGGGTCCTGGGCCGACCACAGGTTCAGACCCATCTCGAACTCGAGGACCATCTTCAGTTCCTTGACCGGCGTCACGACCAGTTTGGGGGCGATGAACGTCCCGAGCACGCCGATATCCTGACCGTCAGCGTTGTAGTAGGGCGGGGTGCGGTCGAAGTCCGAATCGTTGCGCCACAGGAACAGGTTCTGCATGCGACCTGAGAACTGCGCGTATTTGTTGCCGATTCCGAATCCCTTGGAGTCGTCGGCCGGAACCTGAACCGGAACCAGCTCGACCGCGTCCGTGACAGGCTGCGCAGCCTGTTGTTCCACTGCGGTTTCATCCGCCGTCGCCGTGTTTTCGTCGACGGAAGACTGGGCGAACGCCGGGATCGAGGCGAAAACGAACAGGATGGTTGCCATTGCAATGCGTTTCATCATCGTTTTCCTCCTCAGTCCGCCGCCACGACGAAGCCGTCGCGCACGAAGTAATCCCAGTCGTTCGAGTCCTGGCCCGCCAGCGGAGGTCGTATCGTTACCTTGTGCAGCACTCCGGGTTCGTCCCGCTCGGGGAAGTAGTACAACCACTGGTCTTCGGGCTGCCACACCACGTATCCGTCCGAGAGCCACACGTAGAAGCCGTCCGGGTACTGAATCTCGGGCACGAAGATCACTGTCGGCGCCCCGGTCTCCTTGCTCTCGAACACCAGCTCGAACTCGTGTTCGGCGTTCAGTTCGCCCTTACTCGGGTCGAAGTAGTGCAGGTCCGAGTAGAAATGGGAACTGACCGGTTTGCCCGACATAAGGAAGGCGTAAGGCCTGACAAATGCCTTGTATCCACGCGGCACCACGATGCCCTCGGGCGCGGCCACGTCGACGACGTACCGCTCGGGCAACGCGGCCTTGATGCTGTCGTAACGTTCAGGTTCGTTTTCCTTCTGGATGAACTCGACCAGCGAGAAGTCCTCGTGATCCCACCAGTCGCCGTATTTCGGATCGGCATCGGGGGTGTAGACCCAGATCATGTTGTGCCAGCCATGCTTCTCGAACGTCTCGTAGTAGTTATCCAGGATCTGCGTGCTTACCAGGTACTCGAGCTCCCTGGACTGCAGGTAGCCCGGCTTGCAGCTCAGCTTCTGCGGGTCACACTGCGGCGACGCAAACGTGTCTGGAAGCGCCCTGCACTTCTTCAATTCCGCGGCGCAGACTTCCTCGTTGTCGAGATCCCTGAAATTCCAGTAGGTTCCGAACTCGCTGAGTGATGACGGGATGTTGTCGAAAGCGTACGTGGACCAGTCCATCAGCGGTTTGATCATGTCGGTGTAGTCACGGAAGTCGTACTCGTCCTTCCCAAAAATACGTTCGGGCATGTTCAGGCCGAGGAACGGGTAGATGTCCGGGTACTTGTGGGGGGCCCAGACGAATTTGATATCGCCGTACTTCTTCGCGTATTCGTCCGCTCCGGTGATGTCCGGGGTCGTCGCGTACTGCAGGTACTGTCCGCCGACGCCGCCACCGGCGCCGCCGAGCAGTGTTTCCAGGCCGTTCGCCGGTTCCATCCAGAACGTCAGGCGGTTGGCCGGTTCGTCTCCTTCCATGTACACATTCAGGATTCCCTGGCCCACATTCTCGTAGAGCGGCTCGAGCGCCTTCTTGTCAGGCGTCATGTTCATGTCGATCAACGCCATCAGGTCGACGCCGTACAGTCCGAGTTCCTTGCGCGTTTCATCCGAATTGTCATTGGGAAGCAGTGCCAGGTTCTGGTCGAGAATCTGCTGGGCGACCTCGCCTACCGTGGCGCCGCCGGGGAGCGTCATCGGCAGCCCGTCATCCCCCAGGACGACCGCGTCCAGAAGGCTGGCAACCAGATCCGGCGAGCCAAGTTCCAGATACGCGGCCACGATGCTCGCCAGCACGTAGACGGCGGCAGGTTCGTTCTGGATGTCGTAGCCGATCACGTTCGGGTACTTCTTTCCGATGCGCGCGACTTCTTCCCACGCGCCCCTGTAACCACCCTGAAGGGTCTCGACAAGGTTGTTCACCTTCACGTGGGTGTAACCCTGGCCACGCAGCTCGGCCGCTCTGACTTCCGCTTCCTCGGGCGTGTAGAAGGTCTCGATGTCCACACCTTCATCCATCCGGTCGGCATAGCCATACTCGACGGTGCGGCGCTTCGGGAACACGTCGTCTCCGTTCCAGAACATCGCGAAGCAGATGTTCGTCGACAGCGAGGTTCCGTTGTTGATTCCCCACATCTTCCAGGGCAGGCCGTCCCACGTGTCGGTCGATGGGAACGCGGCCGGAGGCAGATACGGTTCCATCCGATCGAGCTGCGCGACTATCGTGTCGGCTACTTCCTGAGTAATCACCGGTTCTTCAAGGTTGGCAAGAACCGTTGCGGCCAACTGGATCAGTTTGAACAAATCCATGTAGAGGATGTCGCCGGTTTCGTTTCTGGCCGCGCCCAGCAGCTTGGACACGCCCCAGTACGGAGACTCGAAGTTCTTCTCGGGAAGGCAGACTCGCGAGGCCCAGAGCGGGGCGCCGTCGCCGCTGACGCGGTCAGAGTAGCCCGCGCGGTACTTTTCCGCCGCGACCTCGGGCGCGTCGCCCGGCAGAATCCCCAGTTCCGTACGGTTCTTCTGGGGGAATATCGACCACAGCATGTTCATCAGATCGCCGCTCGGGCAGCATTCCTTCTTGCGATCGGCGGAGCAGACGATGTC
The DNA here is from genome assembly GCA_964573455.1 of uncultured Anaeromyxobacteraceae bacterium. GTDB lineage: Bacteria > Myxococcota_A > UBA9042 > DTJE01 > DTJE01 > JAGOFO01. The sequence goes on along the minus strand of CAZNJW010000007.1, from coordinate 38,696 downwards.
GGTGACCTCGCCGTCGGGGGTGATCGCGTGGTCGTTCTCGTCGTAATTGCAGCACTGCTGGCACACCGGCCATTCACTGTACAGGGAGTAGAAGTTCCGGGCCCAGACGTTCTCGTGAAGGTTGAACATCACGTAGATATCGTGTTTCTGGGCCAGCTTGACCAGTTCCTCGAAGTAGGTCAGGTACTCACGGTCCGGCTTAAACTTCTTTTCGGGGTAGATGGCCTCCCAGTTCGCCAGAAGCCTGACGGAATTGAATCCCAGATCCTTGATCTGCCGGAAATACTGATCGGCCTTCTGAAGACTGAACGGACGTCCGACGTAGGTGAAGGGAAGGGGATCCCCGGCCTTCATCGCGGCCATTTCGTCGCCAGCGTGTCCATAGTAGGTTTCAGGTGTTTCGTTCTCCTGGGTGCCGTTGACGACCGGTACCTTGATGTTGCCACCAAGGTTGATTCCCCGGATGTTCACATACCGGCCCTCGGAGTCCTTGAAATAGGTCAGATCGGTCACAACCGGCTTCAGACCTTCGTTCAGTTCCGGCACGTCGCCGGCACACGAAGCGATGGCCGCGACCAGCAGCGTCGGCATCGCGAGCCGAGCCAGAATTGCAGACGGTGACTTCATTGCAGATTACCCCCGGATCGTTTCCTGGTGTTTCAATTTGGCTGGGAACAGCCAGCGCGAGTATAACTCGGACTGCGGTCGTGGATGCCATGATAATTGAACGGAAAATGCGGTGACTGCAGGCCGGTCACATCGTCAGGCGATAGCCTTTTCATGCGATTCCACGAAGCCCTGCGCGGGCGCCTGCTGGTCTTCAGACAGGATGCCCCTGGTGATCTCGCGCAGTTCCACGCGTGTCGCTCCGAATTCTTTTTCGCAGTGCTTGAAGGCCTTCCACACGTCAACCGAATTGCCGCATGTGAACAAGTCGACCGCGGCGTAACCGTACTCTGGCCATGTGTGCACGGCCAGGTGGGATTCCGCGATGACGAACACGACGGTCACGCCGTACGGACTGAAGTGGTGCTGAGTCCGACTGACTACCGTTGCGCCCGATATCTCGCACGCGGTCTGGAGTGTCTGACAAATCATTTCGGGACTGTTGAGGTCCGACGTGCAGCCGTGGAAATCGGCCACGATGTGCCTTCCGAGAGCTTTCAACTGGCTATCCTCCGAGTTGACACGAGGCCGGTGCGTCAGCGATCCGACCTCAGGTTCATAACCCACCTCCGAATCCTGTTCCTGACAGGATTAAGTCAATTTTCCCCGTTTCCAGGGCAAGGGATAAAATGTTGCACCGAAGCAGTGAAAAAGTCAACGATTAGTTTGTTCTTACAAGGTGTTACAAGCAGTTTTGTGTTTTTTGGCGGTTCACTCCGGCACGTGCAATGGCGTCGTGCGGTTCGCAACGGCCTAATATCCCTGTCTTTCCGACTCCATCAGGCGCTGGAACAGCCTGGGCGCCAGGAAACTGGCTCGGTGAACATCCGCGTCGTAGTAGCGGGTCGGGCCAGCGATCTGTCCGACAGGTTCGCGACACGAGCGGGCGCCAAATCCGACTGCGAAACACCACCAGTTGCCGGCGTAGGTCGCGATCGGGGCGGTGTAGATGTCCGAGTTGCCGAAAACGCGCGCCAGCCTTTCCTGAAGCATGCGCACCATGGAAAAGTGGAAATGAAGGGACTCGGAGAGGGTAACGAACACGCCGTCCGGGTGCAGCGCGCCGCGCGCGTCCCTGAAGAAGGACTCCGAGAACAGAGTCTCGGCGTTGCCCGCGATGTCCGTGCTGTCGACCAGAATCGCGCGCGCCTGGCCGCGGTACTCCCGTAGGAATTGCGCACCATCCATCGCTATTTGCGTGACCCGGCGGTCCGACAGGGCCGACGACACACACGGGAAGTATTCTTTCGAAAGCCTGGCCACCATGGGATCGATGTCCACCACCGTTACAGCCGTGACCCAGGGATGTTTGATGACCTCGCGGGCAACTCCGCCGTCACCGCCTCCGATGATGATCACTTCGCCAGGTTCGCTGATGGACTGCAGCGGAACATGGGCGAGCATCTCGTGGTAGAAAAACTCGTCGCGTTCCGTCAGCTGCACGACACCGTCCAGCACCAGCACGCGGCCGAAAAACGGATTCGTGAACACCATGTATTCCTGGAACTCGCTGCGGCCCTCGCACAGAATCTGATCGATTTCGTACGAGTAGCGGATGGGGGAGTAGGGATCCCTTTCGACAAAATACTTCTCAGCCATGATTCTCCTCCGTAGCGGGCGTCGCGATTGTCGCAGAAAACGACAGGATTTTCATCCGCCACCGGCTTGTTTGCGGGTATAATGCCGCCCCGTGATTTTTACCCCCCGGAGGCAGGATGGAACCCCTCGCGAAAGGATACGAACACAAGGATATTGAAGGCCGCTGGTACGACGTCTGGGATAAAGCCGGATACTTCCGTGCCGACGACGTCAGCGACAAGCCGCCCTACTGCATCGTCATTCCGCCTCCGAACGTTACCGGGCAGCTTCATATGGGGCACGCGCTGACTCTGACGATTCAGGACATCCTGATCCGTTTCAAGCGCATGAGCGGGTTCAACACGCTGTGGCTGCCGGGCACCGACCATGCGGGGATCGCGACCCAGATGGTTGTCGAGCGCGAGTTGAAGGCGACCGAGGGCTTGTCCAGATTCGATCTCGGGCGCGAGAAGTTCATCGAGCGCGTCTGGCAGGTCAAGCACCGGCACCATGATCGCATCGTCCAGCAGATGAAGGCGCTCGGAGTCTCGGTTGACTGGGAGCGCGAGCGCTTCACTCTTGACGAGGGCCTTTCCCGCGCGGTGCGCGTGGTTTTCTCAACACTTTACAATGAAGGCCTTATCTATCGGGCCCAGCGGATGGTGAACTGGTCGCCCGGCATACAGACGGTACTTTCGGACCTCGAGGTCGAGGAAAAGGAAGTGCGTTCCCACATGTGGCACATCGCCTATCCGGTGACCGGGTCGGATGAACGCCTGGTGGTGGCCACGACCCGTCCCGAGACGATGTTCGGCGACACCGCTGTGGCCGTGCATCCAGGCGATCCGCGCCATGCGCATCTGATCGGCCGGACCGTGGATCTGCCGTTGACCGACAGGAAGATCCCGATCATCGGCGACTCCGAAGCGGTTGACATGGAGTTCGGCACCGGCGCCGTGAAGATCACCCCGGCCCACGACTTCAACGACTTCGAGACCGGCCGGCGTCACAAACTGCCGGTTCTGTCCATCCTGGACAGGAGCGCGCGCCTGAATGACAACGTTCCCGAGAAGTATCGCGGGATGGATCGTTTCGACGCCCGCAAGCTCGTCGAGGCGGATCTGGCCGAGGCCGGCCTGCTGGTGAAGGTCGAGGATTACACGCACAGGGTCGGTCACTGCCAGCGCAGCGGCGTGGTGGTCGAGCCGATGGTCTCCATGCAGTGGTTCGTCCGGGCCGGCACGCTGGCCGGGCCGGCGATCGACGCCGTCCGCGAAGGCAAGACGGTGTTCGTTCCCGCATCGTGGGAAAAAACCTACATGAACTGGATGGAGAACATCCGCGACTGGTGCATCAGTCGCCAACTCTGGTGGGGTCATCAGATACCGGTCTGGTACTGTCGTGAACCGGGATGCGACGGGATGTATGTCGGCGTCGAGGATCCGGGGCCGGACACGGTCTGCCCGAAGTGCGGCGGCCACGCGCTGGTTCAGGACGAGGACGTTCTGGATACCTGGTTCTCGTCCGGTCTGTGGCCTTTCTCCACCCTCGGGTGGCCGGAGCAGACCGATGCCCTCAAGACGTTTTATCCGACGACGGTGATGGAGACCGGGTTCGACATCATCTTTTTCTGGGTGGCGCGCATGATGATGATGGGCGTCCATTTCATGGGCGACGTGCCTTTCAAGACCGTCTATCTGCACGCGATGGTTCGTGACGAGCACGGCCTGAAGATGTCCAAGACCAAGGGTAACGTGATCGATCCGCTCGAGGTCGTCGACGAGGTTGGCACGGACGCTCTGCGCTTCACGCTTGCCAACATGACGGCTCAGGGACGCGATATCAAGCTGTCGATGGATCGGCTGAAGGGCTATCGCGAGTTCGTCAACAAGCTCTGGAACGCCGCGCGCTTCATCTTCATGAATCTCGACGACTTCGAGGGCCGGCTGCCGTCGGATCGTCGGGAACTGCTTTCCGGGCTGGAGCTTTCACGCGCGGATCGCTGGATTCTGACCGGCCTCGCCCGGGCGAGCGCCGAGTGCAACCGCGCTCTCGAAGAATATCGGTTCAACGAGGCCGCTTCGATTCTGTACCAGTTCACCTGGCACCAGCTCTGCGACTGGTACCTCGAACTGGCGAAGGGCGCGCTGGCGGGCGATTCGGCCGATCCCGCGCGCAGGCGGGCCGTCCAGACGGTGCTCATTCACGTCCTGGACAACACGCTGCGGGCGATGCACCCGTTCATGCCGTTCGTGACGGAAGAGATCTGGCAGAAACTGCGGCCGTTCCTGTCCGAGGACGCCGCGAGCATAATGGTTTCATCCTTCCCGACTGGCGAGGGCATGCCGGAGTTCGGCACCGACTCGGCCGCCGTGGATGCCGTTCTTGAGGTGATTTCGGCTGTTCGTGGCGTGCGTTCCCAGGCGATGGTGCCCCCGCGCGAGGAACTGCAGGTGGTAATCAAGCCGCATTCCGCCGAGTTCGAGACGTACATCCGTTCGATGGCGGATGAGATAACGCGCCTCGGGCGTGTTTCCGAACTTGTGATCGACGCGGGTGCCCAGCGTCCATCCGGCTCGGCCGTGGTGGTCGGGACGGCGGCGGACTGTTTCGTCGTGATCGGCGGTGAACGGATCGCTGCCGAGGTGGGGCGCCTCCAGAAGGAAGTTGATCGAGCCCGGAAGGATCTTGAGAAATTCGATGCGAAACTGGGCAACCAGGCCTTTGTTGCTAACGCCAGTCCGGACGTCGTCGAAGAGGTCCGCGAGAAGGCCGAGGCGACCCGCGAAGTGCTGATCCGGCTTCGCGAGGCGTTGACGACACTGGGCGCCTGACCTGGCAAAAAACACTTCTTCACCGACATTTGTCCCCATGAATCGTTGAATTTGATTACCCATCCCTGCTAGGATTCCTTCAAACCTGTTCAATTCAGGTGAACCTGATGCTGAGAATCCTGAACGTGACTTCCGAGGTCGTTCCGTTTTCTAAGACCGGTGGCCTCGCGGACGTTTCCCGTTCGCTGCCGGATGCGCTGGCCTCCTCCGGACATCACGTCTGTACCGTGACGCCGCTTTACCGTTGCGTGGATCGGCGGGATCTGTCATTCACGGGCAGGACACTGGATGTCATGCTGGGCGGGCGAATCGTCCAGTTCGGCGTCCACACGGCCGTCACCCCCGCCGGAGTGACCATCTATTTCCTCGATAACGACGATCTTTTCGGTCGTGACGAGATTTACGGGACAAGGGACGGCGCGTACCCGGACAACCACCTTCGATTCGCCTTTTTCGGCGCGGCGGTTTTCGATCTGATCGCCGCGTTCGATCTGGACATCGACATCATCCACTGCCATGACTGGCAGTCCGGTCTGGTGCCGTTGTTCAACCGCATCAGATATGGAAACCGGTATCGGACGGTAATGACGGTCCATAACATGGCGTATCAAGGCGTTTTCCCGGGGTATGTCACCCCGGAACTCGGGATTCCATGGGAGGTCTACACTGCCGAGGGCGTGGAATTCTGGGGTCAGGTCAGCTTCCTGAAGACCGGTCTGTTCTTCTCGGATAGCGCGACAACCGTCAGTCCAACCTACGCGCGTGAGGTGCTGACCCCCGAAACCGGTTACGGCATGGACGGCATTCTGCGCCTGATCGGTGCCCGTTTCTCCGGGATTCTGAACGGCGTCGACTATTCGCAGTGGTCGCCCGAGAACGATCCGATGATACCGGCCAGGTTCAGCGTGGACGACATGACCGGCAAGGAAGAAAACCGATCCGCCCTGCTCCAGGAGTTCGGCATTCGTGACAGCGGCGGTCCGCTCTTCGGCGTGATCGGCAGGCTGGCGCATCAGAAGGGATACGACCTGCTGGCCGGCGTGATGCCGGCTATCGTGCGCGCGGCGGGGATGATCGTTGTCCTGGGCACCGGCGAGCGCGACATCGAGAACATGATAGCGTCCTCGGCTGCCGGTTTCCCGGAGCACGTCGCGGTTCGATTCATTTACAACGAACGCCTGGCCCATCTGATCGAGGCCGGCTCGGATTTCTTCCTGATGCCCTCAAGGTATGAACCCTGCGGGTTGAACCAGATGTACTCGCTGCGGTATGGGACGATTCCAATCGTTCACGCGGTTGGAGGGCTCCAGGACACGGTTGTCGACGTGGACGATGATCCGGAACGTGGAACCGGGTTGAAATTCAGCCCCTTCGAGAACCAGGCGTTCCTTGACGCGGTCGGGCGCGCATGCAAGCTGTTTGTCGACGTGGACAGGATGCATCAGGTTCGAGCACGCGGGATGAGGCAGGACTTTTCCTGGTCACGTTCGGCCGGTGCGTACGCGTCGCTTTTCAAGTCTCTGGTTCATTGACCCGTCAGCTTGGCGCCAAGCATCTTCAGCGTAGTCTCCCTGACCTGATCGAGGTCGCCTTCGACATCGGCTCCCGCTGCCTGCCTGTGACCCCCGCCTCCAAGGCGTTCAGCCACGTCGGAGATGACCAGATCCGACTTCGATCTGATCGAAACCTTGACAGCTCCCGGGCGAAATACCTTGAAGAACACCGATATCCGGACACCTTCCAGATCGCCGATCAAGTTGACCATCGTTCTGATCTCGTCGCGATCCACCTCGATATCGGCCAGCGTCTCCGGGGTAAGAACGGACCAGACCAACTGGCCACCGTGCAGAAAACGCGAGTTATTCATTATCCTGGTCATCAGGATCAGTCGGTCGCGTGTGATGGTTCCGTACATCTTTCCGGCTATTTCCTGGGGATCGGCGCCGCACGAGACAAGTCTTGTCGCCGTGGCGAAAACTTCGGCGTCCTGTTTCACAAAGCGAAACTGCTGAGTGTCGCTGAGGATCGCGCCGTACAGAGGCGTTGCCACGTCGCGGGTGATCGGAAGGCCGAGTGCGTCGAGAACCCGGACCATGAGTTCACCGGTCGATGAAAAATCCGGGCCGATGATTCCGGACAGGCTGCGTTCGTTTTTCTGGTGGTGGTCGATGGCGACCACCGGGCCTTTCCTTCCCTGGAGCCGTTTTCCGACGCGGCCGACGCGCTCGAATTCGGATGTGTCGACCAGCACCGCCAGATCGACGTCCTCGAACAAAGTCGGGTGTTCGTGCTCGAAGCGTTCGTTAAGCACGATGATGTCACTGCCGGAATCGAGAAACCTGAAGGCGCGTGAACAGTCGTCGCCGTTGACGATCCAGACCTTGCGGCCATCCCTTCGCAGCGCGCGGGCGAGGGCGATTTCCGAGCCTATTCCGTCCCCGTCGGGGCCGTCATGAGTCGTCAGAAGGATGGTCCGGGCCCGGCCCAGCAGTTCCAGCGCCTCGGCGGACGCGGGATCGCCGGTGGGATCGGGTTTCGGAACATGGGTGTGGGTCATGTCGTCGGGAGTCATTCTTTCTGCCTTCCGATTCCAGCCAGGAATTCGGGTCGGAACTCTTGAATAGCCTCGTGGCCGCCCCGCCATGCGAAAGAGACCGCGACCGATCCCGGTTTCTGAACACCCCTTGCCGTCATGCACAGGTGCGTGGCCGAAACCACGACAGCCAGCGCCGAGGGACGGAGTATCTCGTGTAGCGTGTCGGCGATCTCTCCGGCAAGGTTTTCCTGGACCTGAAGACGGCAGGCGAAGTGATCCACGACCCGTCCGACCTTGGACAGGCCGATAAGTCGTCCGTTCGGGCGGTAGCCCACATCGACGCGTCCAAAGAAGGGCAGCATGTGATGCTCGCAGATGGACGTGAATCCTATGTCCCTGATCAGAACCGCGTCCCGCGAAGGATCATCGAAAGTCGCGTCCGCCAGAATCGCGGCCAGGTCTTCGCGATAGCCCCTGGTCAGGTGGTGCAGTGACTCCCATACCCGGGCAGGGGTCTTTTTCAGGCCGGGGCGCCCTGGATCCTCTCCGATCTCCGTCAGGACGGAGGCCAGAGCCTTGTGAAAGTCACTTTCGTTCATCAGGGACTCCTTCCGACTGGAACGACGAGAGGTCGATCTCGCCGGAAAAAACCTCGACCGCCGGACCGCACAGGATCACGTCCGACATGTCCGGGGCGACAGTAATCTCAAGCTGGCCGCCCGGGAGGTCGATCCGAATCGGGACACCGACCTTTGCCATTCCTGAACGGATTGCCGCAACCGCGGTCGCCGACGCGCCGGTGCCGCACGCCAGGGTCAGGCCGCAGCCGCGTTCATAGACCGTCAGTCTGAAGGCGTTGTCGCCAGTCTGTTCAGCGAACTCTATGTTAGCGCCTTCCGGAAACAGCGAATCGCCCGAAAGAACGCTTCCGAAGTGTTCCGCCTGCGGGGCATCCAGATATTCGAACACCACGAAGTGGGGATTGCCCATGTTCACGCCGGTACCGATGAACCGGCGTCCGTGCGCGAAAGCCTCAACCGAATCCGTCGGGCCGCTTCCGGTCATCGGGATCGTTGGTCGATCCATCCGGGGCGCGCCCATGCTGACCGCCACCGAGCGCACCAGGCCGTTGTCTTCCCGGTTCAGTCGGCAGGTCTTGACGCCGCCAGGGGTGTCGATCGGAATGGTGTCTCCGACATGGCCCATGTAGTCCGAGATGAATCTGGCAACGCAGCGGATCCCGTTGCCGCACATCTCGGCCTCGGTGCCGTCGGAGTTCAGGACGCGCATGAACCACGGGGCAATCGGCGAGCGCTCGACAAGCAGGATTCCGTCGCCACCGACGCCGAAATGCCGGTCGCAGACCTTCTTGACCGTTGATGGATCAAGTCCGCGCGGACGTCCGGATAAGGCGTCAACAACCAGAAAATCGTTACCTGTGCCGTGGTATTTACGAAATTTCATCGCAGGATGATGACACCGGGTTTCCACGTTGTCCACATCCGCGACGACGTGGTCAGAAATTATCAGACCGCGCGGCGCTTGCGGACCTTGGTGGCCTTGCGGAGAAGCACGTTGCCGTTCGGGGCGCCGGCGACCGGGCCCCTGACCATGATCAGGTTCTGCTGCGGAAACACGGCGACGACCTTCAGGTTCAGCATCGTGTGGGTCGCGTTGCCGTAGTGTCCGGCCATCTTCTTTCCGGGGATGACGCGACCGGGGAACTGGCACATACCGATCGAACCGCCGTGCCTGTGGCACTCGTGCGCACGACCGTGGGAGCGCATCGCGCCGTGGAAGCCCCACCGCTTGACGACACCGGAGAATCCGTGTCCACGCGTGGTTCCAGAGACATCAACCTTTTCTCCGGGCTGGAAAAGGGTCACGTCAACCGTGCCGCCTTCCGGATAAAGCATCGCTTCGTCCTGGTTGACACGGATTTCCTTGACGAACGTCGGGAACGTCGTCAGGCCGGCCTTCTTGAACTGGCCGAGAACCGGTTTCGTGAACCTGGATTCCTTGTTGTTGCCCATGCCGAGGACGACGGCGTCGTATCCGTCGCGACCTTCGGCGCTCTTTACCTTGATGACCTGGCAGGGGCCAGCCTCGATGACGGTAACGGGCAGGCGTCTGCCTTCTTCGTCAAAGAACTGGGTCATTCCGACCTTCTTGCCAAGAATTGCGATCGACATGGTGAACCTCGAAAGTTTCGTAATCAACAATCAATCGTCGAGCGCGGCCGCAAAGGGCCATACTCAAACGGCGAAGTATAGTAATTCGGGAGGCTGAGCGTGTCAACCGAAAACTCCGACCGCAATCAAAGGAACATCTGCTGCGGGAGGCGTGGCGGTCAGTGCTGGCACGAACCTGATTTGCATCCGCAGCACGAAGGCGAGGACGACGATTTACCCGCGTAGTCCGACTGGTACCAGCCGCTGCCCTTCAGAACGAAGGAGGAATGGGAGATCAGGCGTTCCGTGTCGGTGCTGTTGCATTCGGGGCAAGACGCGACCGGAGCGTCGGAGATCTTCTGAACCTTTTCGAATTGTTTGCCGCACTTCCTGCAAGCGTATTCGTAAGTAGGCATTTTGATTCCAGTCCCTTAATCCCAAGTCCGGAAACGAGGCCGGTGCGAAAGGTAGGTCCGGAGGTCGCCTTTGTCAAGACGGTGCCCCGGGGATTACAATAGTCCGGTCGGCCGTGGTGCGGATGAGACTGATGATTTTCGATTCACATGTTCATGTTGGCGCCTGGGTCACCCCGGATTTCGCGGGGCACTCGACCACTCTTGTCGAGACCGCAGCGACGCTTCTTGCAGCCGGGATCGGGGGTGCGCTCGTGATGCCGTCCGACTCGGGGGACAACGATGCGCTGCTGGCCGAGCTCGACGCGTGGTCCGGCCCGGTCAGATTCGTAGCGGCTGCCTGGGCGATGCCGGATCAGGCCGGCTTTGCAACGCTGCTTGCTCCGGGACGCTTCGGTGCTGTCAAGATTCATCCTTCATTCTGCCGCAGACCGGTGACGGACCCGTGCTGGAGGCCGGCTATTCAAGCCGCCCGTGACATGAAGCTGCCGGTGGTTGTACATTGCGGAAGATGGCAACAGATGGCGGGCTGGGGCCTGTTGATGGAAGTGGCGGCCAGGTGGCCCGACGTCGATTTCGTGATGGCCCACATGGGTGGTGATTCGCCGGCGCTGGTGACAGCGGCTTCAGACGCGATCGCCGACTCCGGTTTCAGGAATGTCTACATGGGCACCGAGAGTATTCGCGAGTACTGGCTGATCTCCCGGGCCGTCAGGACGGTCGGAGCCGACAGGATCCTGTTCGGTTCGGACCACAATCTGAACGCTCCCGCGTCGTTTCTCGCCGTGATTGACGCGGCGGGACTGTCTTGCGAGGAGCGCGACGCGGTGCTGGGCGGCAACGCGCGACGCCTGTTCGGCGTCTGACGGTTTTTTGATGCAGAACTATCCGTTTTCACTGTCCATCGTCGTGATGGCATACAACGAGGCCGCCACCATAGCCACCCAGGTTTCGGACTGCCTGAAGTTTCTGGATCGTGTGTTGTCGGGACGCGGCGAGGTCATTGTGGTGGACGACGGTTCGTCGGACGGCACAGGCGACATCGCCGGTTCGCTGGCGGTTGAAGATGCCAGGGTCAAGGTGGTCAGGCATGTGGTGAACCGTGGAATGGGCGCGGCGATCAACAGCGGATACCGCGCGGCTGCCTGCGATTTTGTAACCCAGCTTCCAGGGGACGCGCAGGTGGTTCCGGACACTCTTGAACGATTCCTGCCGTTGCTTGCCGAGCACGACCTGGTGCTGTCCGAATATTCACGCCGGGGGGACGGCGCGCTCAGGGCGATTCTGACATTCGGGTACCAGATGACTGCCCTGATGTTGCTGAAGAATCGATGCGCGTTCACCGGGACGATGGTTTTCAGGCGCGGCCTGATCGATGATCTTCCAATCCGCAGCAGGACTTTCATGGCAAACGTCGAGGTTCCGCTGAGGTTGATTCGAAACGGGGTCAGGCCCGGCCTGGTAACGATAGAGTGCGGGCCCAGGCAGTCGGGCAGCAGCAAGGTCGTTTCAGTGCGAAGGATTCTTCGGGTGGTTGCAGAGATGATGGCCCTGCGGCGCGAGCTTGTGCTATCCTCCGACAGCCCTCGTTGAGATCATGGCTGGAAGCGGAATCATGTGGGAATTCCATAGAATTCGCGAAATTGCCGTTGTCCTTTCCAGGTACGGCTTCGACGACCTGGCACAGAGACTTGGCCTGGTGGGTGCGCTTCGGCGCGCCGCCGTCGCGATCTCCGGTCGTCAGCAAGCCCCAAGATTGTCAGAGGCGGTTCGACTCAGGCTCGCCATCACCGATCTGGGGCCGACCTTCGTCAAACTGGGGCAGATGCTTGCCTCACATCCCGAATTGCTTCCGCCGGAGTTCATCACAGAGTTCAAGAAGTTACACGACGACGTGCCGCCGTTTCCCATTGATCAGGCTCGAGAGGTGATCGAGCGGGAGACCGGGCATGCCCTTGTCGACATCTTTCAGAGTTTCGACGACGTACCCATTGCCGCGGCCTCGATCGGTCAGGTTCATACCGGGGTTCTCAAGGATGGCCGCAAGGTGGCGGTCAAGATCCGCAGGCCCGGTATCGAGTCCCGGGTCGAAGCCGATCTTCGTATCATGCGTCGCGTGGCGCTTATGCTTTCGCGCAGCATACCAGCGGTTGCCCGCATGGACGCGATTTCGGTTGTCGATGAGTTCCGACGCAACTTGATGATGGAATTGGATTTCTTCTCGGAAGTCCGGAACATGATCAGGTATCGGGACATGATGAGTGATGAGCCGGGTCTGCTGGTGCCCTCGCCGATCGAGGAGCTCTGCACGTCCCAGGTCATCGTCATGGACTTCGTCGATGGAATCAAGATCACCGACACCGCCGCGATCGAGGCGGCCGGAGTCGACATCAGGAAGGTCGTCGAGACCGGCATGAGAGTGATGCTGCGTTCGATCTTCGAGCACGGCTTCTTTCACTCGGATCCACATCCCGGCAACTTCTTCGTGATGGCCGACTCGCGGGTCGTCCTGCTGGATTACGGCACCGTCGGGACCGTGGATCCCAGGCGAATCGACGAGATGATCTCGTTTGTATACGCGCTTTCGGCCCGTGACGTGGACGGGCTGATGAACGTCCTGATTGACATGGAAATCATCGGTGACGACACGGACGTTCGATCGCTGCGGGTCGAGCTTGCCTCGCTGATGGGGCGCTACATGTCGGTCTCTCTCAAGGAGATCCGCGTGGCCACCTTCGCGAACGACATCTTCGCGGTCGCACGTCGGCACCAGATCCGGTTGCCGGCGGACATGCTGATGATCGCCAAGGCCATGACGATCATGGAAGGGATCGGCACCGAGGTCTGCCCCGATTTCCGTCCAGTCGAGTTTATAGGACCGTATTTCAAACAGTTCTACATCGACAGGATGCTGGACACCGACAAGCAGGGACGGTCGATGACCAAGGTCGTGGCCGACGGCCTTACGCTGCTCAAGGATGCTCCTTATGACGTCCGGCGGATCCTTCGCCGGATGAGGATGGGCGAACATACACTTGTCGTAAGGGCTTCCGACGAGAAACAGGCCCGCCGTGACAGGTATATCCTTGTGAACCGGGTGCTGTTCGCCAGTCTGGCGCTGGCGTTTTTTGTGATTTCAGCGGTGTTGGTCGATTCTTCGCGTCCTTTCGGTCATGTCGCGGGGATCGTATCGGCGATTCTGTCTCCGGTGTTCTTTCTGTCTCTGTTAATATCAATGGCAGTTTATCGAGGGAGGTCCAGATGATGAGGTACCCGGCACTGGCAGGTGTCGTGATGATCGCGGTAATGCTGGGCGGATGCGGCGTGAAGAAGGAAGTCTACCTTCGCGACACGGCCGCCCTCCGCGACCAGATATCGGGTCTTGAACGACAGAAGTCCGACCTTGTCGGTCAGCGTGACAAGCTGAACGGCGAACTGGAACGTGTTCGTCAGGAGAAATCGCTGCTGATGCAGGAAAAGAACGCGCTGGCACAGAAACAGGGTTCCCTGTCCACTGAACTCAGGGAGGCTCTGGAAAAGCAGCAGAAGCTGGAACAGCAGGCGCGTGAGCGTCAGGCGAAGCTGGAGCAGCTCAGGAATCTGTTGAAGGACCTGTCCGCCCAGGGCAAGCTGAACGTGCGCGTCGACAAGGGAAGGATGATCGTCGAGATCGGAGAGGCCTTCCTGTTCGATTCCGGCCAGTACAAACTGAAGCCCGAGGGCAAGGCGTCCCTGGCCGAGCTTACCGGCCTGCTCGCCGGGATCGAGGGGCGTTCGTTCCAGGTCGCCGGACACACCGACAGTGTCGGCAGCGAGGACAAGAACTGGCGTCTGTCGACCAATCGCGCCCTTGAAGTCGTGCTGTACATGATCGAGTCAGGCATGCCGCCCGATCGTATTTCGGTCGCCGGATACGGCGAGAACCAGCCTGTCGGCGACAACGAGTTGCCGGAGGGCAGGGCGATGAACCGTCGAATCGAGATCGTTCTTCAGCCCAATCTTGACGAGATTCTCGGGTTCACCGGCGAGTAGGCGCCGAAAATTTCTTTCGATTCGCATTCCGGAGGTTTTCGATGCGTAAGGTTCTTTCGTTCACGGTACTGGCTCTTCTGGCGGCGCTTCCCATCCAGGGGTTGTCGGCCGAATGGGAACTCGTTTTTCAGAATCCCGGTGGGGCAATCACGATGATGGAAGCCCCTGACGAGACGCACCTTTTCGCGTTCGGCACCAAGCCCGACCCGGCCGACCCGCAGAATGCCCTGCCCGCCGCTTACAAAATGAATCCCGGCGGGACCTTTGGCGAGTTCAATCCGCCGGCCAGTGGCGACATGTTCTTCCCCAGCAGCATGCAGTGCTCGCTGCCGAACCGCTGCTACATGCTTGCGATGGATTTGAATTCGCAGACCATGTCCATGTCCTACCCGTTCATGCTCAGCACGAACGGAGGCGACTCCTGGACGAAATTCAACGATCCTTTCTACAAGAGGCCGGTCACCCCATCGACGATAGCGGCATACGGCGACAAGCTGGCGATGTTTTTCGGAACCGACACTATCGTTCTGACGACGCGTGACGGCGGCGTCAACGCGAAGAGCTGGTTCGTTCCCAAGGCCGACGGCACTTCCTATATGTCGATCGCGGCCGGTTTCATCCTGGATTCGAATACAGCCTACCTGCTCAACGGCAAGGTCACCGAGACGACGGACGGCTCCGGCCAGGTAACCGGCAGGACTGTCGACCCTCAGGGCGCCGTGTTGAAGACGAAGGACCTTCAGATGCTGGATCCCCGCGACATGCAGTGGGAGGCGCTTGCTTCCGGTCAGTCCTGGTTCCCGCGCAAGATTCATTTTGTCGACGAGACCGTGGGGTACATGATCGGCGAGACCAACGATGGCTATTTCCTGTACAAGTCGGTTGATGGTGGCGCCACCTGGGACCAGATTGCGTTCCCCGAAGTCGGGACACTCGGGCCGGTTAAGTGGGTAAACGATTTCTGGGCTTTCGACCAGGACGACCTGATAGTTGTCGCTTCGACCCCGAACGGTGAACAGGATTCCTGGGGTGTCATCTACCGGATCACCGACGGCGGCTCTCCGGTGGCGATGCTTCCCGATCCGACCGAGCATGCCGACTCGATGTATTCGATTCGCTGCATCGGACGCAACCTGTGCTTCGCGGCCGGCGACAACGCCGACATCATCAAGTTCGTGGACGATACTCCGATCGAGCCCGAAATCGACGAGGATACCGGTGCCCAGGCCGATGTGATCGACAGGGATACTACCGCCGGCGCGGACCAGGGCGGCGCCGTTGTCGACGCGATTCAGGGAAAGGATCTGTCCGGATGGCAGCCCGACGACTCAGGGTGCAGCGCCGGTTCCCGTGCCGGTGCCGGCTGGGCAGTGATCGGTCTGCTCTTCCTGTGTTGCTGCGCGGTTCTCGGTTTCAGGCGTGTTCGCGCCTGAGATAGAATCTCTTCCGGTTCCATCGACTCCGGGTGCTCAGATGACCATGGAACCTGGCAGCGTATTCGCCGACCTTCACATCCATTCCCGTTATTCGCGCGCGACCAGCAGTGAACTGACCATTCCGTCGATATACCGTTGGGCGCAGATCAAGGGAATCTCCCTGATCGGCACCGGCGATTTCACTCATCCGGCATGGATGAACGAGATCAGGGACAGCCTGGTTGAGCGCGGAGACGGGTTGCTGGAACCTGTGTCAGCGGTTCGAGACGAAGTAAGACCGAGCGTTCCGTTGGCCGCGCGCCGCGATGTCGCGTTCATTATCTGTGGCGAGATCTCGTCGATCTTTAAAAAGAACGGTCGAACAAGGAAGGTCCACAGCCTTGTCTTCATGCCTTCACTCGAGTCGGCGGCAAGGTTCTCGACCGCGCTGGGACGGCTTGGAAACATCACCTCCGATGGCCGTCCGATCCTGGGCCTGGAACCACTGACAATCCTGCGCCTTGCAAGGGATATTTGTCCGGATTCGTTCATGATCCCGGCGCACATCTGGACTCCTCACTTTTCGGTGTTCGGGGCGATGTCGGGATTCGATTCGCTTCAGGAGTGTTTCGAGGATCTCACCGACGAGATCTTCGCGGTCGAAACCGGCCTGTCGTCCGACGTCTCGATGAACCGTCGCTGGTCGGCGCTTGACCGGATGACGCTGGTATCGTCCTCGGACGCTCACTCGCCCTCCAAACTGGGACGCGAGGCCACAATCCTTGAAGGGGATGTGTCGTATGGCGGACTGGTTTCGGCCCTGCGTCGCGAGCCCGGCACGACCAGGGTAGTCGGGACCGTCGAGTTCTATCCCGAGGAAGGCAAGTACCACCTGGACGGTCATCGGAAATGCGCCTTCAGGTGCGATCCCATTGAAACGGCAAGGCTTGGCGGGCGCTGTCCAGTGTGTGCGGGGCGCCTGACGCCGGGTGTGCTCGGGCGCGTTGAACAACTGGCCGACCGGGGGAACGACGAGATCCCGGACATGTTTCCTGGCCAGATGGAGCTGATCCCACTTGCCGAGGTCCTGTCCGAGATTCAGGGGTGCGGGCCGGGATCGAATCGGGTCGAGGCACATCGCGAGTCGGTCGTGTCCAGGTTCGGAAGCGAACTCGACGTGCTGGCGCGGATTGACCCGCTTGCGATGGAGGCGGCCGGCGAGTACGCCCTGGCCGAGGCGGTCAGGCGCATGAGGTCGGGTCGCGTGTTTCGCGAGGCCGGTTACGATGGCGAGTTTGGCCGGATAGGTCTCTTTCTTCCTGGCGAGGCGGCCTCGTTCCGGGGGCAGGGCATGATGTTTGGACCTGGCTCCCGCCCGGTTGACAGCATTCGAGGCCGGGTGATCAGGGAGTCGGTCGAACCGGATCTGTTCGCGCCAGAGCCGGACAGACCCACGACAGGTCTGTCGGACGCCCAGGACGAGGCAGCAGGATGCGCCGCCAGATACTGCATGGTTGTGGCCGGTCCGGGAACAGGGAAGACAAGGACGCTGGTCGAGCGGGCCGCCAGGCTTGTTGACGGCGGTGCCATTCCCGGGGCAGTGCTGGTGCTGACATTCACCAACAGGGCTGCCGGCGAGGCGGCCCAGCGCCTGGCTGTTAAACTGGGCGATGATTCATGCCCGGTCGTTTCAACTTTTCACGCTTTCGCGCTCAGGGAATTGTCCAGGGCGGCAGAGGCCGCGGGAGATCCCCCTCCCGTGCTGATCGACGGAGCGCCCGCAATGGATCGGGACGGCCAGGTCGAAGGGCAGCATGGCAACAGAATGACCCTGGACGAGCTGGTTCCCTCGCTCGTCGAGGGGATCAGGACCGGCAGGTATCCCTCGCCCGTTCTGGAACACATCCTTGTCGACGAGTTCCAGGACATCTCGGATGACCAGTACCAACTGCTTGACCTGCTTGGCCAGCACGCGTCGTCGGTTTTCTGTGTCGGCGATCCTGATCAGTCCATCTACGGATTCCGTGGTGCGGTGCCGGCCGTCTTTGAGCGATTCGAATCTGACCATCCTGATTGTGTCAGACACGTAATTGGCGAGACGTACCGACTGACCCCGCCCGTTGTGGAAGTGGCGCGGTTCGTGGCGGGACGCGCCGCAGGGTCCGGCGCGGTGCTCAGGTCGGTGTCCGGCGCCGGAACCGAGTCAGCCCCGGTCGTACTGTGCGCCGCACGTCACGCCTTCGACGAGGCGTCATGGATCGTTCGTTCGATCCGGGAACTGGTCGGGGGAATCGGAATGCTCGACGCCACGACCGATGCGGGGAGTTGTGGTCTGGGCGACGTGGCGGTTCTGGGGCGGACGCATCATGCGCTGATTCCGGTGGCCAGGGCGCTGGACGAGGCCGGAATTCCGTTCGAGACGGCCTCGGACGCGCCTTTGTGGCATCAAGCCTGGGTTCAGGCGATCCTGGCCGCCCTCAAAACCGCGGATCCGGCTCGACCGTTCCCGGACCTGGCGCGTTCGGCGATCGCGGTGGCGGGACTTGTTCCGCCCGCAAGACAGTTGTCCGCCATCCTGTCGCTTGCCGGAGACATCAATTGTGGCGATGCCGGGCCGCGCCTGCGCCTTCTGTCCGAGGTGGATGCCTTCGCCTTGAATCCCGAGAAGGTTCGTCTGTTGACCATGCACGCGTCAAAAGGTCTTGAATTCGATAATGTTTTTGTGGCGGGCCTCAATGACGGGACGGTTCCGCTGGTATCGGGACGCGACTTGGACGAAGATGAGGAGCGGCGTCTGCTGTTCGTGGCCGTGACGCGCGCCAGGCGACGGCTCTTTCTGTCCTGGGCGGCACGTGGCAGGTCGGGAGAGCCGAGCCTTTCCAGGTTTCTGCGGGGGAAGATTCCGGTCGAGTCGTTGACGGCAGTGGGCAACGAGCGTCCCCGTCCCGTGCAGCAGCGGCTGCTGTGAGGTGTCTGTGGTTCGTGACAGGATTCCCGCGATCGTCTGGATGTGTGTTACGTGTCTTGCCGGCACGTCCGCGATTCCAGTCGATGCCAGGCCGCGCGATCGGGATTCCCGCGAGGAATCGTGTTTCGTGTCGGTGCTCGGTGTGGACAATCCGCCCACGGATCAGTTTCCCGGCGCCACGGTATCGGTCCGCATCATGATGCGGCGTACCACGTTGTTCGAGACACCGCGCAAGCCCATCCAGAAACCGGTGTTCAGGAACAGGATCACGTTTTCAACCGCAAAATCGATGCCTGTCGGGCTGGTCGTGATGCTCTGGCCGGCAGGGGATTCCGATGACCGGACCACGTCGGGCCCAGACAGGACCAGCATGCGTGCAGGCGGCGCCAGGCGGGGCCAGGAGTCGTCATCGGGCGCGGAAGTCCTCGGAATCGCCTTCGAGGAACTGGTTGGTGACTACGAAGACGCTCCTGAACCGGTCCAGTCGCCAGTGGCCTCGGAAAGTCGTGTCCGCGAATCCCGCGCGGCGGATAAAGCCAGGCAGGGAAAGGGCAGGCCATTCAAGCTGTGCGAGGTTGAACTGGCGTGGCCGCCGGTCGACGCGGTTCATGAGCTTGAGTGCGGCGGTGCCACCCTCAGAATCAAGACGGTGATGTTGAAATCACGCAGATCGGAGCGCGACGAAAAAGGTCATTGAACGGCCAGAGACTGGTCTCCCGCGAAGAGTTCAGCGATATCAAGAACCGCTGTGACGCCGGCACTTCCCTTGACGACGAACATGTGCGACCCGACGCTGCCGATTGCTGTCGGCAATTGTCCCTCAAGGAACACGAAGGTGTTATCCGGTGTGCCGGGCACAGTTTTTCGTGTGGCGCCTCTGGCAATCAATGCCGACGAAAACTGGTCAGCCGCGGTCGCGGCCGCCTGAGGGGATTCCAGCGAAAACAGAGTCGTGGTCACGGTCGAGTCACCTGACCGGAAGTCGGCCGAAACCGCCGTCATGTCGATGGCGGGGTCAATAGAACCGGGCAGGTGGAGTCGTTCGGTTCCCGGGACAATCGCCTGGTTCCGGAGCGCGGCCAGCATCGGCGTGACCGGGGCGCCCAGATTCAGCCGACCGAGCGCCGCCACGAAATCCAGCGCCAGCCTGCGACATCCGTCGGAATCGCTGTTACGCCTGATTTCATAGCAGGCGTGGCCTTTTACCAGGTTGAAGCCGCCCGGCACCAGCACGCCGCGGTCCACCGCGCCCGAGAGCATCGTGTCGGGATTGGGACGCATCGAAGAGTACGCGGCAAAAGCGGCCTCGGCCGACTCGAAAACGTTCGCGCACGCGGTTACCGTGTCGGACGGCGAGGCCTCACGAACGAATTGTCTGCATTCCCGCCTGACCAGACCGGTCGGCGTCGGTGATACGAGATCCGGACCGGACACCGTGGGAGGCTCGACATCGACCGCACCGGCTGGAAGGGGAACAATGACCGCTGACGCATTTGTCCCCGCGGTGACACCCGGGCTGGACGGATCCGGCAGCTTCACCTGAACGCGATACGCCGGTTCCCTGGCCGGAGGGCCCAGATAGAGCCTGACCAGACCACCCGCGATCAACAGCAGGATCATGACTATGGATGCTAGAAGAACTCCACCTTTCAGGGTTTCCCCGGCCTTTCGAGCAGCCATTCATGCCTCCGGATGGCGGACTGGAGGGTGGGACGGAACCGGATCAGTTGTCTGCCACGACGCTGTCAGATGTTTCGACGGGATCGGGGGCATCGCCCATGGCGCAGCCGCCGGCGACCTTCTGGTAGCAGGCTCGGATACAGGCCTTGCCAGCCTGGGACCCGTCCTGGTTCTTGATCTCGTTGCACTGCCAGCCCTGCGGACAGGGATTGTCCGGATCCGACGCGCAAGGGGGCGCGCAGAATGAACCCAGGTCGTTTCCATCATCGTCCTGGAACGAAAGGCAGAATTCCTGTTCGGTGGCACAAGGCTGATCCGCCTGCGGGTCGCAAACGGCGCAGTAATCGCCCTCGGCTGTCTGGCACTCGCCCGGTCCGAGATCGCACACCTCGCCGCAGGCACAGCCCCAGTTGCCCTTGCACGGGCGCCTGATGCAGGTTCCAGGCGTGGAGGAGGTGTCGCAGATCTGCGAGAAGGTCTTGCAGTCGAAGTCGAAGATGCAGCCGGAGTCGCACTTGTGGGTATCGGCGTTGCAGTAAGTCGCCGGTTCCGTGCAGTCGGCGGGCTGGAAGCACATTCCCGGGATGAAGCAGTGTCCGGTCTCGTTGCAGTCCCAGAACATGCCCTCCGGAGCGGTTCCATTGCAGCCCTGAACGTTTTGCTTCTCAAGGGTTCCGGTGCACGGCGCCGTGCACAGACCCTGCGAGCATACCGTGCCGTTGCCGCATTCGTTGTCGTCCGAGCAGCCTGTCATACACTGGTGAGTGATTGGGTGGCAAGCCTGGCCCAGATCACAAGCGAGAGCGTCCTTGCAGCCGCAGGTGCCGGTGTCGAGGTAGCAGACGAAGCCCTTCTCGGTGCAGTCTGTGTCATCTTCGCAGCGTTCGATGGTCGAGTCGCAGTTCATCGTGGCGGGCACGCAGACGCCGTTGTTTTCGTCGCCGACCTCGGCACAAACGTAGGAACCCTGCGGGGCGCCTTCGACAGAGCAGACCTTTGTCGAAAGGGGACACCACGGCGCGCAGATTTTTCCGGGAAGGGCTGTCGTCACGCCCTCGTATGTAACCGAGTCAACGCAGTGTGACATCTGCCCCTTGCACTCGGCGTCGTCGGTGCAGGTTTCACACGCCGCCAGAAGTGTCTTGCATGTGTGAGCGCAACGATCGCAGTACATCTCGGAACCGCAGTTGATGTTCTGCAGGCATCCGTATTCCGGATCACCCATTTCTGCCGGCTGGACGCAACTCCATTCTGTCTCGCACATTGCGCAGGCCCACCAGTCGCCGCCGTTTTGTTCCTGGCATTCCTGGTTGCTCTCGCAGAGTTTGTTGATCGTCGGGATGTCCTGGGCACCGGTATCGAACTTGATAATGCTGTCGTAGTTGTTGCCGTTGTCGCCACCGACGACATCCTCGCTGCCTTCGTTGTTGCCGCAGGCAATGGCCGCGATAGCGACCGCGATCATAAGGATTCGCGCGAATAACCTGGATTTCATGTGTATCCTCCGGATGTGCCAAGAACACTCTCGCCGAAATCGGCGACGGTCGAATTCTACATGTTGAACCGGTTGAATGAAAGGTGTGATTTTTGTGGTATTTATCAGTTAAGCGTCTTGAGCGTTGCTGCGTTGATCGTTCCACCCGGGGCCACGAAATACAGGTCCCGCTGCTGAATTCCGGGCTCGGCGGTGACTCCGAAGGGCATCGTCTTCAGCAGAAGCGGGATCCCGTCGCCAGCGCGCAGTATCCAGAGTCCGCGGTCGCCGCCGACCACAAGAAATCCTTCGATTAGCACAGGGGTCCAGGCTGCTTTTGTGTCGAGCCGGGTCACCCAGACTTCCTTACCGGTATTGCGGTCGAGCGCCGCGACAAATCCGTCCGCATCCGCCACTATCAGGTTATTTCCGCTGACAACGGGCTTGCCGACGCCGAAACGGGCGCCTTTCCATACGACCGAGCCGTCTGTGACGCGCAACGCGATCGGACCTGCCGAGAACGCGCCTGAGAACACCAGGTCGCCGGATACCACCGGAGTCGCGTCCGCGTCGGAAGGCCCCTCGACTCCGGCAGCGAGATCCTGCTGCCACAGGAGTTGACCGTTGAAACGGTTGGACGCGACGAGCACCCCGTCCGAAAAGGCCGAGAAGAGCATATCGCCCGATACCGCCGGTTCGGAGACGCCCTCGGAGCTCATCGCGGCTGGCTTGTCCCTGGCCACCTTGAATCGGAACTTGCCGTCGACGGCGCCAACGGCATAGGTCTGATTGCCCAGGACGCTGAAGTACACGATATCGTCGATCACCATCGGGCTGCCCCAGACCGGGTTGTCAGTCCTGTATGGCTGTGCCCACATCTGATCCCCGGTCTCAGGATTGAGCCTGTAAAGGAAGCCGTCCGTGGTGGCAACGAATAGACCGAGCGGAGATACCGCCGGCGCCGCCCTGACTCCACCCGAGGTCTTCATCGACCAGATTTCGGAGCCGTTGTCCTTGCGCATGGCGCGGAACCACCCGTCCGAGGCGCCGCAGTACACGAGCGGACGGGTCGGATCAGGCGTGCAACGACCGAATTCCCTGGGGCTGATATCGAGCATCCTGTTCGAGTAGACCTTGTGGCCCCATTTTTCGACCAGTTCGATCTGATGTGGATTTGAACCGGTAGTTCCCGCCTGAACCGGAGCGATCTGAGCGACCGCTTCAAGAACGGGCATCAGGACCAGGATGGCCACGACGGACAGGAAGGCTGCTTGTTTCATGGCGGTCCTACGCGAAAGGGGAACGGATCCCCGGTATTCCGTCAGTCCAGGCCGGCGATTCTCATCTTGAACGAGCTTGCGAGCAGGGCCGTATCGGCCGCCGCTTCGGGGCCGCCGAGCGCCTCGATCCCTGCGTTGTAGTTCTTCATGGCTTCGGCCGCGTCGACAGGCTGCTCGTCAGACAGCTTCATGTTCGGGTTGAACATGTCGCCCAGGTAAAGGTAGCCGTATGCCTTCGTCATTACCGCGGTATCTTCGGTCATGCGTTTGAAGAAATTCTGTGCCTCGTCCCGTCTTCCGGCGGCGTCCGAAGCGATGGCGAAAACCGGTACCGCCAGGGAGGTCAGAGCCGGGTCCAGCTTCGAGCCCTCAAACATCGGTTTCAGGATGTCGGACGCACCAATGGCGTCGCCGGCGTGCAGTGCCGCGATAGCCTCGCCGAGCTTCGCGAGACCGGCGATTTCGTGCTTGTCCTTGCTTGCCGAGAACTCGGCGAGACTCTTACGTGCACCTTCGACGGCGGTCTTGTTCACCGTCGGGAAAGATGTCATCTGTTCATCAGGAAGAACCTGTGTCGCGACCGTGCCAAAAGCCTTTGAGAAGTTGTCGGCCGTGACCTGGTCGACGTTTCTGTTGTGGCGGCTGACCAGGATCGTGATGACGATTACCGCAATCGTCACGCTGGCGCCGATCGCGATTCTGACGCCATATTCCATGAAGAAGCGAGCCGCTTTCGCGACCCATTCCTGGAACTCGTCCGGTCCCTTCAGGGTGTCCTTCTTTTCCGCTTCCTTCTTGATGCTCAGCTTGTTCGACATGCTAGCCTACCTTCGTGTGAACCAGTTGAAATGTCCCCGGTCACGCCAGCGCGGGCGACCCCGGGGAATGCTCTGCTCTCCGGCAGGGATTCGAACCCCGATAACAGGCTCCAAAGGCCCGTGTCCTAACCGTTGGACGACCGGAGAATGTCAACGCATCCCCGCATGGAACCAGCATCCAGCAGCCGATTTCGGCACGCCGTCGCGCCACGATACGGGACGGGCACTTTTAGCATCAAAATCATCTAATGGCAACAGCAGGCTGTGACGTCAGTCGAACACCGATCCCCAGGTGTTGACCAGAATCGATTCGATTACCTGAACCATGGATCTGACGACCTGGTTGATACTGCGGTTCGTCGAGCCACCCGCGGGCTGTTCGGCGGCCTCGCCGGTGTTCAGGCCCGTCTGGATTACGAGTTGCGGCTGCGAAGAGCCGGTCGACCCGAAGGCGGATCCCGAGCCTGAACCGATACCTGCGTCGTAGATGCTGTCCCCGCCAATGCACGAGGGACGTGACGCGACCTGAACGCCATACGGGATGGCGGGCGTCGCGTCCGAGCCGATTTCCTGATATGGCTCGTACGTGTAGGGATCGGATTCGTCGGGTAGACGCGGTTTGGGGACGTCGCCCGCGCCGTCGGTCAGCACGTAGTCGAGCCCGTAAATGCGTCCCGAGCCCATCGAACAAGCGTCATCGTCCTGGGGAATGTAGGTCGTGAAGTAGGTGACACCGCCATAGATTATCGGCCGGCCCATCAGACGCATTCCTGCGGGCTCGCCCGCGATCTGGGACAGCGTGGAGTCGTACCCCAGGAAACTCTTCCAGTTCAGATTCGGACCGTTGAATTGACCACCGCCCAGCGTCCTGAAGCACAGGTCATCGTTCCAGGGCGAGGGTGGAGTCGGAACGGTCGAAGTGACCGTGTCCGTGATCGACACCACAAACGCCTTGTGTGTCGTGTTCAGCAGGTCGTCAACGTCGCCACCGCCGTAGATAATCACCGGTTCGTTCGTGGTCGAGGTCAGGGAAATGGCGGGCGCTTCGTATACAGGCGCGCGGATCGGGTCGTTCAGAGGAATATCCATGCCTTCCATGTCGTACGGATCGTAGAACATGGTCATCGTCCAGGCCGAACGTGAAGCCGAACCGATCTCGAGTTTCCAGAGTCGGCCAGCTGAGTCGCCAACGTAACAACGGGTAAGGAAGGTGCCGGGCACCGTCGAGAGACATGCCATATCGCCCGTGATGTCCGTCTCGACCAGGCTGGTGTTGCCATTGCAGTCGCCGCGGACGTTCGCGAAATCACCGTCGATGTTGCCGGTGGCGAATTCGGCGAGTTTATCGCCATTGTCGAGCCTGACGACGAAGGCGGTTCTGGCCGAACCGAGGGTTGTCATGCCTTCGGAGCTGCCACCCGGGATGACGGCCACGGCAACTTCTTCAAGCTGTTTCTGGGTGCATGTCCCCGAAACCGACGGACAGATCATGACCGTGCCGATTACCGGTTTGCCATAGGATTTGCCCAGCCTGGAATAATTGTTCCGGAAGCTGCCCATGCCGCCCGCGTTGCAGTTGACCGAACCGCCTGGACACCGGCCTTCCTCCGCCGATATTTCCCACAGGACAGACCAGTTGCCATCGGTCGGATCGGTCACGTCCAACGCCGTGTATCCGGCTCCGCCCGCCCTGTCGCCGAACAGAAGCACGGACTTCCAGGAATCTTCGTCCTCGGTATCCTGGCTGGTGAACGTCCTGGACAGGACTATGTCGGCGATGACCGGTGCGCCATCGAGCGCAATCTCGCCCCTTTCCGGGACGGTGCGTAGCACATCGAGCTGGTGACCGGGTATGTATGCCCAGAGTTCCTTTCCCCAGAAATCGGGTTCAGCGTTTCCGACAGGACGATTGGTCCGGAACGCGTGAATCATGCCGTCGTGAGTGCATGTATAGAGCATGTGCGGGCGGGACGCGATCGATGCCTTGTAGGTGGCGAAAGACGGAATCGAGAGACTTACGCCCTTGAGCGTGTCCTGAAGGGCAGGGGTGGAGTGAACGATCCCACCAAGCTTATGGCCCGACCTGCAAGATTCATCGTCCGCGCGTATGTACGAGAACAGGTTCTGGCGCCACTCCAGCACCTTCTGGATTGCGAGCCCCTGAATGGTTCCCTGGGCGCACCAGTCGGTGCTCTCGTCCAGACCGAAGTCCGGCACCGGCTCGACAAGCGGATTCGGAGCGTCGAGCATGCCGTTGGTGATACTGACATTGGTCCATACGAAGCTCTCGAGATCGCCGTTCACCATGGTGTAGATGTTTCGTGATCCGTCCGACGTCAGGTTCAGTTTGTCTCCGATGCTCTGGATCAGGGCAAGGCCCGAGGTGTCCGGCAGATCCATGTCCACGCCGCACTGATAGACTGAGCGTTCAAGGATGCCCGAAAGAACGTCGACATCCGCGGCGCCGACCGGCGCGTTCACGTTCCGGTAAGCGGCGTTGAACTGGTACTGCACGTCGGTCGTGTTGCCGGTCTGTTCGGTGATGACGATCCCGGTTCTGGACTGTGGAGACGTCGCATTGACCGACACCACGCTTCCGAGCGCGGCGGTCAGCGAAGGCACGTCATCGGCCATCAGAAAGTGATCGTCCGCAAGAAGCCCATGATACGTCGCGATGTCATATCCCTGGCTGGTAACACCCTCGGCGACGCCGAACTGGATGACCCAGACCTCGTAACCTTCATCGCGAAGTTCCTGGGCACCTTCGACTGGATCCGGGTATCCACCGTCCTCTTCTCCGGTGTTGCTTCTTCCGTCCGTGATCAGGACCACATGCTTGTTTCGGCAAGGGGCGAACGGGTCGTCGACGAATTCCGTTTCGGAACGGATCATCGCCAGAGTGTCGTAAAACATGGCGCCGAGTGGCGTGCCGCCGTGCGGCCTGGCCGCCAGCAGGGATGCCTTGACCTGTGCGTTTCTGGCGAGGATGTCGTCGGGATCCGACGATTCCGACGGCAGGACCATCCTGCCAATCGTCGAGTTTTTGTTCTGGGCGCCGTAGTTGCCGCCGCCGAGTATGTCACTGCCGTAGCTGAAGTCGCCGCTCGGGCCCGAACCGCTTCCGGGGTTGCTGTCAGTCGTGATGATACCAAAGCGCGCGTTGGCGCCGAGCATGTCGATCAAACCGTTTTCGTCGCGTGTTCCGCTGGCCTGGACATGGGGTTCGTTCGTGTAGCAGTCACTGGCCGGACAGTAGGGCGAGAGATTGGATGAACGATCCTGGATCTCACAGGTGTAGTTTGCAAGGTTTCCCGCCAGGATCTCGGTCGCCAGAATGTACCGGCTCTTTCCGGACATTCCGGCCACGTTTGAGCATGAAGGCAGCAATTCGGGCTGTTCGTCGCCGTCCTCGGCCGGAGAAGCGTTCATGTCGTACTGCATGCTGCCGGACGTGTCGAGCAGGATCTGAACGGTTGGAACCGGGGAATCAAAGAATTGAACCTTCGTGGCCGTTGAAGCGTCCCTGGCGACAAAGGTCATCAGTAACGCGACCGCCAGTGAAGATGCTGTCCTGAAACCTTTCATTTCTGCACCTCAAGGGCACGCTACCGGCCCGACATATAAAGTTGCGAGATCCCTGGCCATCGCGTTTCTTTCAGCATTTCGCGTGACATCCTGGGGGTCGGCCAGATTCGGCTGGTTCCCATAGACGCCATCGGTGTAGGACGTGTACCTGATGAAACAATGTTCCCCGACCTGGTATCCGGGAGCGCGTGCAGATGTCTGGGCATTGGTCATCCGGCTGCGCCAGAAAACGTTGTTCATGTTGCCGACTTCGCGCCCGAACGAACCGGTGCCGTCCGAGGCCGTGTCGAAAAAGACCGGCGTGAAATCGGCCATGGCGACCGTTCCGTTGTTGACCGTGACGTAGTCGATAAAGCCCCGGGGATTCATCGCCCCGAACACCATTGTCGCCTCGGCGCCTGACGATGTGACGTTCTTTGCCATCGAGGAAACCTTGTGAGCGCCGGCAAAGGCCATGTCGTTCGCAGTCGTGCGGATGGCGATGGCACCGATCGCGGTCAGCCCGAGCATCAGCAGCAGCACGAGCAGCAGGACGTAGCCGCGGGCTTCATTCGCACGCTGTCGCGTCGCTGTCCGAAGTCCGTGTCTGTATCGAACCGGTTTCATCCCATCCCCCAAAGCTACTTGACGTTGCGCACGCCAAGTGTCCTGAGTCCGACGCGGCCAGCCAAAGTCACGGTGCGCGCCGCGCCTTCCATCGCGGGATCGACTTCGAAGGACTGTATCGGCGTGAACAGCGCGTTCCTTTCGACGTGTTGGAATCCTTCTTCTTCGTGTGCAGTCCTGGTTGTCAACTTGATCGTGACAAACCTGAGGTCCTGGGGACGCGCGTCCACCGAGTTGTCCAGTTTCTGCGTGCCGACGTCCAGCACGTCACCGATCCGCTGAAGGTGAGTCATGAAAGGCGCGCGGCCGGACCTGTCGGAATCGACCACGAAGTCGTAGAACTGAAGGTCGACGACGTTCTCGGCAATTCGGACCGTGGAATTCGCTACCGCGAGTTGGAGCAGCGGGTCGGTTGGATTCAATTCCTGTCTGACCAGATCGACCTTGACGCCGAGCGCGTCATCCGGATCGGTGACCAGTCGGTAGCGGATGAAACCGGCCACCGTCGCGTCAAGTCCGACACCGTACCCCTGCACACCGCAGAAATTTGGCGGAGATGCGACGGCCACCGATGCTCCGAGCTGGATCTCGCCGGTGCTGAAAGACGCGCTGCGGATCGGGTAGTAGCCCTCGAACTGCTCGGCATTGACAAGCCTGAGATAACGGCCGGGGGTGAAGATCGCGTCGAACTCCTCGACAGTGGCGGGGTAGGGCGCGCCGTCCGCGGTCGTCTGGAGGGTGACCACGTTGCCAATAACACTTTCGGTCCGATAAACCTCGGAACTCCAGAAGTTCCCGAACAGGATGACGCCGTTCGGCTGGATGTTGACGTTGAAGCCCGGGTTGGGGACGTCGCCGACACGTTCGAAGATTATGGAGTTCAACTGATTGACAGGCTTCGGGCAAACCATGCTGTCGGCCGTGGAGTTCGGCGTGGCCAGGAATCCCGCCCTGGAAATGTCCCGGCGGAGTTGTTCGAACCCGAACCTGGCCTGGTTCATCGCGTTGATGACTTCGTTCTGGGTTCTGTAGCCACCGGTCGACACCGAATAGATCTGATAGATACCGAGCATCAGGACGGTGGCGATCGAGAGCGCCACCATCAGCTCGACCATGATCATGCCCGCGCGGCTGAACCGCCGGGTCCCGCTGGCGGGGCGGGCGGTGTTTTTACGGCGACACGAATACATTTTTCATCACCGTCATCGGCATCGTAATCGAGTAGATGTCAGTCGGATGGTTGAACATATCGGCCGGACACGTGTCGAAGTTGCCCGCGGGCGCGTCCTGGCGCGGCCACATGACCCTGGCCTCGGCCCGGATCAGATAGTTCGGAACCAGCCATGTCAGCCTGTACTGAACACAGAATCGTTGATTGGTCGCGTTGGTGACTTCCGTTGCGGCGCCGGTATCCCACAATGGATTATCGCCAAGCTGCGAGGTTTGCTGGAAGGTCGCGGCCGCGTTCGCGTATGGTGCCCTGAGCCAGCCCGAGCCTGCGCCGGCCGCGGGAGCGCCGACGTTCGAAAGATAGGCGAACTTCGCCTGCTGGACACCACCGATGCCCAGTCCGGTGTCGTTATACCATTCAGTGGCTTCGAGCCGGATCGTTTCGAGCGTGTGGCTCGCCAGTCCGGTCGCGGTTGTCATGTCCCATGTGTTCGCGGTTCCGCGAATCAGTGACGTTTGAAGGTACAGGACAGCCAGGAAGGCGATCATCGACAGGGCGACGACCACCATCAATTCCACAAGGGTGAATCCACGTTCCGAACGCCGCATTATTCCCTCGGTCGTTTTCACTCGTTCACCCAACTATTCAAGTCCGACGCTGGCGAGGCCGTTGAACGGTATCCTGACCACGTGCACCGGGCCTTCCAGTGATCCGGTCGAGTCCATTCTCTGAAGCCTGATCAGGGCTTCTCCGGCATGGTAATCCGAGCCCGCCACCGCGGGAATGATCACCGGGTTCAAGTCGCCGAGAACCTGAAACACCCTGCCGTCAGGCTTGAAACAAATCGGAGAGATATGAAGATTCGCCGGCACCGTCGAGACAATCATGGTTGTTGGAAAGTCGTGTGTGACATCGACTGTGCGTATCAGCCGGGCAGACTCGCCGGTAGTCGGGTTAGGTGCCATGAAGTAGTTGCATGCGGACGAAGTGCCCTGCCAGACCTCGACTGTGCCGCTGTTGTTCAGCCCAGCGCCGACAGTCACCCTGAGTTCGTATGCGAGACCGGTGGCGGCCGCCTGCACCCGTGAAAGTTCCGAGGCGTCCGCTACCGCCCTGGCCGTGTCCATCGCTGCCTGGCGCTTCATGCTGTCCATGACGGATGGAACGGCGAGAACCGCCATCACCATGATGACGGAGATCGTCATCATGAGCTCAAGCATGGTAAATCCGCGCTGGGAAGATCCCCTTGGCATCTAATGACCCCGGATGAGTCGATTGAACCCCGTTCACGCCGGTGCGCGTACAACACCACCGGCGATTTTCCCCCAGCAAAGATTACCACATTGGAGACTGATTACAAAGTGGAGTCAGAAACGAGCACCGAGTACGCCGCGGATCGACATCGCCCACTCTGAGTTGATCGACTCGGATCTGCATCCGCCGGCGCTGTCGAAAACCGCGCATCCATAGTCGGTCGCCAGGTCGAGGCCGTCGAAGGGAACCAGGGTGGCCCAGGTCACGCCGACATAGAACATACCGGCGGTTTCATACAGAAGGTTCACATCTATCTCGAGACCAAGGTGCGGGTCGTTACCCGGCGTGGCACGAGCCTCGAGAGCATGGCCGTAGAGGATTCCCGCGCCCAGTGCCAGAGCGTCCTTCCTGCTTTCGAAGAAGTCATACATAAACCACGGTTTAATGTAGAACGCATCGGTCACAGTGCCGACCGCGTGTCTGAAAAGCAGTTCATCCACGTGGTAGTCGGGGTGGAAGTAGTGCGAGCTGGATTTCGTCAGGGCCCTGTTGGTCGAGACGTTGTTACGATCCTGCCATCCCCACCAGTCCGCGTTCGTGCCGCTTGACGCCCCGGTCATCAGGCCGACGTTCACCGGGCCCCACTGATATTCGCCCTCGAAGGCCACGGCCCACGACTGGATGTCGAGGCTCTGGTATCCGTCGCCGACCCACTGGTCGGTCGCCGCGTCAAGGCGGAACCTGGGCGTATTTTCGATGCTTCCAAAGTTCGCCGTGACCTCGAATTCCAGGCGCAGCAGTTCTTTCGAGCTGTGCTTCCATTCGAATTTGAACCACAGATCCGGTGAAACGATCCAGGCATCGCGGTTTTCGAGAACATAGTCGTCGAAGGACGTATTGCCGACCATCGTGTAGTCGTCGTCCATGGTCTGTTTCTGGTCGCTTTTCTGCCAGCGGTATTTGACGTAGACGCCCCAGTCGAACACCGGCTTGCCACGCAGCAGCTTTTCGGCCCGCGCCAGACGCCCCGCCTGCGTGAGAGGCTTCTGGAACAGTGCGAACGTCAAGTCGTAAGTGTTGTCGCTGTTCGTGAGATCATAGGGCTGGCCGAACACCTGGACGTCGGTCGCGGAAGTAGCGCCTGACGACGCCCAGCCGAATCCCACTTCCAGGTACACATTCCAGTAGCGGAGCAGCACGTTGACCCGGTCTACATAGGTTCCCCAGTCTGCGTCGATGTCTTCGCCGTCGTTTTCCATGATGCCGAGGCCCCAGTGACGCGCCATGCGGCCACCCGAGAACGACAGAAGGAAGTCCCTGGTGTTTTCCGGGTTGAAGGGGCTCCAGACCATGTATGCCTGCTTGACGCGCACCGAGTCATCCGACGGCTTCTGCGAGCGGGCGAAGATTGGGAGCGGCGAATCCGGTCTATCCGCGTCGAAGTCCGGTGTCGAGCCCAGGATTACGTTGTCGAGCACGTCGAACTGGGCCACGATGGCAAGGTTCTTCATAACGTGAATGGTTGGCGACCAGCGCAGGCGAAGGTTCGCGCTGCTGACCCAGTTTTCGCTCTCGAAGTTCCCCTTGTTCGCGTAGTTCGCGGTGATCGTCCCGGGGAATGCCGAGGAGTTAACGGTTTTCTGGGTCTGGTCGATATAGGCCGTGGTGCCGAGGCCTGGCCGATAGAAGCCGTCCAGCCTGAGACGGAAGTAACCGTTGTTTTCGATCCATGGGTAGCCAACCGGAGGAATCGGCCTGTTCGGAATCGATTGTGCGGCTTCGTCACGGATTCGCTCCGCGTCCAGTGCCGCGGTGGCGGTTTCAGGAGTTTCTTCCGTCGTCTCGGCGGTCTCCTCGGTTTTTTCGGCATCGGCCGGCGCCGGCGCGTCGAGCGGCTCGGTCAGCAGGTCGGTCGCCAGTGGCGCCGGTTTATCGAGCTTCGGAAACGACAACCCGCCGGATGGCGCCGGTGTTTCGTCGTCGGTTGAAGCGTCCTGTTCCGCAGCAGGCTGGGTGTCATCCGCCGCGGGATCCCCGGGTTCCCCGCCCGGCGCCGCGGCAGCCGGAAGGGAAAGGGCGAGAATCGTGAATATGGACGCCACTGACATGGTTGCTGTGAAACGGGAATCTTGCCTGGTCATCATCGATTCATCGCCTGAAAAGCGGGCGCCTTACTCTAATCGACGATACCCCCACGGTCAAGAGTTCACGGCCGGACGTACAAGCAACCGGTTGATGATTGACTGGTTGCGGTCGCTGTGTTGAAATACGGCCTCGGATTCCCGAAACTGCAATGTCTCTGTTTCCACCGGGGGACACGCGATGAAAAATTCTATTTCGATACTGACAACACTGATGGTGCTCGCAACTGCCTTCGTAGCGATTGCGCAGGAAATGGCGCCGGCTGAGCCGGGTCAGGCTCCCGCGGCGCTCGAAGCGCCGGCTCCCGAGGTCTGTGACAATCGTCCCGTAATCAACAAGAAATCATTGAAGATGCGTGGATACGAGGTCGTCGACCAGGTGGATCTGGCCTCGTTCGGGCCGGGGTGGAGCGCCGTTCTGCTCTCGCTCAAGCTTGAGGACTCCGAAACTGACGCGCTGGCCGCGGTCAATAGACTTTATATCCTTGATGGCGACCGCATCGAGTTCGACTCGTTCTCGTTCGACGCGATCGAGGATGCGATTGAACCCAGCGTAAGCACCCGTACGTTCTTCCAGTTGAAATGGGAAATCCGGATGAAGGGAAAAGTCCCGAACGGCCTTGTCCTGACAGGTATCGTGCCGCGCCAGGCCCAGGGTGAACCGGTGTGCACTTCAAACCGCACGCTTGTTCTCGGCTGGTCCAAGACGAAAGGTTTCTTCGAGTCGGCTGATGTAGTCTCCAGGGATCCTGCCAGGGTTTCCGGCGGGATCGTCACCGTGCCGGTCGACTGAGCTTCGAACTCCACCAGGATCCTCTTATTACGCAGATGCGAAAGGACATGGTTTCGTTATGCAGGACTCCGACAGGCCCGGAATCCTTTCAGGGCTTAACAATGCTCAGTACCAGGCGGCAACCCACGAATCCGGGCCGCTGCTGATCCTGGCCGGCGCGGGATCGGGCAAGACCAGGACGATTACGCATCGTATCGCCTGGCTCGTGCGTGAGCGCGCGGTTCATCCTTCCTCGATACTTGCCGTGACGTTCACGAACAAGGCCGCCGGCGAGATGCGCGACCGGGTCGCGGCGCTTCTGGAAGGTGGCGCGACGCCACGATGGATGGGCACGTTTCACTCGATGTGCCTGCGTCTGCTTAGAATCAATCACGAAAAACTGGGATTCCCCGCTGATTTCGTGGTTTATGACGACGATGACTCCGAACGCCTGATGAAGACCGTTCTGGATGAACTGACGATACCCAGGGATCAGGTCAGACGATTCACTTCATGGGTTGACAGGCTGAAGAACGACGGCCTGCTGGATCCGCCCGAGCCCAGGTCGAACGGCGAAGCGATTCTTGCCGACGCATTCAGGCGTTACCAGGGCGCGCTCAGGCGTTCGGGCGCGATGGATTTCGGTGACCTTCTGGCCATGTCGGTCAGGCTGCTTTCCGAACACGACGATGTCAGGGAGCAGCTTCAGGCATCCTTCGAACACCTGATTGTCGATGAATTCCAGGACACTAACCTCGCCCAGTACCAGTTCCTGAAGCAGATATGCAGGCCGCGACCGAACATCTGCGTCGTTGGCGACGATGATCAGTCGATCTATTCGTGGCGCGGCGCGCGCGTCGCGAACATCCTTGAGTTCGCGCAGGACTTTCCCGAAGCGACCAGGATCGTGCTGGATTCGAACTATCGCTCGCGCGAGCAGATCCTTTCATCCGCGACGCGCGTCATCGGTTTCAACCGAGACAGGTATCCGAAGGAACTTGTGGCGGTTCGCGGCCATGGCGAGAACGTGATGGTCCATCGTTCGTTGAACGAGTCCGGCGAGGCGGCGTTCGTGGTTTCCGAGATTCAGTCCCGTCACAGACGTGGAATCGGGATGGGGTCGATCGCCGTCTTCTACCGTACAAACGCCCAGTCGCGAGTGTTCGAAGACGCGCTCAGGAGAAGCAAGATTCCTCACAGGGTCGTTGGCGGGATGCGTTTTTACCAGCGGGCCGAGGTCAAGGATGTGATCGCCTACCTCAGGCTGCTGGTGAACCCGCTCGACTCGGTCAGTCTGGACAGGATAGTCAACGTGCCGGCGCGCGGAATCGGCAAGGTGACGATGGACAAGGCACGGCAGCGTTCCGAGGAATCAGGCCTCCCGTTGTTGCAGGCTCTCGCGGCGGTCGGCGACGAAGCGGCCAGGGGTACACGGGACAAGATCCAGAGGTTTGTGGAGATGATCTGCGATCTCGCGGTGTACGCCCGGGATCATGACTCGCGCGATGTTCTTGAGAGGGTTCTTGTTATATCCGGATACCGTGCCGCGCTTGAGTCGGACGATTCGGACGAGGCCAGGGAGCGTCTCGGAAACGTCGACGAACTGGTCAATTCCGTGCAGGAATTCACGAACATGACCGGCGAACGTTCACTGGCGGCGTTTCTGGACAAGGTCGCGCTGGTCCAGCCGCTGGACGATGGCGGCAATGGCGACGTGGTCAGCCTGATGACGGTCCACGCGGCCAAGGGGCTGGAGTTCGAATGTGTGTTCGTGACCGGTCTTGAGCATGGCCTTTTTCCACTCAGGCCACGCCGTGAGACGGCCCCGACCGCCGCGATCGCGCAGCAGTGCGAGCGCGATGCACTGGAAGAGGAACGACGCCTGATGTACGTCGCCATGACGCGTGCGCGTGACGTTCTGTACCTTTCATATTCAAGAACCAGGATGAGTCGCGGCTTCGTGGAATCCTGCCGTCCGTCCGTGTTTCTGTCGGAACTGCCGCGGGCGCTGGTGACGATCCTCTGATTCAGATTACAGGCTGTCAGGTCGTCCGTCCGGGGTCTTCAATCAGCTTCAGGTGATTTCCAGTCGGCAGGGGGCGTGGGATTCATGGTGAGCGCTACATCCTCGATGTCCGCGAACCCAATGTAGAGATCGGATGTCGTGCAGGGAAGCTTGGCGGGCTTGGCCTTTTTCGTGGTGCTGGATTTTTTAGTAGCGCTGGATTTTGTGGAGGTCCCGCCCTTTTTAGAGGTCTTTTTTTTCTTTGAGGTCTTCGCTGTCTTGTCTTTCTTCGGCGGCGGGGGCGTGCATGACTTCAATCTGGTTTCCTTAACCCTGGCCTTGCCGATTCCCATTGTGCCGCGCTGGACGCCGCGGCTTCCGGCCATGACGAATGTGATGCGGCTTTCCGTGACCTTCTCGACGACTCCGACCATCACTTTCGTCGCCTTCGCCGAGTGCGGCGCGCGATCCGACAGACTGAAGAAAACCAGATCCCCGGGACGTGGCGTGCCCTTCCTGTGGATCCTGCCAGCCGCGCTTACCTTGCGTGTGAAGCGCGAAGCCCATTTGTCGGCCGGGAAGATGTCCCTGCCCGACAAGGCAGTCACGTAGATGATGTGCGCTATGAAACTGTCGTGATCGAAGCTGTTCTTCAGGCCGATCAATCTGCTGGCCGCGGCGACTGTCTCGGAATGCAGATCTCCGCGGCCGATGTCCTTGTGGGGTATCAGGACTTCGGCCGGCGCCACCTCATGGTCGGGGCTGGCAGACACGGGAATCGCTGTCGAGAGCAGTATCGCGATCGTTATCAACGACAACAGTCCCGGCGTTGCGGCGGTGGCGGTCGTCGACACGGCCTGCCATGTATTCGCGGTTTCCACGGGTTGTATGATAGAACATCGTGCGTCCCCGGGCGAAATTCGCGCAGGGAATGACGGCGGACGATATTTCGCAGAGGCGGCGATGAGGACTGTCCAGGCAATGTCGGGGAAGGTTGTACGGGATGCCTGCGGGGAGTGGCCCGCACGGATGCTGGCGTGCTGGCTTCTGATGCTTTCCGTGACCGCCGCCGGGTGCGCTACCGTTTCCACCGCAGGCGCCGGCGGCGCGAACTCCGATGTCCTGGGCGCGGCTTCCGTCGGTCCACTGCTTCCGCTTGACGTCAGGGTCGTTGCCGACGAGTCGGTAACTCTTGAGAGAAGAACCTTCGAGATTCCACAGGGATTCAGGCGTGTCGCGGCCGAGTGGGCTTTGCGTGAAAGACGCGATTCGAAGATGTTTGAATACGTGGCTCGGCCCATCACCTGTGAAAAGGCATGGGAAGTCGCCAGGATTGTCGGCACCGAGTCGGGAATCGACCCCGGTGTTCTTTTCGGCATAATGCGCGTTGAAAGTGCGTTTTGCGTGAACGTCATCTCGCGCGCCGGCGCCGTGGGACTGACTCAGGTGATGCCCAGATCCGCCAACTGGCTGGGGTGTCAGGATTTGCTGGACCCGCTTGAAAATGCGCGTTGCGGGGCGAAAATCCTGGGTCGGTTTCTGAAGTACTTCAATAACGACATGATACTGGGACTTTCCGCCTACAATGCGGGGTACGGGATGCCTCGACGCGCGTTGAAGAAATCGGGAGTGCCGGCGAATTTCAAGTATTCCGAGAACGTCCTTCGCGCCCGGGCGAAATTTCTCAGGTGGGGATGCGGCGCCTGGGAGTGATTCCTGTCTGAAACAGTGATCGATGTTGAAAGGATGCGGTTGACTCGAACCGTCCGGGACAATAGTATCGAAGGCGGATCTGCGCGTTTTGTGACAGGGTCCTTGCGGGAAGGGTGAAATGGCCAGGAAAAAGAAGAACAGGGGACCGGGAGAACCGGTCGATTCCAGCAGTGCCGAGGATTCGGCGGTCGAACAGACGGTCGGTCAGCAGGCAGTTTCGGCGCCGAACGTCAGTGTTCCGGACGCGCCCGCGATTCCGGACGCACCTGCTATTCCAGACGCGCCACCGCCACCACCTCCCCCTTCGGCGCCGATTCCGCCTCCTCCTCCCAGGACCAGTGCATTCAGGCACCACGACATCCCGGCGATCGGCGGAACCGAGGAATCTGGCAAGCCGAAGTCCGGAAAAGGGGTTCTTGAGGGAATCCTTGAAAGATCCCGGGAAGAGGTGAACAACGAGGCCGCGGCCTTGATGGGCGCGGTCAGGGTTCAGCAGGACGCCCAGAAAATCGCCAGGGAAGAAGAAGAGCGTCGTCGTGCCGCCGAGGCCCGTGCCCGCGTCGAGGAAGAACGCCGTAAGCGCGAGGCCGCCCTGAAGGAATATGAGGCCCGTCAGCGCGAGAAAGAGGAAGCGGCCAGACCGAAGGTTGAAGCTGCTCCCGTCGCTCAGGGGGCCCAGGTACAGAAAAAGAGCGGGCACGGCTGGATTATTGCCGTCGTGGTCGCGGTCCTTGTGGTCGGCGGCGCCGTGGCGTGGTTTGCCATGCCTCGTGGCGAACCGGTGGCCTTCAACGTCGGCACGTCCATCGAAAGGGCGCGCAGTGGAATGATCCTGACCGCTCCAGTCGCATGGGGACCACAGACGCTGCGTCCGGCACGGACCGTGGATGCGGTGACGCTGGTCGGTGTTGTTCCGGCCGCCGTCTACGAGGCTCCGCCTCCTGTCGTCGAGGTTCAGCGCCCGAAGAAGGGCTCCGGCAAGAAGGGCCCGTCCCTCGAGATTCGCGACGTCTTCGGTGGAAAGGGCGTCGTCCGCTAGGTAGTACCCCATGCCTGCAGGGTCCAAATCGGACCGCAAACTCCTTAACGCTGTTCTGCTCATGACGGGCTCGGCGCTGTCGTTCGCCCTGATGGGCGCGGCGGTCAAGGCTTCAACCAGGGAGATGCCCTTCCTGGTGTCCCTGTTCTTCAGGAGTGTCGCCGGCGTGATCCCGCTGGGGATAATGGTGCTTGTCAGGCAGGGGTCGTTCAGGTCAGAGCGTCATGTGCTGCTGTTTCGCAGGTCGCTGCTCGGATTTCTGGCGATGTGTCTGTTTTTCCTTGGTATCGAGCGGCTGCCGCTTTCGACGGCGGTCGTACTGAACCAGTCTTCCCCTGTTTTTACCGTGATCTTTTCTGCGATCCTTCTGAAGGAACACCGTGCCCTTCACGTTCTGCCCGTGGCCTTGATAGCTTTTGTTGGCGTGGCGCTGCTGGTCGGTCCGGAGATGGCGTCGTCTGGAATCTGGGTATCGCTGACACTGCTGTCGGCCGTGCTCTCCGCGCTTGCCTATGTGACGGTCAAGCAGCTTTCGGCCACCGAGT
>CAZNJW010000006.1:43603-43856 GCA_964573455.1 uncultured Anaeromyxobacteraceae bacterium | reverse complement strand
GCGTACACTCCTTGACGGTCCGTTACGTCAACCACAAAGCCCCATCCGGCGTCGGGAGTGATCTGACGGATCTCTTCTACGGTCCTGTCGAGGTTGGTTTGGTTGATGTCCCATATGATCACGCGCGCGCCCTTACGAGCCATGTCAAGCGACATCAGACGCCCGATTCCGGCTGCGCCGCCCGTCACTAGAACAGTTCTGCCCTTGAGATTTCTCATTGATTGAGTCCTGCCTTATCGAAGGGGTGATGCTA
>CAZNJW010000006.1:0-43593 GCA_964573455.1 uncultured Anaeromyxobacteraceae bacterium | reverse complement strand
TGACGGAAGCGTGGGGATTGGATGGATCCCAGGTTCCATTCGGGGCGCCGTAGTCGTACATGCGGAGCGTACCGGTCGCGGTAGCTGCGCCGGCCGGGGCAACCGCCGAGTGAGAGAGCACCTGCCAGGACGCGCTGTCGATGGAGTAGTCAGCGGCCCAGGAGCTGGAACCACTGATGAAGTTGCCGTCCATATCCTGGAACGCCAGACCCATGCGAACCCTGCCCGCGGTGTCGTTGTCAAGGAGGTCGACCGAGACCATCACGTTGTGGCCTTCAGCCGTCGGGTACTTGTAACCCTGAACCAGGTCCTGGTTGGAATCGGACGTCCAGGTCAGGACGATACCGGCCGTGCCATCGGCTCCGCCGTCAGCGACTCTGGCGCAGGTGTAGGTGTTGCCGGTGCCCTTGATGAAGCCTTCGGGCGGATCCTCGGCAACGCTCTGCTGTTCGAAGCCCCAGTTGTCCATGTTGAAAACCGGGCCTTCTTCGCAGGTTTCGACGCTGACGTTTTCGAGGTCGGCTTCCTCGTTCAGGACGATCTGGAAGTTGGCGTCGTACTGGTTAACTACGCCAGTGACCACATCGCCGGTCATTCCGATGCACGGAATATCGGTGTATTCGACGTAGACCATGACATCGGTCGCGGTGCCGTATTCAATGGTTCCGGACTTGCCGTTCCTGGAGGTGACCTTGAAGCCGGTCGCCTTCACCACGCGGCTTTCGATGTCCTCGGTGAGAACAGTACCTGCGGAGAGGTCAACGATGAAAGCGGAAGCATCGCCGCTGCCCTGAACGGTGATGGTGTCCTTGCCGGTGATCTGCTGCAGACCCCTGAAGCTGCCCAACGTGGTCACATGCATCGAAACGTAGTCGCCAACCGCAACCGAGTAGCCCCAGTCCGGGTTGGTGCCTTCGTAGATGTACATGCCGCGGGTCGAGCTGTCGTCCGCGATGTACCAACCCTTGGCAGTGACCTTGGTAACCATGACGCCACACAGCGTCATGTCGACCGGTCCCTCGGTGAGTGCGAGCAGGTCAGCGATCTGCTGATTGTCCCCACATTCCGGAGGATTGGTATCGGTAACGTTGGTATCTTCGACGTTGGTGTCGGTACCGTTGGTATCTTCGACATTGGTGTCGGTGCCGTTGGTATCTTCGACATTGGTGTCGGTGCCGTTGGTATCTTCGACGTTGGTGTCGGTGCCGTTGGTATCTTCGACGTTGGTGTCGGTACCGTTGGTATCTTCGACGTTGGTGTCAGTACCATTGGTATCTTCGACATTGGTGTCGGTACCGTTGGTGTCCTCGACGTTGGCGTCGGTACCGTTGGTGTCCGTGCCACCTTCGTCCGTGGCGATCGTGTCGTGATTGTTGCCGTCGTCGGTTCCGTTGTCTCCATCGCCGCAGCCCCATGCACCTGCAAGCGCCACGATTGATGCCAGAACCAGCATCCTAGAAGTGAGATTGGTCATGAGAATACCTCCATTTCGACCCCAAATGCCGTCAGACATTATACGCCGGTGTTTTCCTTTTGAACACCCGTAAGGGCATCTGGATCACACAATTTTGGGCTGCAGGCCTGCAGAGATGACACATCCAGTTTCGCCTCGCGCAGAACAAGCACTCCGCGAAGGGCGGCTATGCAGCCTTCGAGAGTCGTTATGCATGCGACTCCGTTGACCCCGGATGCGACCCTGATCGCCGCGGCGTCGGTTCGCCCGCGGTGGCCCGCCGGCGTGTTCAGGACCAGAGAGATTCCAGCATTCTTCAGCATAGAGATGGCGTCGTCCGGGCCCTCGCCGAGTTTGCCGACGACACGTGCCTGAACGCCGTGTTCCGCCAGAAAAGCGGCGGTTCCTTCCGTAGCGTGGATTCCACTGCCGCATTGCTTCAAGAGTCGTACCAGTTCCAGTACTCGTGGTCTGTTCCTGTCGCGTCGATTGAGGCTGACGAATACCGCTCCCGAGCGATGCAGGACGCAGCCCGCCGCGCGAAGAGCCTTGACCAGCGCATGCCCGAAACCAGGACCTGAACCCATGACTTCCCCGGTCGATCGCATTTCGGGGCCAAGAACGGGATCCACGCCGAATCGAGCAAATGGGAACACCGGCGCCTTGACCCAGACACGTCCACGGGGGTCGGGCATCGGCAGGTTCAGGTCAACGAGCCTGGCCCCGGCCATGACGCGGGCGGCAAATCTTGCCCAGGGAGCACCGGATGCCTTGTGGAGAAACGGTACCGTGCGGCTGGCGCGCGGATTGACTTCCAGCAGATAAAGCCGTCCGTCACATCGTGCGAACTGCAGGTTCATGAGCCCGACGGCGCCAAGTTCCCTGGAGAGAGTCGAAGCTACTTCCAGCATTCGGTCCTGTTCGACGGTCGAGACGGTCTGGGGCGGGTAAACCTGCATCGAGTCGCCGCTGTGGATGCCTGCAGGCTCGATGTGTTCCAGGAATCCGCACGGGTGGACGTCGGTGCCATCGGAGATGACGTCAAGGTCGATCTCGGTGGCGTCGTCCAGGAATCGATCAAGCAGCAGGGGATTGCTTTCAGTCACGCGAATTGCGGAATCAAGTCGCGCGCGTAGCTCTTCGCTGTTCCACACGATCGCCATGCCCTCGCCACCGAGCACGAACGACGGCCGCAGCATCAGCGGATAACCGAGGTCAGCCGCGGCCTTGATGGCTTCGTCGGCGGTGTGTGCGGTTCTGCTTTCCGGGATGAGAATTCCGTTGCGAACGCACAGAGACGCGAATTCCTCGCGATCCTCGGCAAGCATGATGCCGGCGGGCTTGGTGCCCAGTATGGGAATCCCTTCCTGCTCCAGGCGGGCGGCGACCTTCAGCGGCGTCTGACCTCCGAGACCGACGATGACCCCCCTGGGCCGTTCACGTCTGCACACGGCCAGCACGTCCTCTTCGGTCACCGGCTCGAAGTAGAGCCGGTCGGCGGTGTCGAAGTCCGTGGACACCGTCTCAGGATTGCAGTTGTAAAGGATTGGATGCAGCCCCTCGTCGCGAAGACCGGCCACGGCTGAAACGCAGCAGGTGTCGAACTCAAGGCCCTGGCCGATCCGGTTCGGGCCGCTTCCGAGGATTATGACCGCCTTGTCGCCAAGACCGGACCCTTCGCTGACCGTGCCGTGGGCGCTGTAAAAATAGGGAGAGCCAGCCTCGAACTCACCAGCACAGGTGTCAACTCCCCTGAATCCCGGCTCGAATCTTTCCCGGTCGCAACCACCCAGGTTGATTTTTGAGGGCTGTTTCGACCCACCCAGGTTGATTTTTTCGGGGGCGATGGCGGCGTGGATTTCGGCGTCGCCGAGGCCGTGGGACTTGGCCAGGGAGTATAGGGAGGCCGGCAGGACACCATTCCTGAAACTGGCGACCCTGGTCATCGTTCCGACCATCAATCTGACCTGCGACAGGAACCACGGATCCCAGCCCGTGACACGGGACAGTGCCGTTCGGGGCCATCCGCGCCTGAGAGCCTCGGCGATCAGCAGCAGGCGGTCGGGCGAAGTGTCGGTCAGGCGGGATGCAAGTTCCTCGTCGGGCATCGACTCGAACAGGCCAAGAAGGCGTGGTCGCCCCTTCTCGATACTGCGGATGGCTTTTCCCAGCGCCTCGGTGAAAGTTCTTCCCAGCGCCATGGCCTCGCCGATTGACTGCATCCTTGTCGTGAGGCGCTGATTCAGTCCCGGGAATTTCTCGAAAGCCCACCGCGGAATCTTTACGCAGACGTAGTCCAGGGATGGCTCGAAGGCGGCCACGGTCGTCCTGGTGATACGGTTCGGCAGCTCGTCCAGCGTGTATCCGATGGCCAGCAGGGTCGCCACCCTGGCGATCGGGTACCCTGTCGCCTTGGACGCAAGGGCCGATGATCGGCTGACCCGTGGATTCATCTCGACCACGATCAATCGACCTGTTTCGGGGTGAAGCGCGAACTGAACATTGGACCCGCCGCATTCCACGCCGATCCGCCGAAGGATCTTCAGGGACCAGTCACGCAGCGTCTGAATTTCCTTGTCGGTCAGCGTCTGCGCCGGCGCGACTGTGACCGAGTCGCCGGTGTGGACGCCCATCGGGTCGACATTCTCGATCGAGCAGACCATGATGCCGTTGTCGGCCTTGTCCCGGATGACCTCAAGCTCGAACTCCTTCCATCCGATCAGTGACTCCTCGATCTGGATCGAGCCGACTGGACTGGCCCTGAGACCCGCCTCGATGATGGAGCCAGCCTCTTCCATCGTTTCTGCGATCCCGCCACCTTCGCCACCAAGTGTGAATGAAGGTCTGAGAATGACAGGCAGGCCTATCTCGTGGACCGCCTTAAGTCCCTCTTCCAGCGACCTGGCCAGATATCCGCGCGAGCAGGGCAGTCCGATGGACTCCATGGCCTTCCTGAACTCCTCGCGATCCTCGGCCAGACGTATCGAATCAATACCCGCTCCCAGCAGTCTGACGTTGAACTCCGACCAGAGTCCGCGTTCGTGGCATTCGATTGCCAGGTTCAGAGCGGTCTGACCCCCAAGCGTTGTCAGGACGCCATCCACGTTCTCGCGTTCAAGGATCCTGCGCACCACCCAGGGGCGCAGCGGCTCGATGTAGGTTGCGTCGGCCGTATCGACCTCGGTCATCACAGTCGCCGGGTTGGGGTTGAGCAGAACGACCCTGATGCCTTCTTCCTTCAGCGCCCGAACCGCCTGAACGCCGGAGTAGTCGAACTCGCACGCCTGTCCGATGACGATTGGGCCTGAACCCAGCACCAGCACTGTCTTGAGTGAGGGGTCTTTCGGCATCAGATGTTGCCTCCGTCGGTGCCGCGTCCATTGTTCGTCTGCACGCTTCGAGGTCTGTCAGTGTCGCGGCGGGTCTCCATCGACTCCATGAACCGGTCGAAAAGGACAAGCGCGTCGCGCGGACCTGGACTGGCTTCGGGGTGAAACTGCACCGAGAACACAGGGCGATCCCGCAGCCTCAGACCCTCGATCGTTCCGTCATGAAGGGACAGATGAGTGACCTCAAGGCAGTCCGGCAGGCCATCTGGATTGACGGCGAAGCCATGATTCTGGCTGGTGATCCAGACTCGCCCGGTTTTGACTTCCTGGACCGGATGGTTTGTGCCACGGTGGCCGAAAGCAAGTTTCATGGTTCGGGCCCCAAGCGCCAGAGCCAGAATCTGGTGTCCCAGACAGATCCCGAATATCGGAAGATCCGGCTCGCGAAGAAGCCGGGAGACTGTCGAAATCCCGGCCAGGACCGTTGCCGGGTTTCCGGGGCCGTTAGACAGGAACACTCCGTCCGGGGCAGAGTCGAGTATCTCCCGCGCGTCGGTTCCCGACGGGAATACCGTCACCTGACAGCCTCGCCAGGCCAGATTCCGCACGATGTTGCGTTTCATGCCGAAATCGATCGCCGCCACCCGAAGCCGTCGACTACAGCGGCGAACGGGCATGGGAGGAGTCTCCTCAGGCATCAGGTCGAATGGTTCCGGCGCATCCACGGTCACTTGTCTGGTCAGGTCCAGGTGATCGATTCCTTCAAAGGTTGCAAGCCTGTCCGCAATCAGATCCGCGGGAGAACCGTCGGTCACGATCGCGGCCTTCATCGTACCCCGTGTGCGGAGGTGCAGAACCAACGCCCTGGTGTCGACCCCTTCAAGTCCGGGCACCCCGTTCGCCCGCAGCATGTCCTGCAGTGTTCCGCGCGCGCGCCAGTTGCTGTGGAGTCTGCTGTAACTGGTCACCACGAAGCCGGCCAGGTGCAGCCTTCGGCTTTCGATGTCCTCGGGATTGACGCCGTAGTTGCCGACATGCGGAACAGTAAGCGCCAGGATTTGACCGCAGTAGGAAGGGTCCGACAGAGCCTCCTGGTAGCCAGCCATGCCGGTCGAGAACACCGCTTCGCCCAGCCGTATACCGCGCCATCCGAACGGGAGGCCCGGGAACACAGTGCCGTCTTCAAGCAGTATGTATCCGGTCCTGTTCCACGGCAGCG
The DNA here is from genome assembly GCA_964573455.1 of uncultured Anaeromyxobacteraceae bacterium. Classification (GTDB taxonomy): domain Bacteria; phylum Myxococcota_A; class UBA9042; order DTJE01; family DTJE01; genus JAGOFO01. Next base: position 37,592 of record CAZNJW010000006.1, on the reverse strand, counting down.
GCGACGGGCATGAGTGGATAATCGTCTCCAAATCCAGCTCCTTTCCCTGATGTCGGCGAGGGTCGTAACTGGGCGGAATTGTCGGGGAGCTTGCATGGATGTCAATGCAGAAATTGAGGAATTGAACAGCAATTGTTTGAAGTGTCTCAGGACCAGGATGTTTTCAACGAAACAGCATCGAGTCAGTCGACAGGTGTGGCGGAACACTGCACCGGCTGCTGGACCTGGCACGCTTCATCTTCAGGCAGGGGCAAACCGGCCAGGCGATCCCGAATCCACTGGAACTGTTCCGGAAGTGACCAGAGCGCGGCCTGCGAGTGCCCCGCGCCTGAGCACTCCAGATAATCGAGACGATAACCCATGTCACACAGGGTTTCGAAGTCGGGCCGCTGGGAGGCCGTATCGACCATGTCGTCGATCTCTCCGTAAACCATCAATGTCGGCGTGAAGCGCGAAGGCTGCACCGACGTGGTTGAAAGGGCGTTCTCGCGATAGAAGCAGTCCCAGGGGGCGATAGCCGACCAGTTGTCGTCGGAAGCGGCATCGATAGCGGTTTGCGTGAAAAGCTGTTCCAGGGTCAGCTTGTCGATGTCGACGTCCTGACCGATGCTGATGCTGCACCCTTCGGTCGGGAACAGGTAGCTGGGTGCGTCACTGGCGATGAAGTACGGTTCTTCGTTTGTGAAGATAAGATCAAGCTCCTGTTCCGGCTCATACCAGAGCTTCATCGTGATCACGCTGACCGCCAGCAGGCCTGTTGAATCGTTGATTGACTCCAATGCCTTCTTCAGCAGGGCGAACAGATTGGTTGGAGGAACCAGGGCAACAACGGCACGGACGTTGAACTCAGGGGCGTACCATGGCCCCCAAAGTTCAGTGAACAGTGATGCATGGGCGCCCTGGGAAACTCCCCACAGCACGACGTCGTTGGACGCAACGGGATGAACGTTAAGCGAATCGAGCAGTTTGAGACCGCCTCGGACGGCATCCCAGGCACCGATCGCCGTCTGTTCTCCGACCAGGTACCCGTGGCGGACGGTAGCAGGGTCTCCAAAGCCGTTCATGCCGATGTAATCGGGGGATATAACGATAAACCCGAGCGATGCCACAGCCGGTCCGAGGGCGCCGTCTTGAAGCCAGAACGCCTCGTTGCTGGGGGCGCAGGGATCCGAGAAACCGGACGTGCCGTGCTGATACACCAGGATTGGGAATGGGTCGGTCAGCGGCTTGCTGTCAGCCGGGAACGAGATCATCCCGGTGGCCTCGATTGCCTGACCGCGATCCTGCGTGGTGTAGCGGAATCGATGCGTGACAACTCCGTAAGGGACGGGACTCAGGGCCGAGAACTCAAACTGTTCGAGAAGCGCGTTGATGGTTGCGGCGTCCAGTGTGAGCATCGAAACAGAATCGGATTCGACAAGATCGCCCGTGGCGCCTGCGGGTAGAAAATCATACGAAGGCATTCCACAGTTCGCGTGAGGCGGCTCCGGCACGGGCTGAACATCCGAACCGATGTCATTCACTGCATCCTGGACGGCGTCTTCAGACTGGACGGCGTCTTCAGACTGGACGGCGTCTTCAGACTGGACGGTGTCTTCAGGCTCGCGGGTCTCGCCACATCCTATGGACAGGCACGTCAGCGTCGCTGTTATCACTGCAAAATTGATAGGTCTCATCGGGTTCTCCCAGAAAAGGCGAGCGACTGAATAACGCATCGTCCCGGGAGGTTCAAATCCTTTTTTTTTCAATTACAATGGGCGGCCATTCTCCGGGAGGTGCTTTCGTGGTCAGGTGGTGCCCTGCGATGCTGATCGTGTTGTTGTCGGGTTGTGCCGGGAACTCGACCGACGACGTGTCCGAGACGGATCCGAACTGTGTACCGTCGTGTGAGGGCATGGAGTGCGGCGATGACGGATGCGGCGGCCAGTGCGGTCAATGTGGTGACGGTTTCAAGTGTCGTCAGGGTCAGTGCGTCTGCGGCGTTTGCGGCGGGACGTGCGGAGAGTGCCCGGACATCGACTTTGTAGAGGTTCCAGCCGGGACTTTCGTGATGGGATGTGTTGCCGACGCCGCGACTGTCGACAAGGTTTGTTCAAGTGACGAGTTGCCTCCACACACGGTTGTCATGCAATCGTTTCTGGCCGGGACGTACGAGGTCACCGTGGCGCAGTACCGGGAATGCGTTGCAACAGGGGCTTGTCTGCCAGCAGGGGACGACGTCGGCTGCAATGGTCCCAGGAGTGGCATGGACAGGCATCCGATCAATTGCGTGACGTGGGAGGACGCAGTCTCTTACTGCACGTGGGCTGGGGCACGTCTGGGATCCGAATCCGAGTGGGAGTACGCAGCTCGCGGGACGGATGGTCGAAAGTATCCGTGGGGAAACCAGGGGCCGACGTGTTCGCTGGCATGGACCGCGGTGGACGAATGCTCCGGACCGTATACCCGCGAAGTCGGGTCTTTCCCGGCGGGCAAATCGTTTTTCGGTTGCATGGATATGGCTGGAAATGTATCTGAGTGGGTCGAGGACCCGTGGCACGGGAACTACCAGGACGCGCCTGGCGACGGTTCTGTCTGGCAGATGGAAAACCCGGGCGCGGCACGTGTACATCGAGGCGGTGGGTCCAACGCCAGAATCGAGGAAAGCAGAGTTTACAATCGTATGTCAAACCCTTTGACCGGCTCATCCAAGTTCATTGGTTTTCGTTGTTTTCAATAGTCTCGCGAGCCAGCGTCATCGTCAGCTGAAGGCGTCATGGACACCATCAGAACGCTTGCGCCCCTGTCCGGCCGGGCCTAGAATCCAGCCAGCTTATCAGTTCACGACAGTCCTGTTCCGATGATGCCCGGCATGATTCGGACAGGGAGGGAATAGATATGAATTCGAAGGTTTGTGTTGTCTGGGGGCTCGTTGTCGTGCTCGTGGCGTTGTCCGTGGGATGCACAACGACAGGTCCGATATCACAGGATGCGCTGGATGGGGACGTATCCTTGCTGGTCGATGTCGTTTACGACCAGGTGAATGTTGATACGGCCGGAGAGACTGGGCATGACGCGGAAGGAACGGACTCGTCCAAGGATTCCGGACAGGACGTTCAGGATGCAAATGCGGACACGTCGGACGCCGGAATGGATCACGGGATCGACGTCCTCGTGGACAACGGGGGCGGCGATGCCCGGTTCGACGCGATTGACGACACTGGCGCGGACGATGCCCAGGCTGATGAAGGCCGGGATAATTCGCCTGTGGATCCGGGGGCGGTGGATATAGACACGGATGCGATAGTCGGCGAGCTGATTCTGGAACCGGACGTTACCGAATTGTCTTTCGGGAGTGTCGTGCCGGGATGTCCGGGAACACCCCTGAACCTTAGACTGATGAATCCGGGTGATGAATCGATGGTCCTGACGGACATCTGGTTCGAGGTTGAATCGCCCGCCATCGGGGTGAGCGGTTCGCCTGCATCTTTTCCGTATTTGTTGGTGGGCGACGGTGGATCGGTGGAATTGCAGTTCTCTTTCACGCCGGCTTCTGTCGGGGAGTACGAGGCCACAATATGCCTTTCATACGAAGGGATGCCGGGGGACATTCCTGTCTGCGTTGTTTTGAGCGGAACGGCTGCGGATTGCGCGCCAGGAACGCACAAGTGTTCGTGCGCGTGCGTCGACGACAGCTTGATTGAAAACTGTGGGACCAGATGCAGTCCCTGCACCACAGCCGTGTCGGGAGCGGCTCCGACTTGTGTCATGTCCGGCAGTGCATGGCAGTGCTCGTTTACATGCCTGGATGGATATCATCAGTGTGGAGGCAGCTGCAAGTCGGACAGCGACCCGAACGCATGCGGGCCATCGTGTACGTTGTGTTACAGCCAGGCAAACGCTGACAGGGCGTGCAGGGACGGGCAGTGCGCGCTTGATTGTCGGGAGGACTGGGGGGATTGCGACGGGATCTATTCGACCGGCTGCGAGGAGAACCTGCTGACCAACGAGAACTGTGGCGAGTGTGATGCCACCTGCACGTCGGCGCCTGCCCACGCGGTTCCCGCTTGCGGTGACACCGGCTGTTCGTTCGAGTGTCTTTCTGGTTACCACGCTGATGGAAATCTATGTGCGGTAAATAATGTCGACTGGTGCTGCGGCGATGACGGGGTCGGCGGATCCTGCAGGGACTGTGCGTTCATGCAGAACCCGATGCCGCCACACACGACCGGGATATGTGTCGGCCTGATAGACTTTTCGTGCCAGCTTGTGTGCGAGTCCGGATGGATGAGCACGACTGGAGGCGTGAACGACGGATGTGAATGCTATTTCGTGTCGGATTTTGATCAGCCCGGCAACGGGGTCGATGAGGACTGCGACGGAAGCGATGGTCGTCCGGATCTGGCCTGGTATGTGTCCACGACTGGGTCCGACCTGGCGGACGGTTCGGCTTCCGCTCCCTTCAGGACCATCCAGAAGGCGGTCGATTCTGCAGAGGGAACCTTCATCAGGAAGCATGTGTATATCGCTGCCGGCGTGTACGAGGAAAACGTAACGGTTGTCGGTCCAGTGTCGCTGATCGGTGGATTTTCCACGGACGGCGCATGGACGTACTCCGAGATGAATGTGACCACGATAGTGGCGATGGGAAAGACGGCTGGCCGAACCATTGCGATTGATGCGGTCGATGTTGGTCAGGAGGCATGGTTCGCGAGTCTGACGCTTGTGGCCGGTGCCGAGGTCCAGGCGTCGGACGGCGTCGATGTGTACGGGGTTAAGTGTTCAGAGTGTCCCGGTCTTGGGTTGTACCGGCTCAATGTTTCTGTTGGACCGGGTGGCAATGTGACAGAGGTTCCGGTTGGGGCAAACGGTGTCAAAGGCGGAAATGGCGGCACCGGCAGCAGCATCGGAACACCCGGGGCCGGCGGGGTGTCTGCCTGCGGTCGTGAGGGCGGTGTCGGCGGAATAGGAGGCTCGAGTTCGTCGGGATACGCCGGTATGCCGGGTAACATCGTGGGCGAGGGCGGCGGTGCCGGAGGTTCTGGCGGTGTTTCAACCTGGGCTGGCGACGGCGGAAACGGGGCCGGGTGCTCCGTGTCCGGGCAGGATCGTGGCGGGGCGCAGACGGTTGGTTCTGTCGTGGGCGGATACTGGCTTGGTACCGCTGGCACGAACGGCGAGGATGGGTGCAGCGGTCATGGTGGTGGTGGCGGCGGCGGCGGTCGAGGCGTATCCTCCCAGTCCGGCGTGCAATACGGTAGTGGCGGCGGTGGCGGTGGTGCCGGTGGCTGCGCTGGTGGCGGCGGGCCTGGCGGCAAGGCCGGCGGCGCTTCGCTGGGTGTTCTGCTGGATCAGTCGACCGGCGCAAGGATTGAGAACTGTGTGATATCCACATCGGACGCAGGTGACGGCGGTGTCGGAGGTAACGGTGGAACCGGTGGAACCGGCGGTCTCGGCGGGCCATGGACGAACGGTCAAAGTGGATACTACTCCGGGGAAGGCGGAACAGGGGGACAGGGTACCAACGGCGGCAAGGGTGGTGGCGGTGCAGGTGGCGTGTCTTATGCCGTGTACCTCTCGGATACAGTTCTGACCCTGCCGGGAAACAATACCCTGTCGAACGGCCAGCCTGGTATCGGAGGATCGACCTCCGGCATCAAGAACGCGGTCGACGGTGTGTCCGGGCTGTTTAACTCTCCGTAATGCCAGACTTTAGTCGCTTTTGACCTTCTCGCCGTATACCTACCCAGGTTGATTTTTTCACCCACCCAGGTTGATTTTTTTGAGTACCCAGGTTGATGAAATGGGGGTAGATCGGGGTGCTTTTTGGGGATTGCCACGCGCGCGCGTGCAATGTTACTGTCTCCACGCCGCCGTTCAGGCGACATGCCTTCTCCGGGACTTCGCCTGACAGGATGGGATTTTCACACTTTTTTGTTCGAGGTCTGTATGCCTAATGCCAACGTCCAGATTCCAAGGCCCAAGAATGAACCGGTTCGCGATTATGCACCGGGGTCGGCCCAGAAGGCGACCCTGAAGGCGAAGATCGCCGAGATGCTGGGGGAACAGATAGAGATTCCTTTGATAATCGGCGGAAAGGAAGTCCGGACTGGAAAGCTCGGGAAGGCCGTCTGCCCCCATGACCACAATCATGTCCTGGCCACCTATCACATGGCCGGACCTGATGAGGTCGCGATGGCAGTCAAGGCCGCTGACGAGGCATGGAAGACCTGGTCCGAGACCCCGTGGGAGGATCGAGCCGCCTGCATGCTCAAGGCTGCCGAACTGCTGGCCGGTCCATGGCGTGATCGTATGAACGCCGCCTGCATGTTGAACCAGTCCAAGACCGTCTATCAGGCCGAAATTGACGCTGCCTGCGAACTGATCGACTTCTTCCGGTTCAACCCGTACTACATGAAGTTTATCTATGATCAGCAGCCCGAGAGTTCCCCGGGCGTCTGGAATTTCGTCGAGTACCGTCCGCTCGAGGGGTTCGTATTCGCGGTGACGCCTTTCAATTTCGCATCTATCGCGGGCAACCTGCCGACCGCCCCGGCACTGATGGGTAACACGGTGCTCTGGAAGCCGGCATCGTCGGCTGTTTTCACGGCGTACAACATCATGCAGCTTCTGAAGGCCGCCGGGTTCCCGGATGGAGTCATCAACTTCATCCCCGGTTCGGGCGGACAGGTCGGAAATCCCGTCATGTCGTCGTCAGCCCTCGCCGGCGTGCATTTCACGGGTTCGACGGCCGTCTTCAACAACATGTGGGCGCAGATCGCTGCCAACCTGCCGACCGCCCGTACGTATCCCAGGATCGTCGGTGAGACCGGTGGAAAGGACTTCATCTTCGCGCATCCGTCCGCCGATGCCACCGCCCTGGCGACCGCGATGGTCCGTGGTGCGTTCGAATTCCAGGGTCAGAAGTGCTCGGCCGCGTCCCGCGCTTACGTCCCGCGTTCCATCTGGCCGAAGACGCGAGACCTGATCGTCGACATGGTCGGTCAGATCAAGATGGGCGCGCCGACCGATTTCCGTAACTTCATGTGTGCGGTCATTGATCAGAATGCGTTCAACGACCACAAGCGATACATCGAGTTCGCGAAGACATCGCCCGAGGCAGAGATCCTTTGTGGTGGCGGATACGACGATTCGATCGGTTATTACGTCGAGCCGACCGTGGTCGTGACGACCAACCCGCGCTTCAAGCTCATGCAGGAAGAGATCTTCGGGCCGGTTCTGACCATTTTCGTGTACGAGGATGCCGCGCTGGACCAGACCCTGACGCTGTGCGACACCACGTCGCCGTACGCGCTTACGGGCGCGGTGTTCGCCGAGGATCGCTACGCGGCGATCAAGTGTGCGAAGGCACTCCGTCACGCTGCCGGTAACTTCTATCTGAATGATAAGCCCACCGGCGCGGTGGTCGGTCAACAGCCGTTCGGCGGCGCTCGCGGTTCCGGCACCAATGACAAGGCGGGTTCCTTCCTGAACCTGATCCGCTGGGCCTCGCAGCGCACAATCAAGGAAACGTTCGTTCCTGCCAGGGACTTCCGCTACCCGTTCATGGGCGAGGAATAGTCACGGTCGTCACGCCTTCCTGATTGCTTCAAAGAGTTTCACAGGTCATCGTGCCGTCTAGATGTTCGATGCAGATCGGCCCACCCGAGTCGCCTTGGTAGGTGTTCATGTTCATGACGTAGACTGCGGCGATGTCGGCGGCTTCAAGTTCAGCCAATGTGCCCGCGTCGATGCCTGGCTCAAGGCGCGGCTCGAACGCGAAGTCCTCACTGAAGTTGTGGTGTCCCGGCCTGTGGGAGCGTGACCACCAGGAGTTCAATTCAACGGGCTCGGTCGTGAATCCCGAGATAACCGTTCGTTCCCAGGAAACCAGCGGCGCCGTGTATCCAGCGGTGATTCCCGACGGCGCCGGAGGCCACCAGAAGGCGATGTCAAACTCCCTGCCACCGGTAAGCTGGTAGTCGCGTTCAATCAGGGAATGATCTGGCCCGATCGGCAGATGCGCCTGACATGAAGCGATGGTCGATGTCTCGTCCGTCCGTTGCCTGACCGTTCCGTCCCAGTCAAGCCAGGGCATGGCCTGTGAGGAAGAAATCCCCATCTGGGACCAGTAGTTCATCGCATCGTCGGCCGAATAAAGCGGACCCGTCAGCCTGTCCCGCGTCAGGGGCAGGGGCGCGACTAGATACCACGTCAGTTCTTCCTCATCCACGTTCGATTTGAAGGTCATCGTCACGTTGTCGCCGTCCCTGGAAAACGCGACATCGGTCACGTCGGCGCCCGGGTACTCAAGATTCCTGACCTGTCCAGTTCGAACGAATTCGATCCGGATGCTGGACAGCCACGAGTCATCCTGGAATTCCTTGACGAAACCGGTCTTGACCGCCGCTGAAATCCGAACCTTGGCACGGTGCATTCCGAAGATATCGCCAGACTCGCCCTGCAAGGTGCACCATTCCGCATCGCCACCGATCAGGAAGGTGTCGACTGTGGTCCCGCTGGCGGCAACGGGAACCTCACGAACCTGTTTGACCTGGAACATGCCGTCCGCTGGCGTCGTCCACGCCATTTTCTTGTATTCCACGTCAAGTGTCGTGCCGGTCCGTCCCGTCATCTCGACCCATTTCTTTTCGATCTTATCCAGCAACCCGAACAACTCCACGTAGTCGTCGGGCCATGTCATCACGTGTCCGCCGATCGGGACCAGGCTGGACTCGGCGATCGTTGACATTGATGGCTCGGTGCCCTGGCTCCAGAGGTATCCGGTCACGATCTCGGGGGTAGCCGTGCCTTCGGGGTTCGCCACGGACACTGCTCCAGCCTGCGTGACGATGTTGGCGTTTGCGCTGTACTCGCCGCGTGTGAATGTCGCGACGCCGTTGGCCAATTCGTTCGAATCCGGGTATGAGTAATGCACCAGCATCGCCATGCCGACCTTGGGCTCATCCACGCCGCGCCTGAGGCGTTCGAGGTACGCGTTGCGGTTGTAGAAGCTGGCGTAGACCTTGGACATGGCGCGCAGAACTCCGCGTTCCAGGGGTTCCTGTGAATTGCATGCGGACGGCCCTGTGTCGTCATCGTCGAGATCGTCGGCCAGACACCCGCTGTAGCTGTCGTACAGGCCAGCTCCGATAAAGTCCGAAGCATCCTCGACGTTGGTTGAGCTCCTGAAACGAATCTTGCGGGTGTGTTCCCAGGAACTTAAGGCGGAAAGGATCTGGTCCGCACCTTCCGGAAGCGGAGTGTTGCGGATCATATCCCTTACAGTGGCCAGATCAGCGTCGAGCGCCGTCATGTCCGGTGGCCAGGACGCGTGTGGCGCGAGTTTGGCGTTGATCGCCTGCCCGAGCGTGCCATCTCCGAAAGGCTGTGCCATCAGGTCATCGTAAAGTTTGAACGAAATTGCCAGCGCCTCGGGTGTGTAAGTCGGGATTGCCTTTCGCAACACGCCGTAGTTAGCGGCCTTTCCTCCGAAATGGACGATGTCCGCGGGAGTCAGGTCGTCCGGATTTCCAGTGTAGAATGCCATTGGCTGTTTGGCTTTGAAGTCGAGCGGCTTCGGCAGCCTGGACGCAAGCAGTGTCCCAAGATCGTCGTCGGTGATCGCCGTTGCGTCGACCAGATTCACCGAGCACGCGGTGTTCTCCATGTTGGACCCGGCCGTCCACATCGCGACCCGCTTACCGGCCAGGGAGCGCGCAAATTCAACCTGGGTATCGTCGGCCAGCCAGACAAACGGTATATTGAGTGAGGTCGAAAGGATGGCCACATGCGAGTTCGGTGTGGAAGCCGTGGTGCTGATTATGCCCGCCACGAAAGGAACCTCGGCAGGCACCGCGTCCGTCAGGAGTATGTCGGTGGGCAGCAGCATCCCTGACACGTATGCCGAGTCGATCTGATCCCCTGGAATCTCAACCAGGCGGCCGACCGCCCATCCGCTCGAGTAGCACTGGTCTCCGTCCGCCCAGCGATCGACCGACGAGATGCGTATGCCGTGAAGCTCGTACCACTCCTTGAAACGTATCGCGGAATCGTGCTGTTCGAAGGTGGGGAAGTAGAAGAAGTCGATGCTGGTCCCGGGGGTTGCCTCACGGGGTGTCGGGGACTTCTGTTTTGAAGCCGCCGGCGTGTCCAGAATTATCGACTTTGTTACCGCGTCCCAGACCCTCTTGACCATTTCGGGATGGTACGAGTCCTGTCTGACAAGCTGGATTCCGACCTCGGTCGGAGAACCCCCGGGGGCGAACAGCGCCGCGCCCAGGATCAACTGCTGTCCTTCCTTGTAGAGCGTCGCGAGGTCGAATTCATCCGCGGTCATCTGGTTGAACGGTTCGATCCAGTTGCGCGCGAAATCATAGTGAAAGACATACTTCTGGCTGTCCTGGAAATAGACTTTGTCCGGGTCCTTCATAAGGACCACGAATTTGACCCAGCGTGGAACCTCGGTGATGTAGCCGGTGTATCCGGTGCCGCCCAGAAAGGGGTCGTCGGGGAAGTGGACCGTGTTCTTCCAGTCCGCGGATGGCTCGAGAACAACGTCCTCGGTGGCGACCGGCCATTCGAACGGGCCGGGTTCTGTGGATGTGTCGGGTATATCCCAAGGCAGATCCGAGGCAGAGTCAGGTCCTGCGTCGGTCGGAATGTCGAGGCCGAAGTCAAGTTCCGTCACGTCCAGGCAGGGAGACTCGCCGCTACAGCCTGGCGCTGACAGACACATAAGCGGGATCAGTGAGGCGAAAGACAAACCGCGAAAGAAGATACCAAGCGTCCTTGTCATTGGTTCACCTGTGATAATCAGGACAACAGCGATGCTTCTGCCCGGCAGTATAACGAAAAGTCGATGGAAAAGGCGCGCTGGCGGCTATCTGGTCAGTTCCTTGACCAGTCTGCTGGCACCATAAATGTTCTTGAGTGCCTCGATGATGGCTGCCGACGAGACCGAAACGGCACGGTTCACAGATTCGTCGAACCAGAAGGCTCCGCCCAGCGACTGGATGTTTCCGTCGAAGATGAGGCCGACGATTTTGAGATCCTTGTTGAAGACCGGGCTGCCCGAGTTTCCGCCGATGATGTCGTTGGACGTCGCCATGTTCAACGGTCTGTCGAGGTTGATGCGTGGGCGGGCGTCCAGCCAGGATTTGGGCAGCGCGTAGGGATCGTTGCCTGTGTGGCGTTCAAAGGCGCCTTTGAAATCAGTCAGCGGCGTTATGGCAGAACCACGCTCCTGGTATCCTTTGACCGAGCCGTACGAGAGTCGCAGGGTGAATGTAGCGTCCGGATACGTTCGGTTCTGGGCGGCCTTGAACCAGGCGCGCGCGATGACGGCGCTGTTGGAGCGGGTGACTGCCTCGACCTTGTCTTCATACTGTTTGCGGACCACCCGGGCGTCGTCGTCGATGACCATTGCCATCAGTATCATCGGGTCCATCGAGGATTCGATCGCCGAGCGACCGCCTTCCCAGAGTGCCTTGCGTACCGAGGGATCGCCAAGAGTCGAGCCGGCAATGAGCATCGCCGCGAGGCTGTCCGGGGACTCGGAGCCGAGCACCTTCTTCACCAGCGGGTGGTCGGTTCCAAGGCTCTCGCGCATCTTGGTAAGGCCAAACGTCAGCCATGCCTGGTCGATTTCGGGGTAGTAGGGCGCCGTGCTGAAGAGGCGCTGGGTAAGGGCTGGAAGGTTGGCGTCGGTGTACTCGCGCAGCCGCTGATCATCGGGCTTTTCCAGTTCCCGGCTGCCACGGACCAGCATCCTGGCGTAGGTGAACAGGTCGGATGAGAACGCCTGTCCCCGCTCGAACAGCATGTAAACATCGAATATATCTGCGTAATCCTTCTGCGCCTGGTCGATGGCGGCGTACGCGGCTTCCAGTTCAGGGTCGGCGGCGTTGACCCTCAGGTTGAACTCGGCGTCCGCCTTTCTCTTGAACTGAACCGGGTCGAGCAGGGCCCTCCATTCGCCGTTGATGGCCTTGAACGCGTTTTCCACGCCGAACAGGCTGTCCTGGCTGGTGCGTCGTGCCTCGGGACCTTGCCGGCCGAACTGCGCAAGCATTCCACGGGCCTCGGAGAGCCTCATAAGGCGGGCAGGGAACATGATGTCGCGAAGGAATGTCAGTTGCGAAACCGTAAGCATACGCTGGGTGGATCCGGGATGGCCGGACACGAAGGTCAGTTCGCCGTCAGCGGCGCCATCGGTCGAAAAACGGAAAAAGTCTGGGGACTTCGCTGGCTTGCCGTTTTCGTAGACCCGCAGCAGCGACATGTCCAGGTCGTACCTCGGGAAGGTGAAGTTGTCCGGGTCCCCACCAAAGAACGCCGCGCGGAACTCGGGAGCGAACACCAGCCTGACATCCTGGTAGCGCTTGTATCGGTAAAGATGGTAAGCGCCACCGTGGTAGAGCGTGACGACGTCGCAGCGCCACTTGCCTCCCTGGGTGCAGGATTTCTCGATGCGCGACATCTCGGACTTCTGCGCCTCGCCGAAGTCGGGACCGGTTTTACCCTCTGTTGCCTTGTTGACGCGGTCGGTGACGTCCGTAATCTGGACGAGCTGATTGATCTCGATCTCGGGACATTTCATCTCGGCAGCGTTGGTCTCGGCAAGGAAACCGTTTTCCATCAGGTCGGTTTCGGCCGTCGAGAGCTGCTGGATGCATCCGCTGGCGCAATGGTGATTGGTCAGGATCAATCCGTCCTTCGAGACGAATGAACCGCTGCATCCTCCGGCCAGGCGAACCGAGGCCAGTCTGGCCTTCTTCAGCCATTTTTCGTCTGGCTTGAAACCGTAGGCCGCTTCAACGGCGTCTGATGGAAAGTCGTTGAAGAGCCACATGCCTTCTTCGGCTGAGGAGGAAACCGGAGCGGATACGATGGCGAGCGCGAGCATGGCTGCGAAAGACGGGACGGCGAATAACCTGAACATGATTTTCTCCATGATGGTCGGATTCAGTTCTGACCCAGGGCCGGCGAAGCATACAACGTGGAGTGATGATGTCGCAACACGCATGGTGGCGGGGTTTACGTTTGCCGGAGGCCGAACTAACATGTCACCTTGAACCCGATAGTTGGGGAAAGCTGCGATGAACAGGGTGTTTCTGGCGGTGAATCGGTTGGTGGTTCTGGGGATCCTGGCAGTAAGCATCTCGGCTTGTGCTACCGGGGCGGTGGCAGGGCGATGGCATGTCGATGACCCGGATTTTGTGCCGCGGGATCCCGACTGTTCGGCCCAGGCCAGGGCTGTCAATCAGAGTTCCGACGCAGTTGTAAGGTTTCCCGACATGGTATCCGCCGGCGACGGAGTCGTGTTCGACGGAGAGATGTTTGGCAAGGACCGTCCCCTTGGCGAAGGAGTCTGGTTCTTTGAGCCGTCCAGCGGCTCAGTCAGGCTTGTGGGGCGCGATTGCCGCGGACCGTTTTCGGTCCTTGAGGGCGACGTCCTTATGAGTTGTGAGGAGGAAGGGCAGGGGGCCACGTTGTCGCGGCTGGCCATCAAAGATGGGTCCTTGGCGCGCTTTGCCGGCGGCGATGTGGTGGATATCGAGGTCGTGGACGAACGCCTGGTGTCTGTTCAGGGATACCGGGTGGCCTTTGTCGACAAGTGCGCGCCCAGGATGGTGACCGAGTACTCGCTTGCCGTGTGTGGAGCGGGCATGCGGGATTGCCGCACCCTGGCGGCGTTGCCCGAGGTGCCCAGTTCGATGGCCGTCGGTGACAACGTGGTCGTCATGGCGTTTGCCGGCCTGACCGGTGGACTGTGGGTCGTGGGACTGGACGAGCCGGTTGATGGCAGGGCATTGCCCGACATGGCCATCAGACGTGACTGGGCTTACAGACCACTTCAGGTGCTGGCCAGCGGTGACGATTACTTCTGGTTCGACGCGGCGACAGGCAGGTTGATTCGTCACAACAAACAGTTTGTGAAGAATGCGGTGATCCTTGCGCGTTCGGTGTGCGATCCCGCTGCCCAGGGCACCGGAACATGCGGTTTTGTCGGGATGGCGGTGGCGGGAGAACGCATAGTGTACCTTACGGACGAAGCCAGACTGGTGGCCATCAACAAGGACGGGACGAATCCTGTCACCCTGTGGTCCGGCCAACCCTGCCGTTCGTCGTGCAGTCGTCCCGTCGTCGTCGGTGACAGCGTGTTCCTTATCAACGGCGACGACATGATCTCTGTCAAACTGGACGGGGCTTCATTCTCCGGTCTAGACCTTAAGAGCCGCATCGACGCCGTTCAGTAGAAAATACAAGCCCTGTAAATCATTGCGTAATCCCACCCACAGAAACCTACCCAGGTTGATTTTTTGAACCTACCCAGGTTGATTATTTGAACCCACCCAGGTTGATTATTTGAACCCACCCAGGTTGATTTTTCCCAACCTGGGTGGGGTGTGAGCCGGCGGGGTGGGACTGGAGGTTGACGGTGCCGTTTGCAGTGCGCATCGTGGGTTGTGGCTCGCGGAGGAATCTGAATGGGCACCAGGCGGATCGAACTGCCAGTCGTGGGAATGTCGTGCGCGCATTGCGCCGCAACCGTAGAAAAGAGTCTGAAGGATGGTGTGCCCGGTGTGACCGATGCTGTCGTGAATCTCGCCATGGAGCGAGTTTCGATTGAATACGATGACTCGAATACAACCCCCGATCAGATGGCGCTCGCGGTCGGTCGGGCCGGTTTCACCCTGGTTCTGCCGGATTCAAATGACGAACGCAATGCCACGGACGACAAACCGGAAGTATCGCCCACGGTCGATGAGGATTCCGAGACGCAGGCCAGGGAGACGGCGCAGCGTCGCGTTAGAATGTCGCTCCTGGTCGGGATTGCGTTTGGACTGCCTCTCTTTGTGCTTTCGATGGCGGCGGATTTCGGCGTATTGCCGACCGCGATAGCGAAGGCTTCGTGGCTGGGCTGGCTGTTTCTGGCTCTGGCAACTCCCGTCCAGTTTTACACTGGCGCCGGATACTACGCCGGAACCTGGCGCGCGATCAGAAACCGCTCGGCCACGATGGATGTCCTGGTGGCCACAGGCAGTTCTGTCGCCTACGCGTATTCCCTTTGGACGTTGCTTTCCGGCAGCGGGCACCATCTGTATTTCGAAACCTCAGCGATGATTATCGTTTTGATAAAGGTAGGCAAGTACCTGGAGGCGCGTTCCAGAACCAGTGCAGCGAAAGCAGTGCGGGCTTTGATGGACGAGGCTCCAGCGATCGCAACCCGCGTGAATCCCGATGGCAGCGAGGAGACTGTTGAACTGGCGGCTCTGAACCCGGGGGATCTTGTACTGGTTCGCGCAGGCGAACGAATTCCCGCTGATGGAGAAATCGTTGAAGGTGCATCAGCGGTGGACGAAAGCATGCTGACCGGGGAGTCGCTTCCGGTGGACAGGGGGATTGGCGATCGCGTGTTTGGTGCGACGGTCTGCACCACGGGATTCCTGACGGTGCGGGTGACGGCAACCGGTGTTGACAGCATGTTGTCGCAGATCGCGGCGATGGTTACTCGAGCACAGGGCAGTCGTGCCCCGGTGCAACGGCTGGTGGATCGGGCTGCCGCCTGGTTCGTGCCCGCTGTGCTCTTCACGTCCGTTTTGACTTTTCTTGTCTGGTTTCTGCTTGGTGACGGCGACGTAGCGCATGCCTTGATGAGGGCAGTGGCCGTTCTGGTGATCGCTTGTCCATGCGCCCTGGGACTTGCAACACCGATGGCCATCATGGTCGGTATGGGACGTGGTGCAAGGTCGGGCATTCTTTTCCGCGATAGTGCCGCCCTTGAGCACGCAGCCAGCCTCGATACCGTATGTCTGGACAAGACAGGCACCCTGACATCCGGGCAGGCCGGTGTGGCTGAGTTGCGAGTCTATGACCAGCACGGTAACCGCCGTGATGATCAGATCGGTCATTTGTTGCATATGGTCGCGTCTGCCGAGTCCGGAACAGTTCATCCACTTGCGGACGCCGTGATCAGGCATGCCGGGGATATGGGCGTGAAGCTCTCGAAGCCTGACGGAGTGACCGTGACTTCCGGAGTCGGTGTCCAGGCGACCGTTGACGGCATCGGGGTGGTGGTTGGAAATCCAATGAGGCTGTTGGCCGGGTTGGATTCCGGGGGTGATTCAGACGAAAACGCATGGATGCGGAAAGAGGTTCGCGAGTTTGAGATGGCGGGAGGATCCGTATTGATTGCAGTCGTAGACGGTGGCCTCCACGCTTTGATGAGGATTTCGGACACGGTGCGTCCGACGGCCAGGGCGACCGTGGCCAGGATGATTGAGTTGGGAATTCAGCCGGTAATGGTAACTGGCGATAACGAAGTCACCGCAAGGCAGGTGGCTGCTCTGGTAGGTATCGACGCGGTTCACTTCGGCGTCCTGCCGGCTGACAAGGCAGACGTGGTCGAGACCCTGCAGACGCAGGGCAGGCGCGTGGCGATGGTAGGTGACGGGATCAACGACTCGCCGGCGCTGGCGCAGGCCGATGTTGGGATTGCTATGGGTGCCGGGGCGGATGCTGCCAGGGAGACCTCGGACGTTACCCTGATTGGCAGTGACCTTGCCCTGGTTCCGAAGGTGGTCGCCCTGTCCCGCGCAACTGTCAGGAGTATCAGGCAGAACCTGTTCTGGGCGTTTCTTTTCAACCTGGCATGTATTCCGATAGCGGCGGGGGTGCTTCATGATGTTGAGTGGGTGCCGGGGATGCTGCGTGAACTGAACCCGATGCTGGCAGCGGCCGCGATGTCCTTGTCCAGCTTTTTCGTGGTCGGAAACAGTCTTCGTTTGACGCGTGTGCGGATCTGAATCCTGAGCCGTCCCCCTGGTGGCCTGTACCTGTCATTTTGCGACGCTTGACCAGATCAGGCCTGGAACCATTCAACGTTTCTGCGCGTGAAAACGCCGTCGAAAAATTAACCTGGGTGGGTTTTGAGAGGGCGGAAAAATTAACCTGGGTGGGTTTCCGGGGTGGGGGCGGCGGGGATGGATGCTTTGAAAATACCTAAGGTTGTCTGTATGATTCATGCTACTTGAGTTTCGGCTTTGGAGGCTTTCGATGCGAACCGTAACGCTGGTGCGTTCGTTATCGGTGCTGGTGGTTGGTGTGATGGTGTCAGGCTGTGGCGGCGTCACCATTCCTTCCGACGCGCAGGAGGTTCGTTCCGAACTGGCCAGGGACATGTCCCCTGCCACGGATGGGATTCAGAATCTGACTTCCGGAACCAGTGACTTCGGTTTTGACCTTTACCACCGTCTGGTTGCAGAAGCGGACGGCGGAAACGTCTTCGTCTCCCCCTACAGCGTCTCACTGGCGCTTTCGATGGCCTGGGCGGGCGCGAAGGGGCAGACCGCTGAACAGATGCGTACCGTGCTTGGCTTCAAGGACGGCGACGCGGAGACTCGCGAGGCATTCAACGCACTGGACCTTGCACTCAACAGTCGAGGCTCCGAGGAGCTGCCTTCAGACGAAGAAGGCGACCCATTCCAACTCAGCGTGGTCAACCAGGCGTGGGGACGGATAGGGTTCGAGTTCCTGTCCGGATATCTTGATATTCTGGCATTGAACTATGGCGCCGGGCTTTATCTCCTGGACTTCACGAATGATCCGGATGGCTCCCGCGAGACCATCAACGAGTGGGTCGAGGACCAGACGAATGATCGTATCGTGGACCTGCTTCCCCCGGACAGTATTTCTCCTGCCACCGCGCTGGTTCTCACGAACGCGATCTATTTCAAGGCGTCGTGGTACAAGGAATTCAACCCGGAAGACACGGTTGATGCGACATTCAATCGACTGGATGGTTCTTCGGTCTCTGTTCGGATGATGAAGAAATGGGACGAACTCCGCTATGTGCGGGATCAGGACTGGCAGGCGCTGGTTGTTCCGTACGTCGGTCAGAACGTCGCGATGGTCCTGGTTCTGCCGGACCCGGGCAGATTCACCGAGGTCGAGACTGCCATGGATGGATCAGTGTTGGAGGGAATTGTCAGTTCTGCTGTTGATGCGTCGGGAAATGTGGCGTTGCCCAAGTTCACGTTTGGCTTTGACGCGATGCTGAATGATCCTTTGAAGGCATTGGGAATGACGGATGCGTTTCTGGTTGGAGAGGCAGACTTCTCCGGGATCGACGGCGTGCCCGGGAATCTGTTCATCAGCCTGGTTCAGCACAAGACTTTTGTGGCCGTCGACGAGAAGGGGACCGAGGCGGCGGCGGCTACTGCGGTGGTGATGGATGAGGGGTCCGGTCCGACCGAGACCTTTGACGTAACCTTTGACCGGCCGTTCATTTTCGCGATCGTCGATATCCCGACTCGTGCGCCTCTGTTCCTGGGACGTGTGATGGATCCGACTGCGGAGTAAGTCACAAGTTGATCCAGCCGTTCACGGCCCCATTACCGCGCAGCCATTGGGGTCGCCGCCGTTGCAGGCGATTTTGTAGTAAGTCATGGCCCGATCGGTGCTTTGCGGTCCGCCTTCACCAGTCTCCCACATGTAGCCCAGGAACGTGCATCCCTGTGCAACGCCACCAGAGCAGGCTCTGTCAAAGAAGTCGCGGGCCTTGATCACGTCCTGCTCCAGTCCGCCGAGTCGATAGTAGATCACGCCAAGGTTGTGACATGCCTTGAATACCCCTTCCTTGCAGGCGGTCTCGGAGTTTGCCGCCGCTGTCTCGATATCGATGTCACCCCCGGATCCCTTTTGCATCATGTAGCCCAGGAAGCCGCATCCCATCGCGTTGCCCAGGTCGCACGCCTTCTGAAAGGCTTCACGAGCGTAGGGGCGGGCGTTGACGTTGTATTTGTCGTCCATCCATGAGATTCCCAGATTGAAGCAGGATGGGGTGTAACCCATGTCACAGGCCTTTTTGTAGCTTTCACGTGCCGCGTAGAGTTCCGGGTCACCGAGCAAACCGCCTTCGAGCAGGAAGCCGACCGTGTGACAGCCCACCGGACTGTTGCCGTTACAGGCCTTCTGGGAGATCTTGTTGGCTTTCTTGTAGTTTTTGCCGCCACCGATGCCTTCGACAAGGTAGACGCCCAGGTTGGCGCATCCGGCAGCGAAGCCGAGATTGCACGCCTTTTCCAGGAAGGCGCGTGCCTTGTGAAGATGACGTTCGTTTGTGCGGTCGGCCTCCCAGTTTGCCGCCATGTTGTGGCAGGCGAGGGGGCTGCCCTTTTTGCATCCCTTTTCGTAGATTCGGTAGGCCTGATCACGGTCTGCCGTTCCTCCCAGCCCTTTATCCAGCATGTACGCCAGTTCGGTGCAACTCATGGCGATCCCGGCGTCGCAGGCCTTCTGGAAGTTTCCGCGCGCCTTCTCAAGGTCTTCGGGGCTGCCGTCGGCATTCAGCCGGATGAATCCCAGGTTGTGGCAGCTTTCAATGTCCCCCATCGAACAGGCGCCGTCCAGGAATGCGTCCAGCTTCTCTGGAACTCCAAGAACCAGCACAGGCCAGTAGTGTGATTTGTCCGTGACCGGAGGCTGTGACATAGCGCCACAGATCGGCGTGGCCTGATTCAGCTGGTCAATGACGACCTGACGCGCGGGACTGGTATTCGGCAGAGTCGACGCCTGATCGGGTGAGGAACTCTGATCCGATGAGGAATTGTCTGCTGGCGTCGTGACAGGACTGTCATCCTGGGCGACTGCAGGAACAGCAGTGAACGTCAGGATCAAAGCACCGGCGAGGGCCGGTAGTCGGAACGAGCGGACGGGATGCACCTTCATTTTTCCCCTCCAGAATCGCACGTTGATGCCAGAAAAACTGTCGGATTCCAAGCTGCTAGTATTGTCCTGCGGTGGCAAAAAAATCAACCTGGGTGGGTCGAGATCATCAACCTGGGTGGGTTTGCGGGTCGAAAAATTAACCCGAAAAATTAACCTGGGTGGGTTTGCGGGGTGGGTTTGCGGGGTGGGTTTGCGGGGGCGAAAAATTAACCTGGGTGGGTTTGCGGGGTCAGTTGAAACGGACCAGCCGGTAGTTCTTCTTGCCGCTGCGCAGGACGACTGCGAAGCCTGCCAGAAGACTGTCTGCAGTTATGGACGCCGTGGCGTCGGCAGCTCGTTCGTTGTTGACATACACGCCACCGCCCTGCACCAGGCGCCGGGCCTCGCCGTTGGATTGGCACATTCCTGATCTGACCAGGATGTCGGTCAGAGTCAGGCCGGTCTGGAGATCGGAAACGGGCAGGGTGGAGGAAGGAACGTCCGCAAAGATGTCTTCAAGGTCACGTCGTTCCAGTCCGGTCAGCGAACCACCAAACAGCGCCTTTGAAGCGTTGATGGCACGCTGCAGCTCTGCTTCACCGTGAACCAGGCGGGTTACCTCCTCGGCCAGGCGCTTCTGGCCGATTCTTCGTTCGGGCGTAGCCATGTGCTCCGCAACAATGGCCTGGATTTCTTCCCATGGAAGGAATGAGAAGAAGCCGAGGAATTTTGCGACATCTGAGTCTTCGGTCTGCAGCCAGTACTGGTAGAAGCGATACGGACTGGTGCGGGCAGGATCGAGCCAGACTGCGTTGCCGGCGGACTTGCCGAACTTCTCGCCCGAGGATGTGGTGACCAGCGGGAATGTGACACCGAAAGCCTCCGCTCCCTCGACACGACGAATCAGATCGATGCCAGCGGTGATGTTGCCCCACTGGTCGCTTCCACCTGCCTGAAGGCGGCATCGGTATCGTTTGAACAACTGCAGAAAGTCGTAGGACTGAAGAATCATGTATGAGAACTCGGTGTACGAAACCCCGCTGTCGCGATCCTCAAGGCGTCGTCGGACGGATTCCTTGCCGAGCATGTAGTTCACGGAGAAGTGCTTGCCAACATCGCGAAGCCATTCGATGGCGGTCAGCTTTTCGGTCCAGTCCGCATTGTTGACCATCACCGCGGCGTTTTCGCACTCAAAATCCAGAAAGCGTTCAAGCTGAACCTTGATTCGCTCAGAGTTGTGGCGAACCTCGTCGGATGTCAGAAGATTTCGTTCGGTGCTGCGCCCGCTGGGGTCGCCCACCATCCCGGTGGCGCCACCGACCAGCGCGATCGGGATATGGCCGGCCCGCTGCAGCATGGCGAGGCCCATTATCGGAAGCATATGCCCGACATGCAGACTGTCGGCGGTCGGATCAAAACCGACGTAGATCGCGTTTCCAGGGGTGTCCAGCAGCCTCGCGACTTCCTCTTCGTTGGTCGTCTGCGAAAACATTCCCCGTTGTTTCAATGAATCAAGTACCTTGCCCATCTGGATCAACCACGCCAAACCTGCGTGCTGTTTACCACAACGACAGTGCGTCTGACAAAGACATTCGCAGAATTACCTCCACGTCATCCACGGACCTCCCCAGGTTTCTGTCCGAAAAAATTAACCTGGGTGGGTTTTGGGAGGGCGGGAAAATTAACCTGGGTGGGTTTTGAGAGGGCGGAAAAATTAACCTGGGTGGGGGGAGGAAGGGTTGCGGGAAGGGGAGGGCGTCGTTAGATTAAGGCAGACTCTTTTTGTCCGGGTCGGCGGCCAGGGGTGGGGATGGACTTTTCGATAATTGGAATCTTCGGGGCGGGGCTCCTGACTTTTCTTTCGCCGTGCGTGTTGCCGCTGGCTCCCGTCTATCTGGGCATTCTGGCGGGCGGGCTGCAGCCTTCGGACTCCGATGACGGCAGCGGGCAACGTCGTTTCCGCACGCGGGTCGTCATATCGACCGTGCTCTTTGTAGCTGGATTCACGCTGGTATTCTCGGTTATGGGACTGTCCGCAACATTCATCGGGCGTCTGATGGTCGCACACCGGGAACTGTTCGCGCAGATCGGCGGGCTGGTGATCATCCTCATGGGCCTGCATTTCCTGGGATGGCTGCACCTTCCCTTCGCGGGCTCGGCGTCGGGTGGTATCAAACGTATCACCACGCGCTTTCACTACCTTAATGCTCTGCTGTTCGGGATCGCCTTCGCGTTTGTGTGGTCGCCATGCATCGGCGCTGTTCTTGGATCGGTTCTGACCTACACCTCGATGAAGACCACCAGTCCTGTTGAGGGAATGGCCTTGCTGGCGGTGTATGGCGCCGGTTTTGGAGCCCCGTTGATCCTGTTTGCGGCACTCGCTGGCTGGTTGATGCCGCTGTTTTCCCGGGCAAAGCGATTCCTGCCGGTCTTCACGAAGGTGACTGGCGGGCTCCTGGTGGCTGCAGGCCTCCTGCTGAACACCGGATACATGCAGAAACTCGACGCCTTGATGGAGGGGGGCGGCGCGGTACCCACGCAGCAGGTGGCAGACGACGGGGTTCGAGGGCTGGGCGACCTGATCGCGGGGCATTCGACCTGTGCCTCGACATCTGATGGCGCCACGTGCGCCGGCGTCGATGAACGGCCCGTAATGATTGAATTCTTCTCTCCGGGATGCCAGATATGCCGCAAGATGATTCCGATCGTGGACGCGGTCAGAAGCGGCTGTACCGAAGAAAACGTGGCGGTCCGCATGGTCGATGTCTCGACCCCTGAAGGCAGAAAGACTGCGGCATCCTACGGTGTTACCGGGATTCCAGTGTTTGTTTTCGAGGATGCGGCCGGCGCCGAGAAGGCTCGCCTGGTGGGCCGCCAGACATTTGAGACACTTCAGCAGACCCTTAGTGCGTTAACAGGAAAACACTGTGGTGGATACCGGGAGGTTCCGTTTCTGGTCGAGTGATCGGCGGGATCAGTTGTTACCCTTGCGGGCCTTATCTGCCTGCTTCCTGGCGTCATCGGCCTTCTTTCCGGCTTCCTTCGCCATCTTCACCTTCTGTTCGGCGACCTTCTTCTTGTCCTTGGCCTTCTTCGCGGGGATCTTGGCCTGCTTCTCAAGCGACTTCGCCTGCTTCTCGAGGGACTTTGCCTGGCGATGCTTTTCGCTGGCCTGCTTCTTCAGTTCCTTGGCCTGATCCGTAAGTGCCTTGGCCTGGTCCTTCAGCGCTTTTGCCTCGTTTTTGAGATTCTGTGCCTTGCCGTTCAGTTCGTCGGCCTGTTGCTGTGCATCGTTCGACTCGGCCACGAGCTGATTCGATTCGTTCTGCAGAGCGGTGGCCGCGCTATCGTAACTTGCGGCGGCCTGGTCCATCGCCTGAGCCGGATCAACCACCACTGGCTGATCCATGGCCTCGACCTGAGCCACCCCCTGGCCCTGGCCCTGGCCCTGGCCCTGGCCCGGGTTCGCCACCGCGGACCCCATAGTCAGCGCCACCATACCGAACACCAGCGTTGCCGTCGCGAGAAACCTGTTCATCGTATCCTCCAAACAATAAAAAACGTAGTAATCCCGACCCCGGGTGATTTTCCGTTAATCGCCTGCCTGATGCAAAGGATCAGTCTTATTTGTTCCGGTGATTATTGGATTAACAGTGTCCGGTCAGGTGAATCAGGGCGCAGGAGGCGTGCAGTCGGTGCTGTCGTCGAATCCGTTCTCGAATTCGTTGGTGCAGAAGATGTCGCATGTTCCATCATCCAGCCATGCGCACGGGTCACTGGTGTCACATGTGCAGTTCGAGTACTGGCCGTTGCCGCACAGCGCTTCGATGATACCGGGCATTTCGCAGTCAAACTCGCACAAACACTGTGACTTGCCAGCCGCCGTTCCGGTGACGAACGTGTGACACTCGCCGCTGACCGAGTACCCACCGGCGATGCAGCTTGCCGCGCAGTCGGTCTTCTCCCAGAACTTCGACGTGGCGTTGCATGTGCAGAAGTTCGTGGCGTCGGTGCAAGTCGAGGCAGCCGTCGTCGGGTCGCACGGACCGGCACATTCGCCGACTTCCATGATGGTCGTCTCGACGTTGAACTGGCCGCCCGGGTGACCGACCGGCTCCACGACGACATAGACGGTGTTGGACATTTCAGGATCTGTTTCGTTCGGTACGGGCATGTAGTACAGCGCCCCGTTGCCCGCCCCCGCCGCCTGGCAGGTCGTCATGTCACGCGCGTCCAGCAGGTACATCTGACCCTTCATGTAAGCCTGGGTCATCTGTGCCTTGAGGAAGGCCCCGCCGGGCACGTCGACCTTTACGACCACGTCCTTGCCGGATGTGTCCATCGATGCGCACGCTCCGAGGGTCGGCGCGACATCCGCGCCCCACGGGAAGATAAGGTTGTGCTGGGTAGAAACCATCGTGCCAACGATGGAACCATGCAATTGAGCGTTCTCGGGCGTGTCACCAGCCTCGGTCATCATATGGTCGCCCCATCTCAGAAGTGAATAGGGGTTGACCTGGACAGAATCGAATGACGCCGAGTTGTAACCGATGAAGACGCGTTTGACTGAATCGGTCTCGTTGAGCAGGGTGAGCGCCTCGGTTGGGCCCCTGTTGTCAAGAACGACGTTGAAGTTCGACCATGACACCAGGGATGCATCCATGTCGGCACAGTCGGTGAAGGCCCACAGCGCGATATCCGAGGGATCCGGCTGGCTTTCCACGACAAGAGTCCACTCACTGAACATGCTCCCGGGTACCTTGGCGGGAAGATCCACGTAACGGAACACGTCAGGCCCCGACAGGGTGCCCATCACCGCGGGGGCGACGCCCGAGTCGGTCGCGAGGTCGAATCTCAAACGTTCCATGTTTACCAGATCGTTCGCACTGAGCAGCTCGGTCGCGCCAACGCAACTGTCGCCCGACTCCGGCACGAAGGATGTGATATCAAGAACATAGGGCTGACGCAGTAATCCCTCGACCCATGGCCCCTGGACTACCTCGATGTAAATCGTTTCGCTGGCTTCGGCCAGGTATCCCAGGATGGCCGGGAAGTAAGACGTCTCCGAGTCGTCGATCGCATAGCCATCGATGTAGGCGCCATCGGCCGAACGCAGCAACATCGCGGGGTCGCTGGCGGTCTCGCAGGCAGCGGACATCACGAACGAGTACGCAGTGCCCGCGACCAGCTGCACCTTGTAGATGTCGTTGTCTTCACTGGTCTGTCCGTCCACGTTGAAGCCGCCGACCACCTTGATCGGGGTCGAGAGCAATTCCTGAGCGGTGTCGACATCGTTATTCGGCTCGACTTCAAGCACGCGGCCCGCGGCTGGGGTGTAGACACAGTAACTGTCCACGCATTCCTGCAGGTCGCATCCGCACTCTATGGTGCCGTCGCACGTTTCGGCACGGCAGATTCCCTGAGCGCACTTTCCTTCGTAACATTCGTCGTCGAAGCGGCAGATTTCACCTTCGAAGATGAACGGCCTGACGCAGGTGGAGTTTTCCTCGATGCAGCCAACCTGACCACCGGCGCAGGTGAACGAGATCGGGGCGCAGACCTTCGTGAAGTAGTCAATGTAGTAGCAGCGGGTTCCATCGGGGCAGATGCCTTCGTTGTAGGTGCACTGCGGGGCACAGAATTTCTCGGTTTCGGACGCCATCACACAGAAGGACTCGTCGAACATTGTCTCTGTTCCGTCGTTGCAGTCCGTGTTGACGTTGCAGGATGCGCACAGTTCCTTCGGGCCGGTCGGCACGATGGGGTCAAATCCCTCGCAGTCGGCATCGGCGGTGCAGTCCTGCGCGCACATGCCGTCAACGCAGTTGTAGGACTCGCAGTCGGCGTTCATGCGGCAGTATCCGTACGGGAAGTTGGGGGTCGGTATCCCCTTGTTGCACAAATCGCCCAGGCAGCCCATTCCCCAGGGGCAGTCTTCATCCTGGGTGCAGTTCTTCGTGCAGTAAGCCTCACCCAGATAGTTGTCGCCATAGCACTGGTCGGCGCATTCCCACGTGTACTGACAGCTTTCCTGCACTTCCTTCTGGCCAATCATTTCGGCCGGCACGCAGCGCAGGTCGGTTTCGCTGTACGTGAAGCAGATTCCATCCGGGCAGTCGGTGTCGGTCAGGCAGGTTTTGTTGCACATGCCTGAAAGGCAGTTCAGACCGTCGACACACTGCCAGTCCCATGCGCAGGCATCGCCGTAGGCGGCGGTGCCGTCCATTCCCGCGGGAACGCACATATTGTCGGGAAGCGGGGTCGTCTCGGCGATCAATCTGATCGACGTGACATCGATGGGAAGTACGATTTCGAACGAGAACCAGTCGTGTCCGTCCGCCTCAAGCTGAGCGTTGATAAGGAACGGAAGAATTCGATCCGTGGCGCCCGCCTGGTCGTCGTTCGGTTCGACTTCGTTTTCGATTTCGGCGGCGTCCATGCCGTCGAGCGTGGCCGAAAGTATGTAGGGGCCGCTGACCGTACTGTCGTCGCCCCGCACATGCAGGTAATAGGTGCCGGATTCACTGACGTAGTAGCTGATGCGGGAAAGCGAGCCCTCGCCGCCATCGTTGTCGGAGGTCTTCGCGGCCGCGTCGGAGTCCTTCCAGAGTTCCATGAAGGTGTCCGTGTCAATCCAGCCGAGTTGAACGCACGAGCCACCTTCGCATTCGTCGCATGTGTCCACGCAGATGGACTCGTCGCCGATCGCACGGCAGAATCCGCTGATGCACTCGTAGTCATGGGCGCAGATGTCACCGCGTTCCTTGTTCAGCGAAGTAATGGCCACGCAGGTCTGAAGGTCATCCTCGTAGGCGTCGGGGATGCACTTGAATCCTTCAGGGCAGGTGTCGAGTTCCTCGGAAATGACGAAGCACTGGTCCGAGCAGTAGCCTTCGTAACAGAAGTGCTTGCTGCAGTCCATCGGGCTCTGGCAGACCTCGCCGGGCAGTCCGTCGCTGTCGGGAATGCAGTAGTACTCGAACTGGAAACCCTTTTCCGTGCCACCCGAGACACAGTCGCCGCAGTCACCGCAGACCGCCGCGTCGGCAGCTCCGCCACCGGTCGCCTCGCAGTTGGCACTGCAGAATCTGGTCTGATCGTAGCCAAGACACATACCGCCCACGCAGTCGGCGTCGGTGTTGCACGGCTTGAACAGAGGAACCGACGCGTCACCGGGGAACGACTCGCCGATGCGTTCACAGAAGTATTCGCCGACGTCGTCCTTGACACAGCGCAGTCCGTCCGGGCACGTGGTGCCGTTATCGCACCTTGCGGAGCAGTAATGATCCCAGCCCCAGCCGCTGGCACGGCAGATTCCGGAGGCGCACTCGGAGCCGAAGTTGCACGGCATTCCCGCAGCCTGGTCATAGGCGCGGAAGTCACAGTCGGCGAACGGCAGGCACTCGCCGAACAGGCAGAGGCCGCTGCCGTCGATACCCGGCTGGGCCTCGCACTCCACACCGTTGTCCCCAGCCATCACGTCGATGAATGAACACTCGCCTGTTTCCATGTCGCAGGTTCCATTCTCGGTGGCGCAGGTTCCGTCGGCAGTACAGACCTTGTCCGCGATCACGCACGCACCGGCCTGGCAGGTCTCGACCTGGCAGGGACCGGCGTCCGCATCCGCGACATCGCAGGCGCCGCCCTCGTTGATCGGCAGGCAACCATCACAGCAGGCATCCACAACCGAACAGGTGCAGACGATGTCCGAGGTATCGGGGGAGACGTCAGGCTGATCGGTGTCGCGATTCGTGTCGTCGTCCACGTCATCAACCGCGTCTACCGTATCGGGTTGAATCGTGTCCAGCGCGTCTTCGGTGACGTCATTGTTAGTTTCCCCGTCGCCGCAGCCAGTTGTCGCCAGAGCCATCATGGCCAGAATGGCGAACGTGAAAGATACCCGGACTAACCGCCTCATAATTGGAACCCCGAGATGAAAAAGACAGTCAAGTCTACTACCGTCGGCAATACGTCTCAATACGAATATATTGGAATACTGAAGATTGAAACGGGGCTGCCGGCCGTGTTTTCGGGCTCGGCCGGATACAAAAAAGCCCCGGAGTTGAGACCTGCCAGGTCCGACTCCGGGGCACGACCCCGAATATCTGTTAACGCCCCCCGACGCCCCGTGATTTGTTTATCCAGCAAAAATCGGGCCATCATGTAAGGACGATGTTCCTCGGTCGGTATCCGGCCGAAATGATGGATGTTTCCAATTCTGGAACGCCAATTGTAGTGTCTGGAGGACACTGTGCCGCAGGCGTTCGGTGTCGGATTGCAGCCGTTGTTGACTCAAAATTGCTCGTCCGGTGACGAAAATGGTCACCGTTCTCACGCGCGCGGCCGTCCCCTGCGCGGTTGACAACGGGCCCCGGCCGGAAGGACAATACGTTCCCGATTCATGGCCCTGGATGTGACTTGATGGACGGGATCCTGATGTTGGCCGCGCTTGCCGGCGGGCTTGTCCTGGCCGGCATGATCGAGAATTTTTTTCACCGGCGTGCGTTGTTTTCGGTTCGGACGCGAATCCACGTAGCCGGCACCCGAGGCAAGTCCAGCGTCACCAGGATTCTTGCTGCCGCCATGAACCACGCGGGTATTCATACCGCCGCAAAGACCACCGGAACCACCGCCAGGATGATCACCCCCGAGGGCAAGGAGTTGCCGATGTTCCGGCCCACCGGGGCCAACCTGATCGAACAGAAGCGAGTGTTCGCGGCGGCGGTCGGCATGGGCGCGGATGCCATAGTCATCGAGTGCATGGCGCTGCAGCCGACCCTTCACTGGGTAGCTGAACGTATGCTGGTCAGGGCCACGCATGCAGTGATCACCAACGCCCGTCCGGACCATCTGGATGTGATGGGGCCCGAAGAATCCGATGTCGCCAAAACGTTGTCGGCGATCATTCCACCGAACGGGATGGTGTTCACGGCCGAGCGTCGCAATCTGGACATCATCAGGGCGGCGGCACTCGATCGCAAGGCGAGTCTGGTCGCGGTGACCGAGGAGGACGTCGCGCAGATTACCCCCGCGGACATGGCGGGCTTCTCGTATCGCGAGCACCCGGAAAACGTCGCGCTTGCCCTGAAGGTTCTCTCGTCGCTCGGGATCGAACGTGAAGTGGCAATCCAGGGAATGTGGAAGGCGCATCCGGATCCGGGAGCCTTGAACGACTATGTGATCAATTACTTCAGTCGTCGCATCGTGTTCGTGAACGGATTCGCGGCAAACGATCCGGAGTCCAGCAGGACCATATGGGAGGCGGCTGTTGCCCGCCACCCCCAGGAAAAACGGGTTATAGCCATTTTCAACATGCGTCAGGATCGGCCGGCCAGGACGCTTCAGATGGTGAACGACACCGATTTCTGGAATAAGGCGGACAGGGTGATCGTCATGGGCACCGGCGCCTACCAGTTCATCAAGGCCGCCATCCGGAAGGGTATGGATCCGGCCATCTTCATCGACACTTCCGACGAGGACGTTGTCGGGATATTTGAACGCATTCTTGATAACTGCACGGACTCAAATCTGGTAATCGGGATGGGAAACATTGGAGGCTACGGCCTTCCACTGGTGGCCTATTTCCGGAACCGCAGCGAAGTCGGAGGTTGACTGTCATGCTGACCGAGATTCTACCGGTGTCGATCGGGTTCGGTATCGTCACCGGTGTCCTGTTTTCAGAGGCTTTCGGCATAGCCACCGGCGGAATTGTCGTTCCCGGTTATCTGGCGATGTTCATGAACAAGCCGCTGGCGATCGCGCTGACCGTCGGGGCGGGCTTCCTGACGTACGCGGTGGTGCGCACCCTGTCCATGTACCTGATCATCTTCGGCAGGCGTCGCACGGCGCTGATGATTCTTATGGGATATCTGGTGGGCGCGCTGGTGAATCAGTTTTCCGGTCAGGAGGCGACAGGCATCGAGGTCGTCGGGTACATCATTCCCGGCCTGATAGCTCTCTGGATGGATCGGCAGGGCATCGTGCAGACACTGGCGTCCTTGACGATCGTCACCGTAATCGTGCGCCTGGCGCTTGTCGTCACCGGGGCCGTCGAACTGGGGATGTGAATGAAGAAGCTTTACTGGAGACCCCGCAAGGTTTCGACGGTCGTGCTGGTTATGGTGGCACTGGTGTCCGTCGCTGCTGTCGTCGTGGTTGAGTTCAACACTGTCTCGCGCGAGCGTATCTATTACAAGGAAAAGGTCGCCGCGGCACGTCTGGCGTCCGTCGCTTTCGACGCGGTCAGGGCCGAGAGACTCAAGACCGGCCACCCGATCAATTACGAGTTCGATCCGGCCGGGACGGGCATGTTGGGAGATGCCAACAGCGCGGTCACGACCAATCCGGGATACATCACTTCCAAGCGCAGTGCGGCCAATCCGAACTTCGCGGCGGTCGCCCTGTATCTGATGAAGCGGGCCGGACTGAAGAAAGGGGATACGGTCGCGATTGGCATGACGGGGTCCTTCCCGGGGATGAATATCTGCGTACTAGCCGCCGCGCATGTGCTGGGACTCAAGCCAATCATCATCACCAGCGTAGGTTCCTCCCAGTGGGGCGCCAACTTCACGGACTTCATGTGGCCCGACATGGAGAGACTTCTGAACGAGCGCAACATCATTCCGTTCCAGTCCGAGGCGATGACCAGGGGCGGCATCGACGACAACGCTCTGGGCCTGGATGAGGAAGCCATCACGTTGATCGACGCATCTATCGAGCGAGGCGGTCGGCCGGCCCTTCAGGTCAGAAATTACAAGGACAGTTACGACCGCCGCATGGAGATATACAACCAGGCGTCCGGCGAGACGCCGATCAAGGCTTACATCAACATCGGCGGTGGAACCGTTTCGGTGGGAAGGTCGGTTGGAAAGAAGATCTTCTCTGTCGGCCTGAACATGGATGTTCATACAGGCGTGACGTCGTCCGACGAGTCGGTGATGATGTATTTCGCGCAGCGACAGATACCTGTCCTGCATTTCTCCAAGTTCAACGGGCTGGCCGAGAAATTCCAGCTTCCGGTGAACCCGCAGACAGCCCAGAAGCCGGGGCAGGGCCCGGTTTTCGTTTCGCAGGCCTACAACAGGTATCTGGCCGGAGCCTTCGTCGCGGTAATCCTGCTTCTGATGGTGGCTTTCGTCAGGATGGACTGGGGTTACAGGCTCTTCAAGGCAAACAGGAACCCCTCGTCATCGCATGACTCAGCGCCCGAGCAGTCCGTGTGAGTCGTGACCGGTTCTGATCCCCGGCCCTCGTCGGTGAACCGGCAGTCGGTGAAGATTGTGGCCCCTTTTCGTCCGAACCTCGCGAGGTGAACAATGAAGGCGTACCACGGGTCGATGGTAACGTGTGACGGGGCGGACTCGGTCTGCTCATGGCTGGTCGAGGAACGTGGCCGGATAGCGTGGGTCGGGAATGACCTTCCCGAGCGTTTCGCCGGTGCCGAGAGGGTCGAACTGGCGCCGGGGGCCGCGCTCGTTCCATCGTTCGCCGACACGCACATGCACTTCGCCTCGTTCGCGTTATTTCATTCCGGCCTGGACGTCAGGTCCGCGCGTTCCATACCCGTGATTCAGCAGAGGCTGAAGGAATTCGCCGCGAAATGTCGAACCGACATGGTGGTCGGATTCGGCGCCTCGGTTCACAGTGTCTCGGAGCGGCGTCTCATAACCCGCGAGGAACTGGACGCGGCCTGTCCGGATCGTCCCGTGTTCATCGTGAAGTACGACGGACACGCGTGTCTGCTGAACTCGAAGCTGATCTCGATGCTGCCCTCCCATATCAGCGGTCTGCGTGGGTATCACGCGGACACTGGCGAGATGAATCAGGAGGCCTACTTCGCGTGCACCGATTTCGTCACGAACGCGATTCCTCCGCTGCAGGTAGTCCGCAACATGTCGGTTGCCGCAGCCGAACTGGTCAGTCGAGGCATCGGCAAGGTCGATGACGTGTCCGGGGTCGGTTTCCCGAAGGACCTTGACGTGGACCTGGAGCGCTGGTTCGCAAGGGGCCTTGCCAGCGGCCTTCAGATGCGGATTTTCTTCCAGACGATGGACATCGCGAAGGTGCGGCGTCGTGGACTGCCCCGGATTGGCGGGTGTTTCGCGACCGCTCTTGACGGTTGTTTCGGCAGCATGGACGCCGCTCTTCTTGAACCGTATCGCGGCACGGACAGCCGCGGCGTTCTGTTCTACGATGACGCCACCGTCAGAAAATTCTGTGTCGATGCCAACAGGGCCGGCCTTCAGATCGAGATGCACGCCATAGGCGACGCCGCGTTTGTCCAGGCGGTGGACGCCATCGAGGCGGCGCTGCGTGACACACCCAGACCGGATCATCGACATGGGATCATCCATGCATGTCTTCCCACGCTGGAAGGCCTTCGGAAGTGCGCGGAACTTGGCATACACATCCCGCTGCAGCCCGGGTTCCTGGCGTGGGAACTGGAGCCGCTCGAGTACATAGAGTCAATCCTGGGCGACCGCGCGTTCGAGATCAGTCCTCTTCGCACGATGGCCGACCTTGGCGTGCGGATGAGCGGCGGTTCGGACGCTCCGTGCACGCTGCCCGACCCGATCGCCGGCATGCACGCCGCCTGCAACCATTACGTGGCCGGACAGTCGCTGACACCGCGCGAGGCCCTCAGGCTGTACACGATCGACGGCTTCAGGACGACGTTCGATGACGGCGAACGTGGTTCGCTGGAGATGGGAAAATGCGCGGACATGGTCGTCCTGGATCGTAGTCCGCTTGACACGCCCGCGTCCGAGCTCGGCTCCATCAGGGTGGACAAGGTCATTCTGGGTGGACATGAGTACGACGGTGGGGTTCCAGGGGCCATGGTCACGATGCTCAGGGGATTGTTCTCCAGAGGTCAGGTCTAGTCGAATAGATGTCGAATAGTGTTGTGGCCTTTAAATCCGTCGCCATTGTATTATCCGGCGCTTTTGAATAATCTAGGGCAAGACAAGGGCAGATAGCTCGATTCCAGCGGCTACGGCGGACGGCTGTAATGCAGGGATCCGATGCAATCCGGCTTCGGCTGGATGCTGGCGGGGTATGGACGGATCGGCACAACGACTCGAGAACTCCGATTCCGATATCAACGTATGGAAGAGTCGGATTGAGTATCTGTCGAAGATCGGCAAGGAGAGCGACGGTCTTGTCTACATTCTCCGGAACGAGCCCGATGACCACTGGACCGTCTCGTTTGTCGATGGCACTCTGCCGGTTCCGCACCCGTATCACACCGAGAATGTTGGCGGTTGTCGTATCGAAGACATCGTTCCCAAGGCGGTCTACAGCATCATCCGTCCGGTTCTGAAGGCGGCCTTTCAGGGCATCGAAGGCTCCTATGTGGTCGAGTACACCCCGGGAATGTGGCTTCTAGGAAAGGTCAAGCCGTTTGAGGTCGATTCAGACGGCCGGGTACTTCAAATTATTTCCACAAACGGCGACGTCACTCAGCAGAAGATCGCCGAGCGCGAGCGTGAGCAGCAGCGGGACCGTCTGGAAGCTCTGGTCCGTGCTCTGCCGGATTTGATCTTCGTGTTCGACCGAAATGGCGTGTTTCTTGGGTACAACACCGGCGTCTCGCATGAACTGCTTGTTTCTCCGTCACAATTCATCGGCGCGTCACTTGAGGACATCCTCCCGGCGGATGTGGCCGCCGAGGCTCGACGCGTGCTTGAGGTCGTGGCCCTGACGTCTGGCAGCGCAGAACTCAAGTATTCCTTGACGCTGAATGGTAAGACCGAATACTTCCACGCGCGGATGGTTCCGCTCGGGGAGGATCAGATTCTGGCGGTGGCAAGGAATATCACGGATCTGGTGACGGCTCGGCGTGACGAGGAACTGGTGTCCGCGCAGCTCGAAGTGGCAAGCAAGGTCGCCGGACTGGCGTACTGGTCCTGGGATCCTGAAAGCCGTGAGATGCGATGGTCGCCAGAGGTCTTCGCCATGCTCGGAATCGAACGCACGGAAACCCCGACGGTCGAGGAACTGGGTTCGTTGTTGAACCCGGACGTGGTTTCCCGGATAAGGGCGGTCGCTCTCGAGACGATCGAGACTTCGGAGATGCGGCAGATAGAGTTCAGCATCGACCGCGGGAAACGCGATGTCAGATATTTCCTGACCAGCATGGAGATCTCGCTGGACACCATCTCGAACAAGGGCGTGCTTCACGGGGCCATCCAGGAGATTACCGAGGTGCGGCGCCTGGAAGCCCAGTTGCTGCAGTCGCAGAAGATGGAGTCGATCGGGCGCTTCGCCGGGATGATGGCGCATGACTTCAACAACATGCTGCAGGTTATTCGTGGCTATGCCGAGGTTCTTCGGGGTGCCGTGGCGGATCAGCCGAAGCAGTCGGCTTACGTCGGTTCAATTCTTGAGGCCGCCGACAAGGCCGGTGCTCTGGTGAAGCGGATCCTGGGATTCAGCCGCCAGTCGGACATGGTCGTTCTCGAGATGCCGATTGATCAGGTGATCCAGGAACTGGCCGGGATGATAGGACCCTTGATGGGGACGCACGTCCAGTTCGAGGTCAGAACGGGGTGCGGTTCGACGACCTGCAATCTGGACAAATCGGGTTTTGAACAGGCGGTCGTGAATCTGGCGGTGAATGCCCGGGACGCGATGCCGGAAGGCGGAAAGCTGCTTATCGAGACATCGTTGATGCCGCGCGGCCTGGAATCAGTCGAAAGCAGGATTACCTGGCCGTGGCTGACCGAGCGCGACTATGTGATCATCGACATATCGGACACCGGCACCGGCATTCCGGAGAGCATCGTCGAACGCATCTTCGAGCCATTCTATACAACCAAGCCGGCCGAGGAAGGCACCGGCCTGGGGCTTTCAACGTCATATTCGATTATCCGGCGTCACGAGGGTGTCCTTTACGTCAAGGACACCGGCAGCAAAGGGACCAGATTCAGAATCCTTTTGCCGGTTGTCACGCCCGATCAGACGTCGAACGTTCAGAAAAGCCGGCGCGCCGGGTGACCTTAATCCGATCGCTTCCCGGTCTTCCATCCAGTACAGGCAGTCCGTTTTGAAGACGGTCGAGTTGCGGGCTCAGGAAAGTCGTCCGATCCTGTTCCGCCAGCGATTGAATACAGCCTCGTCCCATGTCCGCGGGTAGCGCCTGAAAAGGGAGGCTGCCCTGTGGCCCCTGATCAGTGCCTTGAGCAGAGGCATGAGCAGGCTGGCGCCCGCGGTGGTCCGCAGGAAGGCGCCGGTCCGTCCAATGAGTCTGGCCACGGAGAACTCCAGATGCATCCGCCAGAACGATGGTCCCATCATTCCGCCGGCTGCCATGAAGGACAACACGGAAGCGCGTGGCGCGGTGAAGACGAAGTCCTTGATGGAGCCGAGAAATGCCAGCCACGAGAATCGGGGAAAGAAGGCTGCCGGGTATGCCCAGATGGTCGAGAGTCCGGGATCCTGTCGCTTGATTGCGGTCACGGCTGCATCGCCGGCCATGAGCGCGGCCCTGGCCGAGTTGGATACGCCCGAACCGTTTGACGCCTCGGCCATGCACGCGCAGTCGCCGATCAGCAGCAGACCCGGCATGACCAGACCGTCAAACGGGCGCCTGAGGGGAATAATGAAGCGTCGTCCGGGCCTGATGACATCTCCCGTTCCCTGGCAGGTTCGCACCATGTCGGCCGCAGCCTCGGCCGGATCGATGTCCGGTGAAAACGCTCCCGCGAACACATCAACCAGTCCGTCCGGTTCACGGCTGAGCCATGTGATCGCGTCGGAATTACCCATGCAGATCACCGAGCCCAGGGCTGGATTTGTGTCCTTAAGCACCTCGCGCCAGGTCCTGAGGAGCGCGTCGCGGGGAAGTTCGGGCTCGAATCCGTATCTGTGGGCCAGTTCCGTTGGAACCTGCCGCCTGAGCACTGCGGCGACCCCGGACGTGTCGGCGGTGATGGTCGACATGATTCGCTCGACCCGGCCGTCCTGGTCCTCGACCTCGACGCCGACGCAGCGTCCGTCCTGAATCACCGGTCCGCGCACCCGGGTCTCGAACCTGAACTCGACGCCATCCAGGCGCGCCCGCGCCACCAGCCTGGCCGCGAAAGGCCTTCTTTCGATGTTTACCTTGTCCGGGGGCATGGCGCACATGAAGGTTGTTGGATGCCTGTCCACGACCAGCCTGAAATTGAACGGGGAGCGCGCCTCGGGAGGTTCCGGTGGCGCCAGCCCGATCTCGTCGAACAGGTCGGTGTCAAGCGTGTCCCACCAGTCGTGTCCCAGCAGGGCCTCGGTCGATGCATCAAGCACCAGGACCCGGTTTCCGGCTTTAGCCACGCGTGATGCGAAAACGCAGCCGGCCGTGCCCGCGCCGACTGCTATCGCGTCGTAACCCATGAGAATCCCCCAGTCCTTCAGCCGAAGAAGATGTGAGAAAAGAAGACCGCGGCCGCCATCCCGGTTAGATCCGCCAGAAGCGCCGGCCAGAGCGCGTGCCGGATTCTGGTGATGCCCACGGCGCCGAAGTAGACGGCGATGACGTAGAACGTCGTCTCTGTGCTGCCCTGCATGACGCCGGCGACGAATGCGGAGAAACCGTTCGGATTTGAGGCGGTCAGTTCACTCAGGACGCCGAAAGCACCCGAACCGGTCAGTGGCCTGAGGATCGCCATCGGCAGCACGTCGGCCGGCATCCCGACCAGGGAGGTCACCGGCTCCAGCAGGTTGACCAGGATATCGAAGGCGCCCGAGGCGCGGAACATACCGATGGCGACCAGAATCATGACCAGGAACGGGATGATGCGTACCGCCGTGTTGAATCCTTCCCGGCCACCCTCGCAGGCAGCTTCGTATACGTTGACGCCGCGGCGGTATCCAAAGAGAAGCAGGGCGAGCATGATGATGGGAACCAGCCACCATTTGAGGATATCCGAGCCGAGGCCGTTAGCGCCGGTCGTGGCAATGCGGTAGATGACGGCAGCCATGCCAAGGGCAACGACCACCAGCGGGATGACACGATTCCCGATGCCGGTCTCGCCGGAAAGATCGTCGTCGACCGGAACCACGCCGGAATCATCGGTTTCAACGGAGGTGTCGGTTACAGCGGCGGTTCGCGAGGCCGGTCCCGGCGGATTGGGGCGCAGACG
The DNA here is from genome assembly GCA_964573455.1 of uncultured Anaeromyxobacteraceae bacterium. Lineage (GTDB taxonomy): Bacteria > Myxococcota_A > UBA9042 > DTJE01 > DTJE01 > JAGOFO01. The sequence goes on along the minus strand of CAZNJW010000006.1, from coordinate 777 downwards.
GTTGAACAGCAGTGCCGCCAGGATCGCCACCCCGGTTGAACAGATTGTGGCCAGCAGGCCGGGAACAAGAATGTCGGCGGGGTTTTTCGCGCCGGCGGCCGCGCGCATTCCAATTACTCCGAGCGGGAGCAGGGCGATGCTGCTGGTGTTGATGGCAAGAAACAGGATCATGGCGTTGGATGCCTGCCCGCCCGCGGGGGCCAGCTTGTTCAGCTCCATCATCGCCTTGATCCCCATGGGCGTCGCGGCGTTGCCAAGACCGAGCATGTTCGCTGCGAAGTTCATTATCATCGCGCCCATTGCCGGGTGTTCGGCGGGAACGTCGGGGAAGAGACGGGTCATGACGGGTCGAAGCATCCGCGCGATCATGGTCATCAGGCCGCCGTTCTCGGCGATCTTCATCAGGCCCAGCCAGAGAGTCATCACACCGATCAGCTTTACGGCCAGTTCGACAGCGGACATGGCGGAGTCGAAGCCGGCCTTTGTGACGTCCTCCATCCGGTTCGTGGCGATACCGGCGAGGATCGGGATGACCATCATCCAGAACCAGATGTGATTGATGACGGGAGCCTTCTTCTTCAACGGGGTGCCTCTCCGTGGTCGCCTGAAGATAGCCCGGATCCTCCGGGTACGTGAAACTGGCGACAGGGTTCCGTAGGGGCGAATGACAATTCGCCCTTTCCGAGGCCGGCCCAAAGGGCCGCCCGTTCATGCTGAGCCCAGGCACGAGGCTGACGCCGCAGGCGACGCCGAGGCCCTGGGATCATGGCGCCCCCC
>CAZNJW010000005.1:0-55332 GCA_964573455.1 uncultured Anaeromyxobacteraceae bacterium | reverse complement strand
GCCTCGTAGCGGCGAATTACATTCGCCGTCCGGAAAGGGCGAATTGACATTCGCCGTCCAGAAGGGCGAATTGACATTCGCCCCTACGCCGGCCCAGACCCCGACCCTGTAAGCCGCATCTGCAAGCAGCCAAAGGGAACCTGTACGAACACCGCCCGCCACGTCCCAGGCCCGAGCGCAGCGAGGTCCGCCCATACAGAGCCCAGGGCGCAAGTCCTGGGGCCGGTGCCAAATATCCGCATGAACGGGCGGCCCTTTGGGCCGGCCTCAACCCGCCATACCGAGGGCGTTCAGCAACGTGTCCAAGTCGTCGAAATCGATCTGCTGGGCGCTGTCCGACAACGCATGCGCCGGCTGCGGATGAACCTCGACCATCACGCCCGATGCACCCGCCGCGATGGCGGCACGGGCAAGGGGCAACACCAGATCGCGACGCCCGGACGCGTGGCTGACGTCCACAACGACCGGCAACCTGCACGACTGCCGCAGGATCGGTACGGCACCGATGTCCAGGGTGTACCTGGTCTCACGGGCGAACGTCCTGATGCCGCGCTCGCACAGGATGATCCGATCATTGCCCTGCTGCGCCACGTACTCGGCAGCCAGCAGATACTCATCAATCGTGGCCGCAAAACCACGTTTCAACAGAACCGGCATCCCGGTCGCGCCAACTGCCTTCAGCAGTTCGTAATTGGCCATGTTTCGCGAACCGACCTGCAGGATGTCTACCGACGCTGCCATCCTGTCGACCGAGCGCGTGTCCGTCACTTCGCTGACCACGACGATTCCGGTTTCCCTGCGTACTTCGGAAAGGATCCGCAGCGCTTCGTCGCCCAGCCCCTGAAACGAATATGGCGACGTCCTGGGCTTGAACGCGCCGCCACGCATGAACCCGACGCCCCGGGCGACCAGATGCCGCGCCACCTCGAACGCCTGCTCGCGACTCTCGATGGCGCATGGTCCCGCGATCAGCACCGGTTCACGACCGATCACATGCCCCCTGACATCGATGACCACATCCGCGGCGCCACCCGCCCGCGAAACCCGCAGACCTTCGATACCGGCTGCCTGCATGCTCTCGAGCGATGCCCGGAAGATCTCCTTGAACAACTGACGGATCACGTCGTCCGAAAACGGGCCGCGGTTTCGCGCCACCACATCGTCCAGCATCTGCTTCTCACGGCCGGGACAGAACATCCCTATGTCGTTCTGTTCCTTCACGCGCTTGACCTCAAGCACCAGTCTGGCACGCTCGTTCAACAGGTCCAGTATCTGGCCGTTGACCTGGTCAAGTTGTCCGCGCAACGCTGCAAGCTCGCCGCAATCAGTGTCTTTCATCCGTACCCCGCTAGAATATCGACCCCGAACACATCTCGTGGCACCGCTTCTCGCAGTCCGTGCGGGTGTCGTTGCTGATTGCTCCATAGGACTCGTCGGCGATCGCCGGCTGCCGCGCGGGACAATCCTTCAGACAATCGCTTACACGCGCCTGACACTCGGGAGGAACATGAATCGGCACACACGAAACGGCCGTCAGACACGCCACGGCCAGCATAATCGTCAGCAAGCGCATCGAAACATTCCTATTCGACCAGCGCGGGGACTGCCACCGCGGCCGGGTCGTTGCCGAAGAGTTCGTTCAGATTATATCCACGGAAGGTGTTGTCAGGAATCGGCTTTTCCCCGTGAGCAAGCCAGAACATCCTGGCGCCAGGCTTGAACACAATCGAGTAGATCGCCGCGTTGACCGCAATCGCCCCGCCCGTTTCAACATCAAACGTTCCCTTCGGATACTCGGTCATCGAAAGTGGGTTGTAACGGTCACGCAGAACGGACGCGGCCGCCGCCACATCGACCTGACCATGCACTTTATCGGTTCGCTCGGTTTCATATGTCGGATCCAGCAACTGCCGCAGGCGACGGTATCGCAGATATGTCGATGAATCCGGGTCCTTCACGTCCTCCCATGGAGTCATCTGATCAACCGTGAAGTGGTTCGTGATGAAGGTCACGCCGTCGTCGCCCAACTCCTCGTAGTAAATATGGCTTGCCGTCATCTGGAACACGACCGCGCGTTTCTCGTCGCCCGAGGCCACCATCATGTTCTCGGACGTCATGTGGTCGACCGTGGTCACGTAGTCGATCACCTCGTCTATCGTCGTGAAATGGGACAGCATGTAGTTGACCATCTGAACCGTGGAGCGGCCCACTCGATCCAGGTCGTTGGGGGAACCGTTCTCGTTCGTGGCGATCGACAGACCTGCGGCGTTTATACCATTGTAGGCGGCAACGTTGCCGGGAAATCCCACTACCACATAGGGGATCTGATCTTCCGGCGCGCGGACGATGATCGTCGGATTCTCCAGGAGGAACGACATATCGCCCCAGTCCAGGTTTCGACCATGAATCAGTTCGCCGTCAACCGTCGCGGCTCCCGAGGCCGCGAACTGCGAACACTGCAACAGTCCGGCCTCGAAGAAATCCAGTACGACCTCGCCGTAGGCCAGCGCCATGCAGCGATCCATCGTCCAGCCCTTATCACCCGCCACGTCGGCCATTCCTTCGCATTCATCGATAATTTCGGGATAGCTCTGCGCCATCGCCTCATCCAGAAAACCGAAGTCACGCGCGACATACTCAAGCGCGCCAAGTTCAAAATTCGATTCAAGGAAGGCAACACCCTTCATCAGTCCGTCATTCAGGAAAGTGGCATGCTGCTTTCCCATCTCGAAGGCCGTCCCGCGCAACCTCAGGATCGCGATACCATCTCGCATCTCGAGGCCGGGCTCGAAATCGACCAGCCACTTTTCCGGTTCCGCGATATCGTCGGCCACATCCTGCGCCATATCGGTCAGCACATCGCCCGTCTCCTCGACCCCTGAACACGCAATCGCCATCATCGCCGCCATTAGCGCAACAACCAGAACCCGCATCGTCGATGCTCCTCAAACTGGAGTCAGAATCATAACCGAAATGCTTCTTGATTAGCCGAATCTGAAAGCCGCCCGTCAGAAATTCCGGATCAGAACTTCGTCGACCGGAATTGCGCGGTCAGACGCCTGTCTGGTGATGCTTCGCCGGGCAGGAACCACCTTCACGTCAAAGCCTTCGTACAGTCCGACCAGTTCGTCGGTGTAGTGGTTCGACAGAAGAAACCGGACACCGACGCTGTCCAGACGGCGTACCGCGCGCGCCAGGCGGATCTGGTCATCGAACGTGAAACCTTCCCTTGCATACGATGTGAAATTGGCGGTCCTGGTCAGCGGAACGTACGGAGGATCCAGATAGATGAAATCCCCGGCCGCCGCGGTGTCCATGACCTCCTCGAAATCCCCGCGTTGAACAAGGACGCCCTGCAACGCTGCCGAACACGCGGACAGCGCCTCCGTGTCAAAAATCCCGGGATTGACGTAGCGACCAAAAGGAACGTTGAACCCGCCCGACGAGTTGACCCTGTAAAGACCGTTGAAGCAGGTCTTGTTCAGATAGATCAGGTGCGCTGCCCGGTCCACATCGGACAACGGTTCCTGGTTGAAACGCCGCCGGGCCTCGTAGAAGTGTTCCAGACCGTGCGCGGCTTTCAGTCTGGACAAGGATTCAATCAATTCGGGCAGACGATCGCGCACCACGACATACGTGGTTACCAGATGCGGATTCGCGTCGTTCAGCAACGCGGTGCTTACGCGCCCCTCGGACGCGAGCCTGAAAAACACCGCTCCGCCACCCAGGAAAGGTTCCAGATAACGCTCGAACCGTTCCGGCACCAACCCCATGATCGGTTCCAGCAGCTGTTTCTTTCCACCCGCCCACTTCAGAAAGGGGAAAGCTCTCCTGGTCTGTTTATTCGCGAAGCCCTCGACATCCAACTTCAATCTCGATTTCCTTCACTGACAAACGTTCTCACGCCATCGTGGGGCATCACGGCGGTTCACCACTCGGACGCCAGCTCCTCGAGTGTCACCGGGCCGATCAGGCCGGTAGCGACAATGGTGTCCTTCTTGCCCTCGAACTGGGCGGCGGTCGGATCCTTGGCAAGACCGAGACCGACCAGACGGTTGCGAAGTGGCGGAACCAGCATCACGACAACCTCGTTTGGCCCGCTGACCACGCTGCTGGTGACGTCGACCCTGAAAGGTTCCGCGATGACGGGGGCCAAGCCGACGCCGTTGACCGACACCAACGCCGCTCCGTGAACCTGGCCAAGGTCAAGATAGAACGAACGACGCATCGGCGTGGGAACGTCGAACTCGTACGGGTCAAACGGGAATTCGAACGTGGCCGTGTACACGCCACCACTTGACGAATACTTCAGTTCTTCGATATTGCGCCAGTCGCCAAGGGCATCCGTCTGCTTCCCGAACGCCCCGCCCGTCACGTCGTCGCCAGTGACCGACAGCGACCAGTCGGTGATCACGAAATCATCCACCGCCGGCGTCGGGACCGGAGCTGACGCGAACCTTTCGACACTGTCGGCCGGGGCATCAACCCCGCACAGGACGATGCTGGATGTCCATGCCCTGACCGCCAATTCGAAGTCTCCGCCAGCCTTCACATCCAGGGCGGCAACCGAGCCGTCCATCGGATCCAGAACCATCCCGTCCGCGCAATCGACGTCCGGCTTGACGGCCACGGTCTGATCCTGGTCGGACGGATTGCGCACGAACCAGATGCGTCCGCCGTCGACGTCACGCGCCAGGGTCCTGACAGTGGCCCCGCGTGACGAAACATCGAAGGCAGGCCTGCAACCGGCGGTCATCAGGCCGGCCGCGAAGCCTTCTGCGCTGAACATCTGTGGATTGGCCTCCCCGTTGGCGGGCGGGATTTGAACCACCGGCACGAACGACACGTTCGGCAGATCCCGCATCGATTCAAACGCTGCCGCGACTGCAGCGTCGCCGGCCACATGATCCGCCAGTCCCGGCTGACTGACCGGAGCATCGCCCAGCACAACCACGGGCAGTCCCGCTGCCGCCATCGCCGCGAGACTTCCGGCCGCCTCAGCCGACATCCATGGGGTGCGCATCACGACAACGGCGCCATAGGAAGCGTCCGCCGAAACCAGGCGACGGTTCTTCACCGTAGCCCTGGACAGCACGTCGTCGTTAGTCCACTCCCACGTGTATCCCAGGTTCTCTATTTCGGACAGGACGGGCCATGCCGCGCCGACCCACCAGGTCGCATCGGAAGGCTTGAAACCTCCGAACAACCCCTGAACCAGTGCCAGCATCGAGTCCTGGCCCGTGGCGTTTTCGTCTCCGAACTGACCCTTGAACAACGCCTCCTGATGATCACGCAGGGACACCAGGGACGCGGGCACACCCATCCAGGGGTAGAAGACCAGCACATCGGCCCGCGGCGTTCCCTGCCTGAGCATGTACTGGACACGCGCTACATACCGGTTCATCCGATCCATGAACGGCCAGAACGGGTTTGCCTCTGACATGTTCTCGGAATATGTGCCCAGCCCCGAATACGGAGAAGAAAACGCGTGCCAATCGGTGTCGCCGTACTTGTCCAACCCGGTCTGATATGGGAATCCGTGATACACGACCGAGTTGACGCCGGACGAAAACAGCTTGTCCAGCCACGCCCGCATCTTGGTCGGCGTCGTCATGTAGTCGCGTCCCGCCGACACCAGCGCTTCAGCGGACACCATCGGCCTGCCGTACTGATGGGCGCCCGAGGCTACCACCTTCAAGGCGAGTTCGGTGCCACCGGCGTACAACTGCTCGGTCTCGGGCACGTCGGCCATACCGGCCGCTCTGATCGAGTCCACCTGCAGGCCGTAAGGCTGGACTCTGAACCTCAACCCGTTTTCCGAAGCCCAGCGGGTGTTGCCCCCGACATATCGTTCGATGAAAAGATCGGAAACGGTCTGCTGGTAATCGCGCGCAACGCGTGAATCCAGTTCACCGAAACCGAACGGACAGCGGTTCGCGATTCCCGCGCCGTCGAAAATGTTGTTGTCGGCCCCGGGCGCGACCACCGCCGGCAACCAGGGACGCAGGTCGTATCCACGCCTGGCCTGAAACTCGGCAAAGAAGTCGTCGGAAAAGTGGCGCTCGGTTTTCAGCTCGAAGCTGTCGACGAAGACCCCGCGAATCGGCCCGCCGAACAGGTCATCAAGCCCTGCCCCGACTCCGCACAACGCGTCGTTGGTTGCCCGCACCGCCGTTTCGTTGAACTGATCCACCGCAAACACGTCACGCTGTTCGGGATAGGCGTTCAGATTCACATACTGGCCGTCTGGACAGACATAAAAACCTATGACGGCCCAGTCACCCTCTGGAACGTTCCACGAAACGCCGCCTTCGGATGACACAAGGTCGGTCAGCACCGCGACCGAATCGCGATCGAGCGTCACCTGATCGGTCAGATCCCAGAACTCCTGGTTGCGGGAGCCGCCGGTCTTCCTGGCCGCGACCACCTCGACCACCTGACACATTTCGGGCAGGTACCGCGCCATCGGCTCGCCAATCGCCTCGGCCTGCGCGGCCACCTCGTAAAACGGATCCGGACCTGGCGCGTTGAATTCCAGGGCAACCTTTTTCGGGCCTGTGACGAACACTTCTGACCACAGCAGGGTCTTCATCGAATCCGCGGCCGTCACGCCAGCGCCGCCGACCGGCCAACCGGACCCTACGTTCAGATCCAGCGCAATCCCGTGACTCCCGGCGGTTTCGGCCGCCAGTCTGACGCGGGACCAGAACAGATCCGAACCCCAGTCCAGACGGCGTGCCAGCTCCGCCTCGTCCGCATCCCAGTCCAGGGCGGCATTGAAGGAGTTCAGTTCGGCGCCGCCAAAGAAGTTGGACGCAAGCAGGGCCACCTCGCGCGAGATTTCATCTTCATCAACGTCATTGCCCGGCCACCACCAGCGGACCCATGGCCTGTACTCCGCCGCCGGAGAATCCCACTGGTCCCAGTCGAGCGCTGGCGCGGGTTCTGAACAACCGGAGACCAGCCACGTGGACCCCGCGATGAACACAACGATCAAAGCCGACTTCACCAGACGCGGAAGGGCGGACAGCCCGATCATGTTTCCTCCAGAGCCCGAGGGGCAGGTCGCGGTTCAGATGGGGATTATAGAACAGTTACTTCGACAGGAACGACCTGATGCGGTCGACGGCCTCGGACAGGCGTGAGATGTCGTTCGCGTACGCCAGACGGACGTGGGACTGCGGCTTGTTGAGGCCGAAATCCTTGCCCGGCGTGACAGCGACACCCACCGCCTCAAGCAGGTCACGGCAGAACCGGTCGCTGTCGTCGGTAAGGCCGCTGCAATCGGCGTAGATGTAGAACGCACCGGACGGGCGCACTGGAACCTTCAAACCGACCGACTCGAGCGCCGGAACCAGGAAGTCCCGCCGCCGCTTCATCTCGGCGCGCCGCTGTTCCAGGATCTCGATCGTCCCGGGTTCGAACGCCGCGACCGCCGCATACTGGGCCGACGTGGAAGCCGAGATGAACAGGTTCTGCGCCAGCTTTTCGATATCGCGAACGAACTTTTCCGGGATAACAAGCCACCCCAGACGCCATCCGGTCATCTGGAAGTACTTCGAGAAACTGTTCACCACAAAAATATCGTCGCCCTGGGCCAGCGCTGTCGGCGCATCGCCGTCATAGGTCAGGCCGTGATAAATCTCGTCGACAATCAGATGCGCGTCACGTTCCCGCGTCACCTCGGCCAGGGACGCGATATCGGCGGCGGTCAGCATCGTTCCCGTCGGGTTGGCGGGCGATGCGACCATGACTCCCCTGGTGCGCGCGGACCAGTACTCGCGAAGATGATCGGCAGTCGGCTGAAAGCCGGTCGCCGCGTCGACCGGAATACCGATCGGAACACCTTCAAAGGAACGGACGAAGTGCCGGTTGCATGGGTAACCTGGATCGGACAGAAGCCACTCGTCGCCGGGATTCGCCAGGCAGGCAAGTGCCAGAACCAGCGCACCGGACGCGCCCGCGGTTACCGCGATTCGCGATGCCGGAACGGTCACGCCGTAACGCTGCAAGTAGAAGCGGGAGATGGCTTCCCGGAGTTCTGGAAGTCCGAGCGCGTTCGTGTAGAACGTCCTGCCCTCGATGATCGCCCTTGCGCCGGCCTGTCTGACCGGCTCCGGCGTGACGAAGTCGGGCTCACCGACCTCCATGTGGATCACGTCGCGACCTTCAGCCTCAAGCTCCTTGGCCCTTGCCAGCAGTTCCATCACATAGAACGGCTCGATATCGGCGAGCCGCCTTGCCGAGTCCATCTTGCTTCCTCCATTTCCGAACCATCCCGCGACAGCGATCCTGGATCGCGCGCCGGCCAACTTCAGTCGGGCACCGCGGACAGGCGGATCTATACCATGATTACGTCATTCAAAGGCACATCTGAAGCCCACATCGTCAAAACGCATCACGTCGCGGTTGTATTCCATCTCGGTCGGCAGGGATCCAGGTTCGATGCACCGCTCGTGACGGTTGGTCACCAGGCAGTGATGAATCTCCTCCCAGAACCACGAGGTGTTTCTGGTCTGTATTCCAACGCACATCGCCGGCATCGATGGATCGATGGCCCCATCCACCCAGTCTTCATAATTGGAAGGTCCGTCGGCAACCATTTCCATCACATTGTGGGTCAGATCATGGTGCCCGAACGGGCCCATGTCGCTGCAGGTCTGATACGTTTCCGGTCCTTCCGTCCATCCACCCTGAGCACGAGTTTTCAAGTCACCATTGAAAAACCCAACCGGCGAGGTCTGCACGAACGGATCCGAATTACTCTGGCTATTACAATTATCACCAGTATTTTCGACAGGTTTGATATTGACATGGCACACGTCTTTGTCGGACTTCCGCCCGTCGCACGAAAGATTCTGTCCCCATGGAAACATCACGATCTGTTCAGCGTGGGTCATCGGCCCCGAACCGGCGTACTCGAACCTGGCCTCGGTTGGAAGTTCACCACCAAGCCACGTACAGAAAGCCTGGGCATCGGAATACGAAGCGCAGACAATCGGGTGGGTTGATTTCGTTTCGTCCGAATAATTGGGGGCTACCGGTTTGAATCCCGTGCTCAGGTCCTCGGACAGGCAATAGACGCCCTCAAGCGACTGGCACGCGCCGGCCTGAACACACGCCCGGTACTCGGCCACCGTCACCGGAAACCTGGACATCTTGTACGAGGTCAGGTGTACCTTGTGACGTGGCACCTCGTTCGGGGAAGGCACCTGATACATCGCGTTCGGCGCCGCGCCCATCCAGAACGTATGACAGTCGCCTTCGGGAACGACCGTGCAGATAGGGTGCGAGATTGAACCGACCTGTCGCGCATGGTCACAGTCGGGTTCAGGTGGGGTTCCGTCGCCCGGATGACACCCAAGCGCCAGCGCATCGGGCGTATCGACGTGCGCATCCGCGTCGCCGGACACGTCGACATCGGTTTGAAACAGATCGTGTTTAACGATGTCCACACCCGCCAGATCCGAAGTTTTCGCGTCCATGTGGGCGGCGTCCATGTGGACGACGTCCATGTGGACTGCGTCCCTTGCCTGGACGTCCGGACGGCCGGTGTCCCCGCTGTCGGATCCGCCCGAACACGACAGGACGACCGCCGACACTGCAAACATCACGGCGGTCACAGCGAAGCGAAGCGAAGTCGCTTCACCGATACGACTGATTTCAGCACCCGGGCAGCCCATCAGAACCCCTCGCATACATGTCCGAATCCGTCCCTCAATACGGTGTATACCCGACATCAGAGTTCGTCAACGACATCGTTTCTGCTAGAATCCGCGACGGAACGACCCCGGCCTGTTCCATTCTGTTTGACACTCCGGAGGGTACGAGATGAAAAGACTCGCTTTTGTCGTCCTGGCGCTGGCCGCTGCAACAGGCGTTGCCGGTTGCGGCGACGGACAGGGCACCCGGGACGTGGTGGACGTCGCGGTTGCCGACGTTGCTGACGCGGGCGCCGACGTTGCGGATGTCGCTGATGTGGCTTCCGGCGATGCCGCGGACGTTGCGGTGGCGGAAGAAGTTGCGGACGACGCACAGAACTCTGAAGACACGGGTAGCGAAACGACCGAATTCCACTGGGAATCCGGATGCACGGGCACGCCGACCGGCGCGACATGGTCCTTGATCGAGGACTCGACTTTCAAACGGGGCCCCTTGATTCAGATGTCGGACCGCGACAAGGCCACCGTGATGTGGCGTACGGCCACTCCTTCAACCGACGAAGGCTGCGTCGACTTCATCGTTGGCGATCAGAATCGAAGCGAATGCGGCCTGCCGGACAAATACGGACAGTACGAAATCGTCCTTGACGGTCTGCCCGCCGCCACCGAAATCACATATTCCGCTCGCGTTGGCGAATTGAAGACAAAGGATCTGACCTTCAGGACCATGCCTGACACACCGGCGCCCATGAAGTTCGCGGTGTTCGCGGACGCGCACAGCAACATCGAGAATCTGCGGAAGATGACCGCGGTCGCGCTCGACGAGGGTGTCGATTTCGTTTTTGGTGTCGGGGACTTCGTGCGCGAGCCCGAGGTCGAACAGTACGACGATACTCTGCTGGGTCTGCAGAACCTGGGAAGCCGTGTAAACGTCTGGACCGTCATTGGTAATCATGACACGGGCCTGAGTTCCACGACCCGCGAACACGAGTTCTTCAATACCTTTGTCAGTCCAATCGGCATTCCAGACGAGGTCGAGGTCGGTTTCGGAGAGGGTTACTGGGATCACCGCATCGGCAACGTCTGGCTTGGCGGTGGCTGGATTCGCGATTTCTATTTCTCGCCGCCCGAGGCCGACTTCGGTGAGGTTGCATTCTTCAAGAAGCGTTTCGAGTCCGAGGAATTCCAGACGGCTCAGTGGCGTCTGTTCTTCATTCATGAGCCACCGTGGAGCCAGGGCTGGGGAAGCTGCGATGGCTACAACGGCGAAAACTGCCTGAGGGTCACGCTGATGGCTCTGGCCACGGCCAACGGAATTCAGGCCATCTTCAGCGGTCACATGCACGGCTACGAATACGGGGTGCTGGACAACGTGAACCTTCTGCTGCCGGGCGGCCTGGGCGGTTCACTCGACCAGTTCTGCGAGCCTGACCCCGGCCTTCCGCAGCCGTGGACGTACAACTACGTTCACAACTTCGCCATCGTCGAGACGGGCTGCGACCAGATGACGGTGCGCTTCATGGACCTCGACGGAAACGAACTGGATCGCGTCGAGATACCGGCCACCACGCCAGTGGCGCAGTGACCGAACCGGCACCACCGACGCAAACACTGAAAGTCACCGACTAACCCGCACTATGCTAGAATCCGCCCGTCTTCCGAGGGACATCGATTTGAAAACAACAATCAACCAGGCGTTCCGAATCGCAGGTTTCGACCTGGTGACTGCGCTCAAGACGAAGAAGGCTTTCATCAGCATCATCGTGTACGTCGGCCTCGCGCTGCTGGTCGCCGTTATCTGGACCTTCATCCAGAACAAGGTCACCGCTGAACCTGGCGTGACTGAACAACTGAACGGCTCCAGGGACGAGATCAAGCAGCTTCTGACAACGAAGCTCGGTCAGGACAGTTCGCTTGTCGACCATCTTGCCTCGATTCCGTTCGCGGTCATGGCTTTTTTCTGGCTGACCCAGACGTTCCTTCCAATGCTCATCGCAGTGATTAGTGCGGACGTGCTGAACCGTGAGATCCGCACCAGGGCTGCCCGATTCGTGCTGCTCCGGGCTTCGCGAACGTCCCTGGTCCTGGGCAAGGTCATGTCACACCTGGTTCTGCTGATCGTGCCGGCCATTCTTTCGTGGATCGTGTTCCTGGCCTACGTTTCGATTAAACTTAACGGATTCGACGTGGGGGCAGCCATTCCCCAGGCATTGATCTTCATGGGCTACACGGTAGTCTTCGGGTTCTGTTACCTGGGACTGACCGCCCTGATCTCGTCCCTGGTGGACGGTGCCGTCGTGACCGTTCTGGTAACCTTCGCCTGCCTGATCACCTTGTCGATCATCGGCGGAATCGACTCCATCGGCTGGATTTCTCCTTCGTGGTACCGATACAAGCTCTGGTACCCGCACGCGGCGAACATCGTAACCGGACTGGGCGCATACCTCGGATTCGGGCTTCTGTTCTTCGCCGGGGCGTGGCAGCGAATCGTCAGGAGGGACGTATGAAAGAGTCACTTGCAGTTGTCACGACCTCTTTGACGAGACGGTTCGGCAGCCTCGTCGCCGTCGACAATCTGAACCTCGAGGTGCCGACCGGTTCCATCTTCGGGCTGCTCGGCCCGAACGGCGCGGGCAAGACGACGACGTTCTCCATGATTTGCGGATTCGTCCGGCCGACAGAAGGTTCGGTGACGGTTCTCGGCTTCCCGGTCAAGGACTTCCCCTTCTCCTCGGGCCGACTCTCGGCACTTCCCCAGGACGCGAAGTTCTATCCGGATCGAACGGTGTTCGACAGCATGGTCTTTCTGGGAACCCTTGGAGGCCTGACCGCGATCGAGGCCGCCAGACAGACTGACGAACTCCTGGCAAAGGTGGATCTGACTAACGCCAGGTTGATGAAGGGCGGCCATCTTTCGCACGGCATGATGAAACGCTTCGGAATCGCGCAGGCCTTTCTGGGCCGCCCCGATCTGGTGCTTCTGGATGAACCGACCGCCGGACTCGACCCCAGAAACGCGTACACGATTCGCCAGATGATCAGGGCGCTGGCCGGGACCGCGACCGTTGTCGTGTCCAGCCACAACCTGGCCGAGGTCCAGGATCTGTGTACTCACGCCGCGATCATCAACCACGGACGTCTCGTTTCCGCAGGCCCGATGGACGAACTGACTTCACGCAACCAGGAAGTCGTCCTGACCATCGGAAACCTGAACGAGGCCATCCTTCAGCGTATTCTGGCGTTGGCGGGGGTAAGCGGCGCAACCGCGCTGCATGACGGATCCGGTGTGAAGGTTCTCTTCGAGACTAATGTGGACCGCGACGCGGATCAGGCGGTCTCGGTCATAGTGGCGGGGGCGATCGCGGCCGGTGCCAGCGTGAGTGGCGTGAAACGCGGCAAGGATCTGGAACAACGCTATCTGGAAGTCACCTGATCCCGCGACATCACGACACCGCCCCTTATCCCGACCACCCTGGAAGCGACATCGCACGCAAATCTCAGCGAGTCGACCACGTCCAGGTCGACTTCCATGCGCCTCGCCCGAATCATTGCGGCAATCCACGCGGCGGCGAACGCGTCTCCGGCCCCGGTCGTGTCCACGACATCTACCCTGGGTGCCGGATGCCGCACCACGTCCTTGCCGGACGACGCCACGGCACCGTCCGATCCCAGTGTTATCACAATCCGGCCAGCGACCTTTCCGGGAAGAGACTCGAGTGCGCTATCAATACCGCCGCACATGCGGGTAGCCTCGTCCGCGTTCATGAAAAGAATGTCCAGCGGACAGGATTGCTCGAGCGCCATACGGTCGAGAACCGACGGATTCCACCCAGCGCATGTGCTGACCATCGCACCCAGGGCGCGCGCCTTTTCCAGCGTGCCGCGAAGCAGATTGAACTCGACGAGGCCTCCAGCGTGTACATGCCGCGCCCGCGGAATCGAAGGACAGGCATCGAACAGGCTCCAGTCGGCGCAGCTCAGAAACGATCTGTTCTGGCTGTTCGATCTGACCAGTGAAACGAACGGCCTGCCGCCGTCACCCCACGGCAGGTCGACAATCCCGGTGGCGTTGCAGCAGTGCGCGACCATCGAATCGACTTCCCAACCTGTGCGGGGATGCATGAACGCGGTTCTGATGCCAAGCGCCGCCGCCACGCTCGCGGCGTTCAACGCGCCACCCAGACCCAGGCCAATCTCGTCGACGAACGCCTCCTCACCCGGGGGCGGAAACGGGATCGATGGGACAAATGCCTCAAAAAAGGCCGGCCCCACGACCAAAAGGTCAAACATGTCGAAATGCATCGCTTCCATGAGGATCCCTCCGTTGGAAATGATCGTTTGAAGTCTCCCGGCACGCAAGCCAATCCCGGCACGCACTATTTGTCTGTTTCCGAATTTTCCACTTTGGAATAGTATGAACAGGTCAGACAGACGATCCGGGGGGGCCGTGATGGTAACGTCCGACAGGTTCGCTCGGCCGGACAGATCCTGTGCCAGGAACGAAGGGGGAGCAATTCGAGTCATGGTCGTCGATGACCATGAAATCTTCCGCCAGGGCCTGGAACAGCTAATCGGGGCCGAGGAAGACATGATATTCGCGGGGGGCGCTGCATGCGCCGCGGACGCTCTCGCGATTCTGGAGTCGGCGGCTCCGGACGTGATCATTCTGGATCTCTCGCTGCGGGGGCGCTCGGGACTTGACACGCTCAAGGACATCCGGGCCATGAATTCCGACGCTGCTTTTCTGATCCTCACCGTTCATGACGAAAACCTTTTTGCCGAGAGGGCTCTGCGCGCTGGCGCGCGGGGCTTCGTCATGAAGGATCATGGCGCCGCCCGCGTGATAGAAGGCGTGCGCGAGATCGCCGCGGGGCGTTTCTTCTTCAGTCCCGACATCTCACAGAAATTTCTGGCGGCCATTGCCAGTCAGGGCCGCGGCGACGATCGACTGCCCATGGACAGACTGACCGATCGCGAACTGGTGGTGTTCGAGCTGCTCGGCAGGGGAATGTCGTCTCGGCAGATCGCCGGTGAACTGAATCTCAGCGTCAAGACCATAGACGCGCACCGCGAAAACATCAAAAAGAAGCTGAACATTCCCGACGCGCAGGAACTGCTCAGACGGGCCGTGCTCTGGGTACAGGAGTTGAACATCGCATAGGAAATTTCCCTATCCCTTGATAGGGCAACATTCCTGCCCGAAATTCAGCATAGTCACCAATTCTCCCAATACATGATAAATCCGACTATTCATAAACAAGTCATCCTTCAACGAGGGCTCGTTATGAAGACCACCTGCCAGAGAGCCGCAGAACTGGGCCTGCACGACACCTTCGAATGCCGTAGTCGACGGATGGTCGTGTCCCTTGACAAGTGTCTGTCCGACTTCGTTGACGCGGACGTCTACCAGAGACGGCGCCGAGCCTGCTTCAGATGCCCCGACGGCAGGCGCAACAGAGAGAACTTCGCGCAGAAAACACCTGTTGAATGAGACAAGTTCGGAAGCGACCGCCTGGCCGGCTCCTGCAGCGAATGCCGTGACGGAGTGTGCAGACCGGACCAACACACCGATAATCAACACAAACAAAGACTAGTGTTGACACAGAGTCAATGAGTCTGAAAAAATGACTTGGGTTCGACGGACTACGCAGCTCATTACAAGGAGGCAGATGACATCGAAACACCACAACGGAATGCTGGAATCCACCACAGAATTCGCCGACCGCTGGGATGCCGGACGCTTTTTTAACGAGGCGTCCGAATGGCTCGCGCTCTTTGCCTCACCCGGTGAATCCGAGACCATCCGACGGCGCATTCTGGATCGCGTCAATCTCAAGCACTTCGAGACATACAGTTCAACCGACGACATGCATGACCTGGATCGCGTTGTAGTGCGCGACTGCGCCAGGGCATGGCGCGGAATACTGCATCCCCGCAGCGAGAGTCTGGCCGGCTTCAGCGTGCTTCAGGCGCTGATCGATGCCGCAGCGGGACTGGATCGGCCGGATTTGGACGAGGGCTTCTGGGCCGAAATCTGTCATCTCGTTCGCGGAGTCGAGGGGAAAGTCAGGTTGCACGGCTCGGACGCGCTGCCGGCTTCGGCCAGTCTGAGCGGTCGCGAGGCGGCCACGGTCAGATCGGACGAGCTCGATCGGCTCGCGGATCAGATGAACGCCGCGATGGGCAGGTTCGCGGGCGGGCTCGATCCCGTGATGATTGAGCGGCGAGGCATCGCCGCCGGACGAATCGCTTCGGAACTGGGGGCCGGACCAGAGGAATTCCTTAACTGGCGCTGGCAGATGCGACATCTTGCGACCAATGAAACTACGCTTGCCGCGATGGCCAGTCTCTCCGCCTCCGAGATAGAACGCATTTCCCGCGCCAGGGAACACAGGATTCCCATGGCAGTCACCCCTTACTACGCGTCTCTTTTTGACGACCGGACAACCGGCGGCCACGATACGGCGTTAAGGGCACAGGTTATCCCACCGGAAAGCTACATCGACGCGTTCGAGGCGGATGGAGTGGGATGCGGACCGTCGGATTACATGCTTGAGTCGGACACTTCCCCGGTCGATCTGGTCACCAGAAGATACGCGGCCATAGCCATAATGAAACCCTGGAACTCGTGCCCGCAGATATGCGTGTACTGCCAGCGCAACTGGGAGATTGGTCAGCCTCTTTCCGAGCAGGCCATCGTTGGAAGCGATCGCGTCAAGGCCGCGCTGGACTGGCTCGGGGATCATCCTGGACTTCAGGAGGTCCTGGTGACCGGCGGCGATCCGCTGATGATGACCGATGTCGCCATCAAGCGCATCCTGGACAGGATCGCGGCGATGCCCCATATCGAACGCATCAGGATTGGAACCAGAACCCCTTTGACGATGCCGATGCGAATCACTCCCGAGCTTGCGGCGCTTCTCGGGTCATACCGCGTGCCGGGAGTCAGGGAAATCTGCGTTGTCACCCATGCCCAGCATCCGGCCGAAATCACCCCTGACTTCGTCAAGGCGATTGACCTGCTCAGACGCCAGGGGATTCCGGTATACAACCAGCTGGTCTACACGTTCTTCGTTTCGCGTCGCTTCGAGGCGGCAGCCCTGCGGCGTCTGCTGCGACGCTGCGGGGTCGACCCGTACTACACGTTTTATCCGAAGGGCAAACAGGAGACGGTTGACTACCGCGTGCCGATAGCCCGGATCCTTCAGGAACAGAAGGAGGAGGCACGTCTGCTTCCAGGACTGGCCAGAACCGATGAAGCGGTCTACAACGTGCCCGGGCTGGGCAAGAACTACCTGAATTCCCCGCAACACCGTGACCTGATCTCGGTCCGACCGAACGGCGCCAGGGTTTACGAATTCCATCCGTGGGAGAAGAAAATCGCCCCCAGCAGAACATGGGTCGGCGAGGACGTGCCCATTCTCGACTACCTGAAACGCCTGAACGCTATCGGCGAGAAGCCTTCGGACTACAGTTCCATCTGGTACTACTTCTAGCCGCCTGTGCGTCCCGTGGCCTGCTATTTAACCGCGGGCCGCCGGAACAGCTTAACCAGGTCGAACCACATGACGCTGATGATTCCAGCAGCGATGCATAGCAGCGCATCAGGCATGTGCGGTGTCTTGAAGTGGAAAAGGCCCTGCGCGAACGGAACAAAGATCACTACTGGAAGCATCACTGCCGTACCCAGAACAACCCATAACAGCGCCTTGTTCGGCTCTTTCAGCATGGTCCACATCGTTCGTGACCAGGATCGATTGACCATGATGACAGTCAGGAAAGAAACGACCATCGTGGCGAACGTCAAGGCACGTGCCGCGTCCTCGTCGTGAGTGGCGGAGGACACAATCCAGACGCCAAGACACACCAGCAGCACGCTCAAACCCTGAAGCGCCGCCCAGCCGAGTGAACCGGCCGAGAAAAGGCGATCACTGGTGCCACGAGGTGGGCGTCGCATGACATCCGACTCCGGCTCCTCGGCCTCGAAGACCAGCGAGCAGGACGGATCGATGATCAATTCAAGGAAAACGACGTGGATCGGAAGCAGCAGCAACGGCCACGAACCGAAAAACACCGGAATCATTGACAATCCTATGATCGGAATATGCACGGCAACGACGAAAGAGATCGCCTTGCGGATATTGTCGTAAACCCGGCGACCAACGCGAACGGCGTCGACTATGGACGAGAAGTTGTCGTTGGTCAGGACCAGATCCGCGGCCTCGCGCGCGACGTCCGTGCCGCGACCGCCCATGGCAATACCGATGTGCGCCGCCTTCAGGGCCGGAGCGTCGTTGACGCCGTCGCCGGTCATCGCGACCACCTCGCCGCGCGCCTTCAAAGCCTTGACGATGCGCAGCTTCTGTTCCGGGACGACACGGGCAAACACCTGGACGTCCGAGATTCGTGCGGCCAGTTCGTCGTCGCTCATCCTTTCCAGTTCAGGTCCCGTGATCACGCCGCCATCGGTGGCAATTCCCGCCTTTCGGGCAACCGCCATCGCGGTGGCCGGATAGTCGCCGGTGATCATGATCAACCTGACACCAGCGGTGTGGCAGTCCTGTACGGCCGGCGGAACGTCGTTCCTGAGCGGATCCTCGAAGCCCAGCAACCCGACGTACCGCAGTTCCAGGTCGTGATGATTCACAGGCAGTTCACGCATGCCGGACACCGCCTCGGCCACGGCCAGAACCCTCAGTCCCCTGGACGCGAGTTCGCGCGCGCGGTCGGCAATCTGCATGCACTCGGCATCGCTGGCATGGCACAGATCGGCGATCGCCTCGGGCGCCCCCTTCGAGGAAACCACCATCGACCCGTCCGTGCGCCGCCAGGCTTGACTGACGGCTGACAGTTCAGGCGACAAAGGGTACTCGCGCACTAAAGTCCAGTCCGGATGGAGGTGTTCAGTATCGCCGAGGAATCGGTTTCCCACCTCGTGCAAAGCCCGCTCCATCGGATCGAACGCTTCGCGACGGCTGGCCAGGATGGCGTTCTCGACCAGACGATGAACGTCCTCGGGAAGCACATCCGTGGTTTCATCAAGACCGATCTCGCGATCCGGAACACCAAGTACCCGCAACGACATCCTGTTGCAGGTCAGGGTTCCGGTCTTATCAACGCACAGGACTGTCGCGGCGCCAAGAGTCTCGACAGCGGGCATCCGTCGGGTAAGAACGTTCTTGTGTGAGATACGCCAGGCGCCCAGCGCCAGGAACACCGTCAAAATGACCGGTATCTCTTCTGGCAGAGTCGCCATGGCCATCGCGATACCAGCGAGCATCCCGTTCTTCCAGGATTCCGCGGTACCGCCGCGTGTCAGGGCATACGCCACCACGACTATCGTGCAAGCGCTGATACCTATGATCGCGAATGTCTTGACCAGGCGTCCTGTTTCTTTCTGTAGCGGGGTCGACTCGATGCCGACGCCGCTCAGCGAACGCCCGATTCGGCCGAATTCGGTGGAACCGCCGGTTGCCACAACCTGCGCAATGCCCTGCCCGGAGGTCACCAGGGTGCCCGAATAGACCGACGGAATGTCGTCGCCACCGGGACGGTCCAGGGACGCAGCATCGTCCGACGCCACCTTGCGAACAGGTACGGACTCGCCAGTCAGGATCGACTCGTCGATGGTCAGATTGATCCCACGCCGCAAAATGGCATCGGCGGGGACTCTGTCGCCCTCGGAAAGTACGATCAAGTCACCGCGCACGACCTCGCGACCGGGGATGCGGTGCCGCTCGCCGTCACGGATGACCAGTGCCCTGGGACTGGAGAGATCCCGCAACGCATCAAGCGCGTGCTCGGTGCGGCGTTCCTGAACGATCGTGATGGCCATCACCACGACCACGAATCCCATCAGCATCAGAGCATCGGCCAACTCACCCATGAAAAGGTAAAGCAGACCGGCCGCGACCAGCATCAGGAACATCGGCTCGCGCACCACATCCAGGATGGTTGCCACCAGCCCACCGCCCTTCGACGAGCGGATCTCGTTGAAACCCTCGGCTGACAGTCTGGCAGCTGCTTCGGACTCGCTTATGCCATCCAGCCCGCGCACGTCCATAGACGTCAGACGGGCGCCCCTCGCCTCAATGGACGACCTGTTGGAACCACCGAATTCTTCTTTCATGACCACCCCAGACGTCGCCGACATAGATC
Source organism: uncultured Anaeromyxobacteraceae bacterium (assembly GCA_964573455.1). Classification (GTDB taxonomy): domain Bacteria; phylum Myxococcota_A; class UBA9042; order DTJE01; family DTJE01; genus JAGOFO01. The sequence continues at coordinate 35,512 of CAZNJW010000005.1, read as the reverse complement.
GACGACGTGAAAGGTGCCGTGATGGAGACACGGCACAACGTAACGACACGAAGGCCGCTACGCTGTCCCCTGCCCCGTCGGAAACGGGAAGGAGTCTTTGACTTCAATGCCCTATTATCCATGAAAGAATTGAACAATCAAGAGAGGACCGAATGACCTACGGGGTCTTGCCACCATCGGCGGACTTGTCGGGGATGACCATGGACAGCGCGATTGACAGGCCCAGGACTCCGGCGATCACCCCCAGTGACATGGCGATCGGAATCTCGCGGCCGATACTGGACAGCAGATCCTCGACCAGCATCTTGACTCCGACGAAGGCCAGGATCACTCCCAGGCCGTACTTCAGGTAACGGAACTTCTCGACGATGCCGGCCAGCAGGAAGTACAGCGCGCGAAGGCCGAGAATCGCAAAGATGTTGGAGGTGAAAACGATGAACGGGTCACGCGTGATACCGAACACCGCGGGAATCGAGTCAACGGCGAACAGCACGTCGGTCGCCTCGATCACGACCAGAACCGCAAGCAGCGGGGTGGCGTACCAACGATGATCAATCCTGACGACAAAATGCTCGTGGTGATAGTCCGGCACCGATGGCACCAGCTTCCTGAATATCCTGAGCATCAGGTTCTTCTCGGGGTGAACCTGCTCGCCCTTCGACAGGGCCAGTTTGATGCCGGTGAACAGAAGGAACGCGCCGAAGACGTACATGATCGGGTGGAAGATCTCGATGATCGCCACGCCGAGGAAGATGAAGATCGCCCTCATTATCAGCGCGCCGAGAATCCCGAAGAACAGGACCCGATGCTGGTACTGTGGCGGAACTCCAAAGAAATTGAACAACACGAGAAAGACGAAGAGGTTGTCCATCGACAATGCCTTCTCCATCAGATATCCCGTGAAGAACTCGAGCGCGTGCTGGGTTCCGAACCAGTGATAGATCCCTACGTTGAAAATCAGGGCCAGGGAGATCCAGACGACGGTCCACAGCCCGGCTTCACGCATTCCTATCTTATGTGCCTTGCGGTTGAACAGACCAAGATCGACTGCCAGCATCAGCACCACGAAGACCAGGAATCCGACCCACAGGCCGACAGTACCAATTGAATCCGACATCAAAACTTCACTCTCCACAAAGGCCGGCAGATTTTAATCCAGAATTCCATTTTCGTTAAGGTGACGGACGGCGTCATTGACACGCCCGTAATTCGGACTTATTTTACCTGAGAATGAGGAACGGCCACGGACGGCCGCATCCAGACTGAAGGAATTTGAAAAATGCCTTGGGATTATTCGGAAAAAGTACTTCAGCTGTTCCGGGACGCGATGGCCTCGAAGGCAGGTACCCACATGGGTGCAATCGAAGACCCGGACGGGATAGGTTCGCACGGTTCACTCTCGTGCGGTGACGCACTCGAATTCGCGTTCAAGGTCGACAGGAACCAGGATCCGCGACTTGACCGCATCGTTCAAGCCAGGTACCGGACATTCGGCTGCACCTCTGCCATCGCGTCGTCCGAGGCGCTCTGCGCCCTGATTGAAGAAAAGGGTCTGACCCCAATCGAGGCACTGAAGATCACCAACGCCGACATAGTGGACTATCTGGACGGTCTGCCGGCTCAGAAGCTCCATTGCTCGGTGATGGGCGCCGAGGCGCTTCAGGCGGCGGTTGCCGACTGGGCTGCCAAACGCGGCGTTCCCCTCGAGGAACTCGGACTCGACACGACGATCCAGAAGGATGACGAAGGCAGGATCGTCTGCAGATGCTTCAATCTGACCGAGCCTTTCATCCGGCGGAAGGTCCGCGAACTGAACCTTCACTCAATCGCCGACATCACCAACGCAATCAAGGCGGGCGGCGCCTGCACGGCCTGCCACCATGAACCGGGCGGTCTGCAGGACATTCTCGATGACATATGGGGCCGGCAGGATCAGTCGAACATGACTCCGCAGCCTCTTCCGCCCACCAGTTCTTCGATGCAGCGCACGCCCTTCCAGCTTTCCAGGGAGATCGATCGGGTGGTCGAAAGCGACATCCGGCCGCGTCTGCAGAAGCAGGGGGGCGATATCGAGATAGTCGAGATCCGCGGCAAGAAGGTGTTCTGCCGTCTGCTCGGCGGTTGTCAGGGTTGCAGCGGCGCCCCGCAGACTCTGAGACTGGTGGTCGAGGATTCTCTGCGCTCCAAGGTCGACGCCGAACTCGAGATCATCTCGATTTGAAACACCGGGGAGTGAGAAATGGATGATAAGCTGATCTATCTCGACAACAACGCCACTACGGCTATTGCTCCGGAAGTCATTGAATCGATGATGCCGTTCCTTCGGGAACAGTACTTCAACCCCAGCTCCACATACCCGCAGGCCAAGGAGGCCGCCGCCGCGATCGAGGCGTCCAGGGAAAGCGTCGCCAGGCTGCTGGGCGCCGGCAGCAAATCCGAGGTCATCTTCAACGGCTGCGCGACCGAGGGCAACAACTCCGCGATCCTGGGCGCCTTGCGGGCCAACCCCGATCGTCGCCACATCATCACGACCGTTGTTGAACACCCGGCCGTCCTTGAGGTGGTCCGGGAACTGGAGCGTCAGGGTTACCGGGCGACCTACCTTCCGGTCGATCGTCACGGCAGACTGGACGCGGCCGACCTGGTAAGGGCGATCGCGGATGACACCGCCGTGGTGTCGATCATGCACGCCAACAATGAAACCGGCGTGATCTTCCCTGTTGGAAACCTTGCCACCCTGACAAAAAAAGTCGATTCACAGGTTGTTTTCCACACTGACGCGACTCAGACCGCGGGCAAAATGCGCATCAATCTTCAAGACGACCTCCGGGACGTGGACCTGCTGACCCTGTCCGGCCACAAGATTCACGCACCCAAGGGAGTCGGGGCCATGTTCGTCAGGCGTGGGGCCAGATGGCGCCCCTGGATGCTTGGCGGCCACCAGGAACGTGGCCGTCGCGCCGGCACAGAAAACGTCGCGTCGGTCGTCGGTCTTGGAACGGCGGCCAGACTGCTGATGGCGCACGACGATCCGACCAGGGCATTGCGCATGCGTGATCGCCTTGAGGCATCGATCAAGGCGAAGGTTCCCAACCTGTTCATTAACGGCGAGGGCGCCCCCAGGCTTCCGAACACGACCAACATCGCGTTCGAGTTCGTCGAGGGTGAATCCATCCTGCTCGCGCTCAATGACTACGGTATCTGCGTGTCCTCCGGTTCCGCGTGCACCAGCGGTTCTCTCGACCCGTCGCACGTGCTCAAGGCGATGGATGTGCCTTTCACTGCCGCACATGGCAGCCTGCGTATCAGCACCTCGATGTACACGACGGATCAGGAAATCGACAAGGTGATCGAGGTCGTTCCCGAGGTCATTTCCAGACTCCGCCAGATATCGCCCTACTGGGACACGGCAACCAATGGACCGCGCCGCGATATCAACGTTTTCATCCAGGAGAAATACCGTTGAGCAGCGGCATCGTTATCGGGTCGCGTCTGCAGTTCTCTTGAAATATGTAGCGATTGATCACGATAATGGTGCATCCACCGGGCGAATCTCGGCACGAGTCGACCCGGCATACATCACCGTATTGAGGGAAAACGTCATGAAATCAAACCGCTGGAACCTGAACATGACCGTCATGCTCGCGCTGGTCATGACCGCGACAGCCGCCGGTTGCGGCGATGTCGTGTCGAACCAGGGCAACCTCGGCAAGCTGGTTTACTCGCTGCACACCGACTATGCCGTCGTCGAGGGTTCGCTTGAGGACGTAAACCTGATTACGAACGTCGTGCACCGCATCAACGTCACCCCGTCAAAGGACGCCGAAATCAGCGATCCGTCAGAAATCACACATATCCTGGCGCCATCCGAAGGTGTGACTATCAACACGGACGAGGCCTCCGGTTCAGTCGGTGACGCTGTGCTAACGGTCACGGTGGCGGGTGAATACACCCTTCAGTCATGGCTGGGAACCACGCTGATTGACTACATTGTGCTGAATCTTGTCGACGCCGAGGGCATAGACGTCATCACCTTCATCCGTGAACCCGACGCCGATCAGTTCGACCGGAACAATGAAACACCGGTTCAAGTCCCGCTGTACTCCCAGGCAACGTTCATTGGAAAGCCGGTGGACGCTGACGGGAACACGCTGGTCGGGGATATCAGCCTGGACTACACGGCGGTTCCGGCCGACGCGGTTGTTGACGTGTTCAACCTTGACGCTGTATATGAAAACGGCGTCTGGGGCAGCGCCACTCCGCTGAACATCATGTTCGTCAAGCCCGGAAACGTGACGGTCGTTCTCACCGAGCAGCTGACCGGTCTGCAGCAGACGCTGAGTTTTGCGATTACGGATACGGCCGTCCCACAGGAATAAATGAACAATTCACCAGACAGAATCTTTGACCTTCACGCTCACCCGAGCCTTCGAATCCACTACCTTCCCTGGATCTCCAGGACGTTCCACACCGCGCCCTACTACTCCGGGCCTCACTTCAATCCGTTCGAGTTCAGGACACGCTACGCGAACCTGAACGCCAGCCCGGTAAAAGTGATGATGAACGCCCACTACGTCATCGAGTACCAGTTTCTGAAGAACGGTTTCACCACCGCCGCGAAGAACGCCTTCTGGGCCTTCGCGCCAACCTATTACGGCGGACTTCGCCTGGCCGATCCCTGGCGCACGCTGCAAAAGATGATCGATGCGCTCAACGTGGCGGTTGAACAGACCAACCGCCTTGTGCTGCCGATTGTCGGGCACAAGTTGCGAATCTGTACCTGCTTCGCCGATGTCGAAGGGTTGCAGGCCGATGAGATCGGCTTCGTCCACGCCATAGAGGGCGCCCACTCGATTGGTTCCGGACTGGAAAAGCTGCCACGCGACGAACTTCTCGCCAAGACCTCCAAGAGACTCGCTCTGCTGAAAAAGCGCGGAGTCGCCTGCATCTGCCCGTCGCATTTCTTCGACAACCCATACTCGCCTCAGACCGAGGCAACCGAGATCATTCCGAAAAAGGTTCGAGGTCGGGTTGTCGCGGTCAGGGACTCCACTTTCTTCAAGATGCACCGTGCCGACTGGTCATGGGACGACCCGGATCACGCGGCGGAGGGCTTCTTCAACGAACTGTTCAAACAGGGGTTCGTCGTCGATCTGTCTCATACCCAGGAAGCGGCCCGCCAGAAAGTCTATGAGATCGCGCGCGGTTACAACCGGCCTGTCATCCTGTCCCACGTCGGGCTGAAGCACTTTTTCGACCACGAATACAATGTGTCCGACGAGGAAATACGGCAGGTCCACGCGCTCGGAGGCGTGGTCGGCCTTATCCTGTCCCGCAGATGGCTGGTGGACCCCGAGACCAGGTACTACTCCGGAAACGACGGAATCGCCGACGTCATCCGGAACATGCTTCATATACGCGAGGTATGCGGAGACATATCGGCTATCGGCATCGGTTCCGATTTCGATGGCATGACGCATCCCTTCTCGGACTGTTTCAAGCCCAATCAGATGGATCGGATCATCCACGCGATGAAGCAGCACTTCACCGCCGAGGAAACCGACCAGATTCTCTTCGGAAATGCGATGCGCGTGATGAAGGCGGCGTGGTTGAAGGCCTGAGTCAGACCCCTATGGGCGTCGGGGTACTGTCTCCGGCGGCGGATCAGCGCAGGTCGGTCTTGTTTCCGTTGCCAGGGTTGTAGCCGAAAGCCTTCATGCCGCTATCGACTCGCGTCACGCTTGGGCGTTCGAACTCGCTTCCACCGACGGAACCAAGCATCATCCTGCCTTCCGAGTTAACTTCCTCCTGAGTCGTCCTGCTTCCGATGCTGATCGCATCTATCGCGGAAAGGCTGCGGGTCCTGACCGACGTCGACTGAACCGTGGCATTCTCAAGGAAGGACGATCCGCTTCTGGTCAGCGGCGACTCCTCGGACTTGTACCTTGGGAGCTGCGGGGGAACCTCGTCGATCTCAGGCATACCCGAAGCGATGATAGTAACCTTAATCTTCTCGCCGAGCGTGTCGTCGTCCGCCATTCCACCACTTATATTCCCGTTCATCGTAAGGCGTTCGTTGACCAGGTTCATCACGACGCCGACCTCGTCCATGGTTCCGCTCGGACCCTGAACGATATTGACCAGGATGTTCTGGGCCTCCTCGACCGGAGTGTCCTCGAGCAGGGGGTTGTTCAAAGCGGCCATGACGGCATTGAACGCGCGGTCGCCACCCTCTCCGACGCCCGTCGCGATGACGCACTGTCCGCACCTGTGCAGCACGGCGCGCACATCCTGGAAGTCGCGGTTGATGTAACCGGGACGAGTCACAAGCTCGACCACGCCGGCCACCGCGTCGCAAAGGATACCGTCAAAGGCCTGCAGCGCCTCGCGAGAAGGCCGTCCGGGGGACATCTTCATCATCTTGTCGTTCGGAATCGTCACGAAGGCGTCGACTTTTTCCTTCAGTTCACGCAGACCGTTGTATGCGCGCATGCGCTTGACGTAGCCGTCCCACTGGAAGGGCATGGTCGCGACCGCCACGGTCAGAATGTCCATCTCCCTGGCGATCTCGGCGATTACCGGGGACGCGCCGGTGCCGGTTCCGCCGCCCAGACCGGTGGGAATCACGAGCATGTGGGCACCCTTGATCGCGTCGACGATCTCCTGGCGCTGCTGAAGGGCGGCGTCGCGTCCCTTGACCGGGTCGCCTCCGGTTCCCTGCCCTCTCGTTGAACCGGTGAGCGCCAGCTTGACGTCCGCGCTGGACTGATTGAGGTGCTGAAGATCGGTGTTGACCGCAACGTACTCGACCCCGGAGATCCCGCGCGCGATCATGGTGTTGACCGCGTTCACGCCGCCGCTTCCCACGCCGACGACCTTTATTTTCGCACCGACCGATGCCTCGACCGTGTCCATGAACTCAAGCCTGCTCATAATGCCACCCCGTTGTATTCAATACCCACCAAGCCCTGACCGGGCTGCCCATAACAATCACCACGAAAGTCCAATCGCACTGCGAAGCAACGAACCAAAGCTGAAACCCTTTCCGGCCGGCTCGCGAAGCGAACGCGGCGCCATCGGAGACCGATTCTTCGAATTGATTGAAAGGGCACGGAACAGAATCGTGCCCCACGCGGCCGACATGGAGGGATCGCCTTCGACTATCGACTGCAGGCCCGACACGTCGTGCGGCTGACCCAGTCTGGTCGGCAGGTTGAAGATCTCGTCGGTCAGCTCGACCATGCCTCTCATCCTGGCCGCGCCGCCGGTGATCACGATCCCGCTGTGCAGGTCGTTGAAGTCTACGTTCTGCGCCGCGAAGTCCGCGACACCGCCGAGCCACTCGCGAACGGTCGGTCCGATGATCACTTCCGCGAGCGACATACGACTCACCCTGCATGGCTGACGACCGCCAACGGTCGGTACCTCGATCCATTCGTTCTGGTCGATCCCGTCGCAAATCGCGCTGCCGAACTGAAGCTTCGTCTTCTCGGCGATATCGAACGGCGCCTTCAGACTGCGGTTGATGGCGGTAGTCACCATGTTGCCGCCGTTATCAACGACCCCGGTCCATTCCAGAGCGCCGCCGCGCCAGACCTGCAACGAGGTGGTGCCTGCGCCGAGGTTCAGCATCAGCACGCCCATCCGCATCTCTTCCTCGTCCAGGACCGCCAGCGACGATGCGTACGGCGCCGCCACGAATTCCCTGACCCTCAGCGAGGCGCGTTCAACCGCGCGCTGGATGTTGTCCAGGATTACCTTGGACGAGAGGATCAGATTGACGTCCGCCTCTATGTTCATGCAGGTCATGCGCACCGGGTCCTGGATACCGTCCGCGTCGTCAAGAGAGAACCCGCGCGGAATCACGTTCACGATCTCGGCACCTTCCTCAATCTTCACGTGAGTCGCGTTCTCAATGGCGGTGTTGACATCGGACACGGAGGCTGGCGCAAGGCGACGGTGATACACCGAGCCTGTGTTATTCATGCTTCCGATGTAGCGACCGCCGAAACAAACCATCACCTCGGACAGTTCACAGCCCGACATCGCCTGTGCGTCCTGGCATGCCTGCCTGATCGCCTCGGCGGTGTTGGTAATGGACGAGACCCTCCCGGCCACGATTCCCTCGCAGCGGGCGCGACCACAGCCGAGTACCTTCAGTTCGCCAGCCATCATTTCGGCGATGACAATCTTGACTTCCCCGGATCCGATGTCCGCCACGGCAATGATTTCGCGTCTCATCCTGATGCCCTCCTGACCTTTCATCTACCTGATCTCAACATTCCTCGTGAACACCGACCTGTCCGAGTCCTCGGATTCGCTCTTCCTGACCTTGATCAGGATGCTGCCCGGGTTCTTTTCGTTGTTCAGTCTGACCTTTTCCAGATCCTCTCCGCGAAGTGACGCGGCCTTCATTGCCAAGCCGAGACGATCCAGCTTCTCGGAGAACCTGTCCTTTCCCATGACCAGAATCGGCCTTCCCGGTGCGATGAGCTCGTATCCGGACTCTCCACGGAACGCCACCAGCACACCCTCGTCCAGCCACGACGGATCCATCGACTCCATTGACGCGACCAGCAGGAGCGCCTCACGAACCCTGCGTCCCACCATTTCCAGCTTTTCCCTGTTCTGGCGATCCTGTTCGGCCTTGCGTTCGCGACGCCGTCCCGGGGAGTCGTCCAGCGGATCTGGCAGAATCACCGGTCTCAGAGCAGTCTCAATTCCGGTAAGTATCGGAAGATCTGGCTCCCAGTCGGCGGGGAGCCCGGGAATGGGGTTGCCGACGCTGTCAAATACCGTGTATCCGTTTTCTGTAGCCAGCAGGAGCCTCGGGTCGACCTCGCGAATAGTCACCCGAACCGTATCCGGCAGTATCCTCTTGACGATCACGGACTCGATTCGCGGGTCCAGCGAACAGGTCTCGGCAACCACGCCCAGATCGACGGTCAGAGTGTTCGTCATCCCAGGAACCAGACCACACGCATCCGCGACCTCGGCGATGTCCATCCGCTGGGCGCCGAACACCTCGACCACGGTCATTCTGAAGTGCGGAGTACGGCTCAGAAGACTCGTCGCCTCCACCACACCGCCAGCCAGCAGTACTATGCAGACAACGGCAAGCATCAGCCTCCAGTGGAGTCTGAATGCCTTTCCGACCGACTCGCGGACGCCGCCGACGACCATTTCCTTCGTCATCTTCCTGCGGTTCTTCTTCATCGGTCCCCTCCCGCATGGTGCTACGGCACCAGTTCCTGCCATTCGGTGGCGCCCCGGCCCACCAGCCTGACCTCACGCGTCAACGTGACACCCTTCATCCTGCGGACGGTGTCGACCACATGCCTTGCCAGCGCGAGCAGGTCGGCGGCAGTCGCGTCTCCGCCATTCATCAAAAAATTCGCGTGTTTGTGCGACACAACCGCTTTACCCACCTGGTATCCCTTCAGTCCGCATTCCTCGATCAACTGACCGGCGAACAGGTTCGCGGCCGGATCGGGATTCCTGAAGAACGAGCCGGCAGTACCGCCGGCTGGAGGATGATTTCTCCTGCGCAGCTCCGACAGCGTGGCTGCGATCTGTTCGCCCTCCGGCCATCGCCCCGTCCTGAGTCGCAATGTCGCGGATACGACAATGCTTCCAGCGGGGATGGATGACGTCCTGTATCCCAGGCCAAGTTTGGAAGCCTCGACCCTGACCGGCCCGGCGGCGGAGACCAGGTCCACCGACTCGAGCGTGCTGTCGACATAGCCGTAGCGGGTTCCGGCGTTCATCGCCACGGCGCCCCCGACCGTCCCGGGGATTCCAGTAAGGAATTCAAGACCGGACATCCCCGCCTTCTCGACCGCCGCCAGCAGGGCGCCCAGAGCCATCGCGCCACCGGCCGTGACCGCGGGGTGATCACCCGGGACGATTGAGTGACCGCCAAGACCGTTTCCGAGCGTCACGACCGCACCTTCAATCCCGTCATCCATCACCAGCAGGTTTGAACCGGCCCCCGCGATAAGCCAGGGACAACCCTCATCGATCAGTTCGCCGAGCACCGATTCAAGCGCCTCGGCGTGCTCTACGACGATGTACAGATCGGCCGGACCGCCTATCTGCAGTGTGGTGTGCCGCGCCATGGGTTCATTTTCCCGGACCTTGACGCCGGCAATCGACGACAGTCCTGCGGCCAACTGCCCCCACCCGTTCATTTACTCACCATTCCAAGTATTCCTTCGGCAATCCGTTCCGCAGCGTCCGGACGTGCCGCGGCAAGGGCCGCGGAGGACATCGCGGACAGCCTTTCAGGGTCGCTCAGCAGCTTGCTTACGAGCCCAGCGACCTTTCCGGCATCAAATTCGGACTCGCGAATCATCATTGCGGCTCCCGCGGTTACCATGTCGGCTGCGTTGGCGGCCTGATGATCATCGGTGGCCGCCGCGAACGGCACATAAAGCGCCGGCAGACCGGCCACAGCCACCTCGGACACGGTTCCAGCCCCGGCGCGGCAGATGATGAAATCCGTGTTGGAGTACGCCTCGGCCATGTCCCGTATGTAGTCGCTGACTTCGGCCTCAACCCCAAGATCGCGATATGAAGCGCTGACGGCCGCCTCGTTTCCCAGGCCGCACTGATGTCTGATTGTCAGTCCGCCGGGCACGTCCGTCATCGAAGCGAACACCTGGGGCATACGTTCATTCAGGAACCTTGAACCCTGCGATCCACCCAGAACTAGAATCCTTCGCTCCATGCCGCCATGAACCGCACGCTTCATGTCAAGAATCGACTTGCGCACGGGGTTTCCGGTTATCTCCGCATCCTTGCGGCCCAGCGCGGGAATGGCCGACAAAAAGTTCACAAAAACCTTCCTGGCTACCTTCGCAAGAAGACGGTTCGTGAGACCGGGTCTGGAATTCCCCTCGTAGATCGCCGTGGGTACGCCGGTGATTGCCGCCGCGAGCACGAACGGACCCGCCGTGTACCCACCAAACCCGGCAACCGCGTCCACGCGAAGCTTGCGCACCATCCGAACAGCACGATAAAGCGCGCCGGGTATGCTTAACAGTCCGCGGAGCTTCCTGGCGATGCCCATCCCCTTGATCTGTCCGACCGCCAGGGTCATGACGGGAATACCGGCGTCCGCGAGAATCGTCTTCTCGACCGCGGCTCCGCTGCTGACCAGGGTGACCTCGCACCCCTTCGAAACCAGAACCCTGGCGGTCTCGACCGCGGGAAGCAGGTGGCCGCCAGTCTGAGCCGCGACCAGGGCGACGCGGATCCTTCCGTCCTGTTTCCGACTGGTCATGGTTCTTCCTCCAGTCCGACAGTGTCCTCAAGGATCAGGCCGGGGGCCGGTTCCTCGCGGGGCGGCTCTTCTGCCGTTCCGGCCTGGTACTCGTCAACGAAGTCCTCGGAAATGACTATCCGCGCCGTAGCCTCTATGTTCAGGCGCTGAAGTATGCCGACGCAAACCCAGCTGATGAGCATCGCGGTTCCACCGGCGCTTAAAAACGGGGCCACGAGCCCCTTCGCCGGGATGATTCCAGCGTTGACGCACATATGCATCGCCGCGGGCAGAATGATCAGGAACGTCATCAGGAATGCCAGATTTCTGCGATAGCGGCTCTCGAATGACCTTGCGATTGCGAATCCCCTGTACGCGATGACCGCGTACAGCAGACAGATTCCGACCAGGCCGATGAATCCGAGCTCCTCGGCCGCGACCGAGATAATCATGTCGTTCTTCGCCTCCGGCAGCGAACTCCAGGCGTGTACGACGCCTCTGCCGAGGCCCGTTCCGGACAAGCCACCGCTCTGGATCGACAAAGCGCCTCTGGCAACCTGGAATCCAACGCCATTCTTCAGGTAGTCGTCGAAGAACCAGGAAAGAAGACGGGCCAGCTTGACCGGATCCCACACGAACACGCCGATCAGACCTGCAACTCCAAGACCAAACAGGGTTAGTGCCTGCTTCCAGTTGATTCCGACGACAAGAAGCATGACGAACATCGTGGCGCCCATGATCACGGCGGATCCGACGTCCTTCATCAGCACCAGGACCCCCAGGAACGGCGCCGACAGCCCGACCGTCAACAGCAGCATCTTCCAGCTTGCGCCGACATCCTCTGCCTTGGTAAGAAAGCCCGCCAGGAATATCGCCCAGGCTACTTTCGCGAACTCTGACGGCTGGATCGACAGGGGGCCTATGAAGAGCCAGCGGTTTGAGCCGCCGTGCCCCTTGCCAAGGATCCCCATCTTCATAAGAATCAGAATGCCAAGGAGGATCACCAGAGCGGCTATCGAAAGCCGCCACAACACACGCAGATTGAAGTGACGCATCACGAACATCATGGCGATCCCGATTCCGGTCGCTATGAGTTGCGTCTTGAATTCGCTCAGACGCTCCGTTGCCGACAGGTCATAGGGGGCATGCATGGTCACCGACAGAATCAACAGGAGCCCCAGAACCGAAAGGGCCAGCACGGCAGCCAGCAGCGTTATGTCCCAATGGCCCTTGAACAGTGTCACGTCGGGGGAGTCGGCCAGGACGACACGGGCGGATTCGCTCTCGGCGCCGCTGTGGTCAGTTCCGACCATCGACCTGGTTGTGACTCCCGCCGCCATCAGTTGCCGACCTCCACATCCCGGGATTCGAATCGAGCCCGGATCGCATCGGTGACCAATTCCAGACCGACTCCGCGAGACGCCTTGACCAGGACCACATCCCGCGGAACAAGCATCTCGCGGGTAAGCGCTGCAGCAGCGAGCGAGTCCTGCGCCTCGAACACCTGCGCGGGATCCATCCCGGCCGAGATCGCGGATTCGGCCAGGATCGCCGCGTTGCGTCCAACCGCGATAAACAGCGCCACACCGCGTTCGGCAACGGCACGGCCAACCTCGCGATGAACCTGCTCGGTCTGGTCTCCCATCTCCAGCATGTCGCCAAGTACGGCGACCTTCCTGCGTGAGGCGGACAACATGACAAGCGCATCGAGCCCGGCCAGCATCGATCGAGGCGAGGCGTTGTAGCAGTCGTCGATCATCCGGATCGTCCCAAGGTCGCAAAGCTGCATCCGGTGGCGACCCGGCTCGACACCGCCAAGTGACTGGCATGCGATCTCCGGGTCTACTCCGACTTGAATGGCGGCCAGGATGGCGGCAGCCGCGTTCATCGCATTGTGGACTCCAACCAGTTTCAGCCGGACGGTTCGGTCGACGCCTTCGATTCCATACTTCACTATCGTCGCGCCATCGCTGGCGCATCCCACGTCAAGGACGCGGACTTGAGACCGCGGATCCCTGCCAAACCATGCGACCTTTCCGCGACAGCGGGAAGCCATCGCAGCCACCAGCGGGTCATCGGTGTTCAGAATGGCGACACCGTCCTCGCCAAGCGCGTCGACCAGTTCCGCCTTCGCCGCCGCAACACCCTGAATCGTCTTCAGACCTTCCAGGTGAACTGGCGCAACCGCTGTGACTATGGCCACATCCGGGGGGGCGATGGTGCACAACTCGGCGATCTCGCCGGGCGCGTTCATGCCCATCTCCACCACCAGCACCTCGTGCCGCGGCCGAAGGCCCAGACAGGTCAAGGCCACGCCGAGGCGGTTGTTGTAGTTCCCGGAGGTCACATGTGTGACGAACGTCGAAGACACAGCGGCGAACGTAAGCGCGGTTGTAGTCGTCTTGCCTATCGAACCGGTTATGGCGATTACCCGCGGCGCCAGGATCGAAAGCCAGCTCCTGGCCGAGGAGATCAACGCCTCGGTGGTGTCCGCAACCTCGACCACAAAGCAGCGTCCCGAAGCGATCACCCTTCGCACCGCGTCGGAGTTGACCGCGGAACTTGAGACAACAACGCCCGCGGCGCCCTTCTCGCAGGCGCTTTCCACGAAATCATTTCCGTCAAAACGAGGTCCACGTATTGCGAAGTAGACCTGGCCCTGAACCATGGTCCGGGTGTCTATCGATGCGCCGGTGGTTGCATAGAGCCCTGCGCCGCACAGCAGGGTTCCCCCGGTGAATTCTGCAATGCCCTCGCCCGAGAGCTCGTATTTCGACGTCCGCGTCATTCTCCCAGCGCCTCCGAAGCGACCTCGACATCGCTGAAATGCACGGTGTGATCCTTGAACTTTTGCACCGCCTCATGGCCCTTGCCTGCGATGAGCAACACGTCTCCCGGTTTGGACTGCCTGATGGCCGTCATGATCGCGGTTCGACGGTCGGCGATGACCTGCCAGGACGCCCTCGCGATACCTTCCTGTTCCGCCTCGCGTATACCGGAAACGATAGCTTCAATAATTGATTCTTCCGGTTCCGATCTGGGGTTGTCACTACAGACCGTGGCGCGCGTCGCCCCGACAACGGCGGCCCGCCCCATGAGCGGCCTCTTGCCCGAATCGCGATCCCCGCCGGCACCAAAAACTATGTGGAGATCGCCGCCCTGGACCATGGGACGCAGGATCGCGAGGACGCTTTCGATGGCCTTTGGAGTGTGCGCGTAGTCCACGAAAACACGGATGCCGCTGGATGACTTAACCCGTTCGAGACGACCGGGGATAACAGTCAGGCTCTGCACGCCCGCTACGAACGCCTGAAGATCGAGGCCGTTCAGCCCTGCCAGCGACACGGCCGACATGATGTTGGCGACGTTGTGTCGACCGATGAGGGGAGACTCAATCCTGATCAGGCCCCAGGGGGTCTGGAAGGAAAAGCGCGTCCCATCCAGCGAATAGTCGACATCGATCAGGCGGACCTCGGACGACTGGTTGCCCTGCATGGTCCAGCCGATCACCTTCAGCGGGCAGCGCCTTCTAATCTCGGCGGCCACCTCGTCGTCGTCGTTGACTACAACGCCGGTGGCCGATGAATTCCGGGGAAGAACCTCGGTGAAAAACCTGACCTTCGCCTCACGGTATGCCTCGATCGTGCCGTGATAGTCGAGATGGTCCCGTGTCAGGTTGGTGAAGACCGCGGACTTGAACAGGCATGACTCGACACGACGCTGATGGACCGCGTGCGAGGAGACTTCCATCACCGCATGCCGGACTCCGGCGGCCAGCATGTCCCTGAAGAACTCCTGAAGGGTTACCGGGTCGGGAGTGGTCAACGACGACTCGAGCGTCCGACCGGGATAACGGTAAACGAGCGTGCCAAGCAGACCGGCGGCAAGCCCGCACCCCTGAAGTCCGGCCTCGACGATCATGGTTGTCGAGCTTTTCCCGTCAGTTCCGACCGCGGCGAACAGGTCGATCGAGCCTGTCGGATCGCCATTGACGGCCGAGGCCAGGAATGCAAGCGCCACGCGGGAATCCTCAACGACCAGGAACGGCGGCGTCGCCTGAAGGCTTGAGGATTCCGGCATCCGCTCGCAAACGATCAGCGACGCACCCGCGGCAACAGCGCTGTTGATGAACGTGTGGCCGTCGACCCTGGTTCCGGGGATCGCCACCCACGCGCACCCGGGTCCGGCGGTCCTGGAATCACTGCTGACCCTGTCGATGTGGACCGATGCGACCTCACCGTGAATCGCGATGACACCCATATCTTTCAGAAGCCGCCCCTGAATCCTGGTCATCGCGGCACCTCGACGTCTTCCTTCCTGATTGCCACCGGAGACTGCTGACGATCCGGTTTGATTCCCAGAACCGGAAGCACCAGATCAATTACCTTCGAAAAAACGGGGGCGGCGGTCAGGGCCGCGGCCGTATTGCGTTTTGGACGAATCAGCGTGACCGCCACCACGACTCTGGGGTTCTTCGCCGGTGCGAAGCCGACGAAGGAACACTTCAGGTCCACAACATTGCCGAATTCATCCTCGGTTTCGGCCGTGCCGGTTTTTCCGCCTGCGGTGTAGTTCCTCGGCCTTGCCTTGGCCCCGGTGCCCGCTCTCTCCTCACCAACCTTGTCGTCCATCACGACGTGAATGAGCGCACTGCGGACGTCCCTGGCGTGTTCCGCGGACATCACCCTGACTGCATCGGCCGAGACGACGTTCTCGACGAATCCGTCCGGCCATCGGACCGTTTTCACGACCTTGGGTTCAAGCCTGACGCCGTCGTTTGTCAACGTGGCGTATGCGACCGCCATGTTCAGGAGTGTGGCGCGGAAGCTGTATCCATAAGACGCTGAACGTGCCCGGTACAGCGGCCATTGCTTGTGTACAAGACCGATGCTCTCGGCCACATCGATCCCGTTCCTCTGGCCCATTCCCATCTTTATGTAGAACTGACGCATCTTTTCGGGATCGAGGGTCGACGCCATCGCCTGCATGCCGCAGTTGGACGAGTACTTGATCACCTTCCACATCGGCGGGCTTGGCAGTTTTATCTTGTCGGTAACCCGGCTTCGGCCGATGTGGCAGACACCGTTACCGTTGTCGAAGGATTTGTTCAGGGTGATGCTGCTGTCGATCTCCATCCCGGCGGCAAGTCCCACCGGTTTAGCAATGGATCCAGGCTCGAACGGGAACCCGAGCACCTTGTTCAGACAGGGGTTCGTAACATCGTCCAGCACGACCTCGGATTCACGCATGTCATCGACCGCGCACATCTCCTTGTAGTTGTTCGGATCCAGGAACGGATAGGAGGACATCGCCAGCACGTTGAAGTTCCGCGCATCCAGGATGACCGCCATCCCGCCATCCGCCTCCTCGCGAATGACCGCCTCCAGCAGGGCCTCGTCGAGAATGATTTGCAGGTCGAAGTCAAGGGTCAGTTCGAGGTCCGCGCCGTCGAGTTGCCAGGCATCGACACTTCTGTGCTGACATGATTCACTCGCCTTGCTGATGGTTCTGCCTGACGAGTATGTTCTTCCCTTTGCCGCGCCCGGCCACGGCCGCCACGCGCCAATATTGGTGGTGCGTCCGCGCCTGACCGAAACGGATGTCGGCGCAAGCACGTTGTTCCAGGCTGATTCCACGCCCATTCTGCCGACGTACTCGCCCAGGTTTTTGCGGTCCGGAGCGACGTATCCGATCAGGGCGCCCATCGAGTGTTCGAGGGGATAGATGCGCTTGGAGTCCGGCTGGATGGTGACGTGCGGAAGCTGCAGTTCCCGAATTCGGAGTTCTTCTTCCTCGGAGATATGCCGTTTGATGAATGTGACCGAACCCTTGCGGTTTCCCTCGCGCATCAGGGCGGTGACCTCGTCGATGTCCATGTCGAGCGCTGTTGAAAGACTGACCGCGATCCTCTGGAATGTCCCGTCCGGCACGCCGCAGTAATAACCTATGGAAGAGCTCTCCACGGAGACCGCCAGAACACGGTTTCCGGTTGAGTCGTAGATGGTTCCACGCGTGCCCTTGAAGGCACTGGTCTTGGTCGCGGCCTTGCGCAGCGCAATCTCGGCCTCAAGACGGTTGCCGAGTTGATGACGTCCCGCCACCGCGACAAACAGCAGTATCGCCAGCATGCAGCCGGCCACGACCGCCACCATCACAACCAATGGACGTCGCTGCTCGGACGCAGTGCAGCCAGTAACCCTTCGCAGGGTTCTGTCGACCAGCTTGCTGACACCCGTCCAGAGGTCCATCGAGCTCTCCTACTCCAGCAGATCACCAGCCACGCGCGCCGCGCAACGCTTACCAAGCGGTGTATCTCCCAGGATCTCGGCGCACCTGGTGAATGAGGCAACGGCCTCCTCAAGACGCCCCGCTTTCTGATAGATGACTCCGATCCAGTACATCGGCTCGGCGTAGTTCTTGGGAGCGTGTTTGAGCGCGCGCTCAAAAGCATCCAACGCATCGCGCGTGCGATTCATCTTCATGTAGACAATTCCGAGATTGTTGTTGCCGAGAACGAATGACGGCAGAAGGAACACCGCCATCTCGAGGTGCTTGCGGGCATTCTCGAGATCGCCCAGTTTCATGTATGCAAGACCCAGGTTGCCTTGTGCTATGTACTGCGTGCCGTAAAGCGGATCGGAGATCAGGGGCTCGATCGTCTCGATCGCCTCTTCATAATTTCCCTGTTCAATCAGGACGACTCCCAGGTTGTTCCGCGCCTCGCGCAAATCCGGCTGAAACTGAAGGGCGAGCCTGAATTCGTTGGCAGCGCCCTCCCAGTCACGAAGCCCCATCATCAGAAAGCCCTTCAGGTGGCGTGCCTCGGCGTTCGACGGATCGAGCTTGAGCGATTCATGCAGCTCGCGCTGCGTCATGGCTATGTTGTGATCGTTGTAGTAGTTGCGCGCCAGTTTGTAGTGATACTCGCTTGCGAGCTGATCGTCGGGCGAAATCGTCCTGCCACATGCGCAGAAGGCAAGACTGACAACAACGAGCAATGCGAATCGGATAGTTCGTCCCATCACTTCGCCTCCGGTTCAATCACGATTACGTGCCTTTCGTCAGGCACCGTGAGTCCCAGCTCAAGGCTCTCAAGCTTCAGCCTGGTGGCCGCCATCAAAGGAGCAAGTCTGTTGAGCAGCCGCTTGCGCTCGTCCTCGAGCTGCTTCTGCGTGCGAACTTCCCTGAACACCTCGTTGCGCTGCGCCACGAGCATCCGGGAGTCGTGAACCATCTTGAATCCGGCGACCAGAAAAACGCCGGCGATCACAATCGCAAGAAAAACGAAAGGCCAGTTCAAACTGCCGAGGCGACGCATGCTCATATCGACTCGCACCTCACGGCCGCCCTGAGACGGGCGCACTTTGAACGAGTGTTTGTCTCGCATTCCGCCGGGCTGGGAAGCAAGGGCTTTACGAACGGAAGCGCCCACCCTTCCTTTGCCATGCGCCGCATCGAGTGTTTGACGATCCGGTCCTCGCCACTATGGAAGGAGATGGCGACCAGGGTTCCGCCGGGAGCCATGATCCCATCGACCGTGTCGAAGAACGTGGAAAGGCGTTCGAGTTCGCAGTTGACCATCATGCGCAGCGCCTGCGCGGGAAGCGTCGGACTGGGGAGACGCCTGATACGCGGCCCGTAGATGCGGTGACAGACGTCGACGAACTCGCCGACAGTACCCATGCGCCCCTTTCCGGCCTCTTCCTTCAGGATTCGGGCAAGGCGACCGGCCATCGGCACGTCCGCAAGCTCGCGGAAACGATCGGCGAGGGTTTTGATCGGCAGAGCCATGATCACGTCGGCCGCGGTCACGCCGTCTCCGGGATCAAATCTCATGTCAAGAGGTTGCGAGGAATCGCCTGAAAACGAAAAGCCCCTGTCCGAACCGAGCTGAGTGCTGGACAGGCCAAGATCAAGAAGAATTCCGACAACCGGGGAAATCCCCATCGAGGCTACCACTTCGGCCATCGTCTCGTATCCCGCGTGTACCGCCACGAACCGATCGCCAAACTCGGCCAGACGTGTCCGTGAGGCCGCGATTGCCTGAGGATCCCGATCAAAACCAAGGACTCGAAGTTCGAGTGGAGTCGCGGCCAGGATCGCCCTGGAGTGCCCACCCTGACCGACGGTACCGTCCACAATCCAGCCAGCGCGCGCGCCGAGCAGGAGTCTTGTGACCTCCTCCTGCATCACGCTGATGTGGGCCACGTCGGGCATCAGACTTCTCCATCATCACAAGCCGTTGGGGTCTGAGGCGCAGTGACCGGAACCGACGCCTGCATCGGAACACCGAGAATGAGCGCCTGGTACGAGGGGTAGTGCTTGGCAATGGCGGCCATGCGTTCGCCACGGGTGGCGCGGTAGCGCTTGGCCGGCCATATCTGAAGGACGTCCTTGGCGCCGATGAGGATCAGATCGTCGTCGTCAAGCGTGTCCCTCATGCGGCGCGGAACGAGCAGACGCAACGCCGCGTCGATTCCGGTTTCAGCCGAGTAGCCGAGGTAATCCGTCCTGAGGGCCGCGACGACCTCGACCGGAAGGCTGCTCTCTGCAGCGGTGATGCGTTCGACCAGTTCGGCGAACCCGGTCTCGGATCTCGCCTCAACGAACCTGTCAAGCGGGTCGAGAGTCAGAAAGACCTTGCTGCGCAAATAAAGGTAGACCTCGTTCGGGACCTGGAAACGCCCTGTTTTGACGTCCAGAGTCGCTTCCCACATGCCGAAGAGGTCGTCGTTGACTTTTCTGATGGCCATACTCCACCGTCCCGCCAAAGGCCAGTCGAACCACTAGGAGTCCAATCAAGGGCCAATATCCTCCAAAACTATCGGGTTGAAAAGGGGTCAGAACCAAAGAAACGGAAGTTGACCGAATTGTATCGTTATTACGATATCTTGCACGATACGACCCGAGCATAACCCCGAACATCGCAACCGTCAAGAAAACTGCAAAAAGCAGGGAAAGGAGCCTCTCAACACCTTCGGACTGGATCTGGATGGAAACGCGCAAGTCCAGTTCTATCGGGCACCAGAGGGTTTTTTAACCATTTTGTTAGTGTCTTTGAATAGACTATTAACGCCGGAAAAGTCTTGCGGGATGCGCGTTCGGGCCTTGAATACTGGAGATAGTGGCTTTTTTTCTGATCGATTTTTTCCAATCTCGACAGTCACGTCGCCAACCAGCGATGTCGCGACAACCATCGATTTTGATTGAATAAATCGCTCAAGAAGCTGATCGGATGGCCCGACCCTTGGTCCGGTCGGCCAGCCTATTATCACGGAATAGCGGGGCCTGACCGCCGCGAGGAATTCGAGCGAGGTCGATCCACGGCTTCCATGGTGTCCAACCTTCAGAATTCGGGCAGTTGGATCAAGACCTCGGTCCAGTAGAACTTCTTCACCCGCGAACTCCAGGTCGCCCGTGAACAGAACATCCATTCCGGGCGGCCCCAGCCTGAAGACGAGCGAGGAGTCGTTTTCGCCCAGCTCCCCGGCTGGCCCAACCTGTCGAGCCGGCGGAGCCAGAAGAACGAGCGAGTCCACGCCGCATTCGGGGATGACCTTGTCCCCCTCCCGCAACACGCGAGTCGCCCCCCCCACGCTCCTGACCAGTTTCGCGAGGTTCCCGACGCCGCTCAACGTTCGTTCGGACAGGGCCAGTTCGAAAGGACCCGAGAACCGTGCCAGCGTGGCCAGACCACCGAAGTGGTCGTCGTGTGCATGGGTCAGAATCACTCCGTCGATATCGTAAACTCCCGCGCGTGCAAGCGCGTCAAGAAGCAAATTCCTTGACGCAGGCGGCGGGCCGGTATCCACCAACCAGGTTTCACCCGAAGGGCAGCGGACCACCGCGGCGTCACCCTTGCCCACGTCCAGGAACGTGACTCCCGGTTCGGGCCGCGCATTCCAACCGACCGCGACCATCACGAACGCTCCGACGATGACCGCCGAACCGATGCGCAGGCGACTGCTGCCAGGAATGAACGCTACCAGGAGGCCTGCTGCCACTCCGGCAATCAAGTTGTCCACAGGCGAGAACTGATGAACCATCCACGTCGGCAGATTTCTGGCGATCAGGACCTCGACGTCAATCAGGATGTCCACGCCGCTGCAGTACAGGTTTGTCAAAACGTTGAACAGGGCGGACGGCGATTCGGACATCGTGATCCGCGAAAAAAGCAGAACAAGGATCGCGCCTGGAAAAGCGAAGAACGAGAAAAGGGGAACGAAGACGAGATTTGCCAGCGGTCCGGCCAGCGGCGCTGAATTGAAGTAAGCAACGGTGAGAGGCGTTGTTGCCAGGGAGGCACCCACGGAAACCGCCAGACTTGTCCTGACAGGACGCCACAGACGAAGAAGAATGAGGCGGAAGCGGCCGCGATTCGCCTGACCGGACTCCCGCTCGCGTACATGTTCCCTGACGCGTCCGGTTACGGCGAGAATCCCGAAAACGGCTGCATAGGACAGTTGAAACGAAATGGAGAGCGCGTCGAGAGGCGACACGAGCAATTCCACGATCCCTGTGAGGGATACAACCGACACTGGAGAGACACGTCGCCGCATGAGGACCGTCAACCAGAACATGGTCGCCATCCCGGCCGCGCGCACGGCGGGCGGAGGAGATGCCGCCATAAGGCACACGCCCCAGGCCGCGGCGACCGATGCCAGACCGGCTATTGCCGCGATGTTCGTCCTCTGTCGGAAGCAGGCGGCCAGAATGCCGGCAATCACGGCAACGGCGACACCGCAGGCGGCAGATGCGGCGACCACGTGAAGACCCGATACCGACAGGACGTGCGAGGTGCCAAGGGCAGACAGGGCGGCCCTTTCCACGAAAGGCACCCCTCTTCCCTCGCCCAGCACGATGGCAGGGACAAGCCACGCGGCGTGTCCCGTGAGATTACCCGAGACCGATTCGTAGAGGGCGGCCCTCAGACGATCCACCCGGCCAGCCAGACGAAACGGTTCGCCTGCACGCTCGACAGGTATCAGTCCGCCCTGATCGGCGATGACCGACGTCGCGCCGCGCTGATGTGTCAGAACCTTTCCCCGCACGGCCAGTGTTCTTCCAACGACGATTCCCGCGCATTGCCCGCGGCCGCCATCCCGGGCGAAACATCTCAAACGGGTGACCGTCCCCTCGACCCGACTTCCCGCAATGCCTGCGACCGAAACCAGCGCGCTCGTCTCGAACTCGTCTCGCCGTATCATCTGATCGACATGGACGACCGCACCTATCCCGGCGCCGTTCATGCCTTTGAAGGCCCAGTCCGGTTCCGGGGGAAGCGCCACCCTGATCACTCCGGCGGTGAAAACGAACGCAATGGTGATAAATGGAAATAAACAGGAAAAGTGTGAATTCCTGCGGAATAAGAACGGACCGGGCGCCAGAATCATGTGGATGATCAGGGACAGGAGCATCACCAGTATGGAAATAAGAAGGATGCCGGCGGCCTTTCCCTGGTTCCCCGCGATCACTCCGCCAAGGAAGAGGACGAATACGATGAAGACTGGTCTGACTCTGAACTCATCGCGCATGAGCGCTTTATCGGCGGCTTGTCCACGCGTGTTTCAGGGCGCCGTCGGGAACGGACTGGCGACGATGTCACTCCTGGGAAAGAACCACCGTCGGATCCGTGCGGGAAGCGGAACGGGCCGGTCCCCATGCGCCAAAAACGGCGAACAGGATTGAAATGCCCATGCAGACACACAGAATCGCGGGACTGAAACTGAAGAGATCGCCGGGGCTGCCCGGTATTCGAGAAAAAACCGGCGCGGCCAGGAGATTGACCATGCGCGATGCAAGCCACCCCAGAAAAACCCCGGATATGCCTCCGGCGAATCCAAGAAATACCGCCTCACCCGCCACAATCAGCCTGATGTCCAGCAGCGTCGCTCCCACCGCGCGATAAATCGCGATCTCGCGTCGCCTCTCGGAAACGAGCATGCCGAAGGTGTGGGCGATATTGATCCCGGAAACGAGCAGCACGATCAGACTGACACCGCCAAAAACCAGGGTCAGCACCATCAGGACGTTGGCGGCCTTGCGACCTGACTCGCTTCTGGGCGACAGAACCAGACCGAGCGACTTCATGTCCTGAATGATCCGGGGCACGTCCTCGTTGGAGGTGGCCTCAACCACGACACTGGAGTAGCTTGAGGTTTTTTCCCTGCCGAGCATCGCGGCGTTGGCATGCATCGCGTCGATTAGAGGCATCGTGACACCAAGGTCAAGCGCTTTGGGCGAAAAACCGACGATTCTGCACCGCCTGACGACTCTCATCGAAGACGGCAGGTCAGCAGCGAAATACGATTCACCGAACATCATCGAGAACTTCAGGCCGAGGGCGAGTTCGGGCCCGGCGAGACGCTGCATGCCCAGGGCCGGGGCGGCCGCGTCGTTGTAGATATCGAGAATGAACGGTGAAAGAAGAACCGGTATCGGAGGTTCACAGTATCCGGACGAGGACGAAACCCCGGGCACGGCGCAATAGGAATCGCCAGGGCAGACCTCGGGGAGCGGTCGATTCGCTGCCGCTCCGGGCAGGCCGGTCACGGTGCCAGCCATCTGGTCACCGCCATCCGACATCTGGACCTCGGCTCCGGGCAGCGAACAAGAAAGTCTGGCGCACATTCCGTCAACCGCGCACAGCTCGCCGTCGCGGCATTCGATGCCGGTATCCTCGCACAGACGCCGGCACGCCCCTGCCCGGCATCCCATTCCAGATGGGCACGACACCCCGCCTGGACTGGAATCGCATGGAATTACGCACTCGCCGTTCAGGCAGGCCTCGCCCTGGACGCAGGCCAGATCGGATCGACATCGGTAGACCGAATCGACCGAATCGAAACGGTTCCACCACGACCTGCGCACACACCGACGCGAACCGCAGAACGATCCGGGACCGCAGTCCGCGTCCGTGAGGCACGCCACTCCCGTATCTTCCTTACCGAGCGCGCCCTCCTCTGACTGACGCAGTTCATCGCGGATCAACACCGGGTCGAGCCCGTCGAAAAACGCCTCAACCCGCAAAGTGGATCCGAAAACATCGCGTCCGCCCCACAACCTTGCCTGGAACCCGGAACGCTGCTTCGGATGAACGGATCTGACACCCTGCAGGTGTGATATCGCAGAGATCACGGGTGGTTCCAGAGAAGCAGGGACTTCCAGTCCAAGGCCGAAGAGACTGACACGCTCAACCTGGAACTCCACCTGATTGACCGGATAGAGCCGGTTAAGCACTTTCTGACGGACCCCGGCCGAAAGCGCCAGGAAGAAGGCGAGCGTGGCCACCCCGGCAGTAAGGCCAACCGCGGCGAACGCCATGTGGCGTCGGCTGCGACGAATATAGTTGAGCGAGAGCCTGGCGAGCGCCTTCATGCCAGCCTCCCGTCAATCAGACGCACGATCCTGTCGGCAGAAGCGGCCAGCGTCTCATCGTGAGTCGCCACCAGCACAGTTGTGCCCGACTGCCGGACGATCTGTTCGAAGATCCGGGTCACCGAATCCGCGGTCTCGCGATCTAGATTTCCTGTTGGCTCGTCACAGAGAAGCAACGAGGGTCGGTTCAGAATCGCGCGGGCAATCGCCACGCGCTGACGTTCCCCGGCCGAGAGCTGCCATGGAAACGAATCGGCCCGGTCGGGAAGACCAACCTGTTTCAGGGCATCGGCTGCCCGGAACTCGGCATCGGCACGCGAGTTCTCCGAAAAGTGCCAGGGGAGCATCACATTCTGAAAAACGGTCAGGTGTCCAAGCAGGTGGAACGCCTGGAATACGAACCCGATACGCTGATTACGAAGATCCGAGAGCTGACGGTCGCCAAGTCTGGACGCATCACGACCGAACAGCCTGAGCGTCCCGGAGAAGTCGCGATCCAGACAGCCTGTGACGTTCAAAAGAGTGGTCTTGCCGGAACCGGATCTTCCGACCAGTGCGACGAACTCGCCGTGAGCGACCGTCAGAGACAGGGAATCAAGTGCCAGCCGGCGCCCACCGGGTGCGTCTCGATCGGCATAGGCCCTTGTCAAACCTTCCACTTGAACCGGAAGTTCGCAACAAGGATCATTCACCGTCAACGCACCTCCACTCTGGCATCCACGACGACCCTTCCCGCCTCGTAGTAAAGATCGACCAGGAACAGACGGATCGGGTCAACAAGATGTACAAGGTAATCGATCGACGCGAGCCCGGACGTCCTGAGCAACAACTCCGGATCAACCGCCGCGGAAATCACCCTGGAACCGGAGGTCGCCAGCGGAAGTCCCGGTGCCGCGCCGGTGTAAGCGGATGCTCCGGGCTGGGCGCCGGTCACGACCGCGTCCAGGCGTCCGTCCGAAGTCACCGCATGAACCGCGAAATCACGGTACGAAAAATCGATCGATGAAGGGGCTCCTTCGGCGGGAGGCACGACCCCGAACCTCTTCGATATCAGTTCGAGCGCCTTGCCAGGCTGAGCCTTCAGACCTGCCGAAAGCCGGACGTCGAACCTGGTCAGAAGCCTTGCCGCAAACGTCTGCCCCGGGGAAACGGGCTGATGATCCGACGTCGGAGAGGAATCCGCCACCAGCCTCATGGTCCCCGACCAGAGGGACAAAAGCGCGTCAAGGCCCCTGACCTTTTTCGCAACCAGCGGAACCGCCGCGTCAAGAAGCGGGCGGGCCGACGGCCCGACAGTCACTTCGAGCGACAAAGGAGCACCGGCATGTGACACCGCTGGAGACTGTCTAAATCCGGCGCCGGCAGCCCCCGCGGAAACGCGCAGAACGATGCCGTCGCCCAATCTGGCCGCGCCTCGAAGATCTCCTATCAGTCCACGCGCGATCATGGCCGCGGCGCCGCGCGTCGGGAGACCTGCCGCTTTCATTACCTGGTTGCCGAACAGACTGTTGGACACGTTGAAGACCAGGTCGGCATCGGCCATATCCAGCTCGGAAAGCACTGAGCCGACCGGGTCGGGACGCGGATCCGTGCCGCCTTCCTGCGGCGGATTCACCAGCGTTGACAGGACGGCGCAGGACACGTCGGGCCCGGCGTACAGCATCGCAACCCCGGACTTGACGAGCATGCAGGCCGGCCCCCGCGAGGCCGAGGAAAAGTACCGCACGCCATCCGCTTCGCGTCCCTGAACAAAGCCGAATCTGGCAAGCTGGAGTGGCAGACGGCGACCAGCCACACCGGCTTTCCTGACCGGAGCCACGATCAACCATCCAGAGCGCCAGGACGACACCATCAGGCCACGTCCAGGATCGATCCATTCCGACGACTCCGGATTGGCTAGGTTCATGCCTGTCGTCGATTCGACCAGTTCGAACACGCCCGACAGTCCGGGCATCTTCCGCAGAAGGGGGGTCAGAGTAGACGCCATCTCCAACGGCGGACGGGTCACCAGCCATGCATCCGCGTCGGACGGAATCATGTCGATGGGATCGGTCTGCCTGCCGCAGCAACCGGAAATAAAAACAATCGGAATAGCGACCGCCAGGATGACAATCGCGCGGGCACCAGCTCGCTTCGCAACTGGTGGATTTGACATTTGGACCTCTCGAGATTGTCGCAATGACAAAAACCGGGCCGAGTGATGTTATCATATGTCGCGCCCCGGTTTCGCCGTGGCATCTGAACAATGAGGACAATCCGCACGTGGTTGACGACGATCTGAGCACAGAAACGCAGGACCGCGACGACACCGTCGAACCGATTGAACCGGTGGAATCGACCGAACTCGTCGAGGTTCGTGGTGGCGAGACATCCCTGATTCCGACCCGTATCCAGGACGACGAAACGTCGGTTCAGGTCGATCTGCTGTACAGGTACATACGGGATATTCAACGGTATCCGTTGCTGACGCCCGAGGAAGAAAAAGACCTGACCGCGCGATTCGTGGAAACACACGACCCCGAGATCGCCTACCAGCTGGTCTCAGCGAACCTTCGTCTGGTCATAAAGATTGCGATGGAATACCGCTCGTTCACATCGCAGGTGCTTGACCTTATCCAGGAAGGGAACATCGGGCTTGTCAAGGCGGTGCAGCACTTCGATCCGGTCAAGGGGGTTCGGCTGTCCCACTACGCGCAGTACTGGATCCGTTCCTACATCATCTACTATCTGTTGAACAATCACCGGATGGTTAAGCTCGGGACGACACAGGCGCAGCGCAAGATATTCTTCAATCTGCGCAAGGAACGCCAGCGTCTCTTGAACATGGGTTTCGACCCGACGGCCAGGATGATTGCCACGAACCTGGACGTTCCCGAGGCCACGGTTACCGAGATGATCCAGCGTATGGACGCCCCGGATCTCTATCTCGATGCTCCTCACGGAACCGATGGCAAGACGACCTACCTTTCTTCCATGGCCTCAGACACCGACATCGAGGGCGAGGCCCAGTCGCGCGAGATTTCCGGAAGGCTCAAGGATGCCGTTTCCGGTTTCAGGCGCCGGCTGACGAACGAACGCGATATCTACATCTGGGAAAACCGGCTTCTTTCAGACGACCCCGTCACGCTTCAGTCGGTGGGGGACAGGTTTGGAGTGAGCCGCGAGAGAGCCCGCCAGATTGAGGAACGAATCAAGCGGAATTTCAAGGATTTCTTGAAAGAAGAACTTGGCGAGGAATTCGTCCAGGACGAACTCCTGTCACGCTAGACCACGTAAACCAGCGACAAACATCACGTGTCAACAGATGCCACGGAAGAAGTCTGCGGTTCTGCGTATCCCTTCCTCAAGGCTCACGACAGGTTCCCAGCCAAGGATCGATCTGGCTCTGGTGATGTCTGGACGACGTTGCCGCGGGTCATCCTGTGGAAGCGGTTCGAAGACCACATCAAGTCGCCTTCCAAACACTCCGCCAAGAAGATCGACCAGTTCCAGCATCGTGAATTCGGTTGGATTCCCGATGTTGACAGGCATGGGTTCGCTCGAATTCAAGAGGCGAACCACACCCTCGACCAGATCGCTGACATAGCAGAAAGACCTGGTCTGACTGCCGTCGCCGAAGACCGTCAACCGTTCGCCGCGAATCGCCTGAGTCAGGAACGCCGGGATGACCCGGCCGTCGCCGGAGCGCATTCCGGGCCCGTATGTATTGAATATTCTGACAATCCTGGTGTCGACACCGTGGTGTCGCCGGTACGCCATCGTCATCGCCTCGGCGAACCGCTTGGCCTCGTCGTAAACGGCCCTGGGTCCGGTCGTGCTGACATTGCCCCAGTAGGACTCCGGCTGGGGGTGAACCAGCGGATCGCCGTAGACCTCGCTCGTGGAGGCCAGCAGGAATCGGGCGCCCTTTTCTTTCGCCAGGCCGAGCATCTTGTGGGAGCCAAGCGACCCGACCTTCAGCGTCTCGATCGGATACTTCAGGTAGTCGAAAGGGCTGGCGGGAGACGCGAAGTGCAGGATGGCGTCCAGGTCCCCTGGAATGTGAAGAAACTCGGTACAGTCAACCTTGATGAAGACGAAACCGGGACGGCCGAAAAACCGGTCCAGGTTCGAGATGTTGCCGGTCAGCAGGTTATCCACGCAGATTACCTCGTGACCGTCGTCCAGAAATCTCTCGCAAAGGTGCGAACCGATGAAGCCCGCGCCTCCGGTGATCAGTATTCTCATGTGCCCTCCGGCTGCGCGCCGATCATTCGACCGCGGCCACCCCGGCAATCCAGGTCATCATCCCTTCCCATGCCGCCAGAACCGGCTCCGCCAGATCCGCTATCCAGTCGGATGCCAGACCTCGCCTGCCATCACCAGGATCGGCCCAGCAAGGGAGTGGACCGTCATCCGGACAGATCGCTGCGGACGCCGCCGACGAAGACAGCGATGCAAGAATGCTTGAAAACAGCCCGGACAGGCCGGAAGCATCCAGTTCCTGCGCGGCCGATTCGAACATCACGGCCGCGATCATCGGGTATCCGGCCATCTGCATCGCAATAGCCCTGAAGAGCATCAACGCGGCGCGCGCCAGGGGAAGTGTCGCTTGAACAGGTTCATCGATGAAGCGGCAGACCCCTTCGATGTCCAGAAACGCCCTGCGCATCTCGATCGGGGCGTCCGCCGGCAGTTCCGAGAACGCGCACCTGTCGGCGGAAGCGAAATCCGCGTCCGGATCGAAATCCACATCGTCTACCGAGCCGGCGGCCCATGGATCGGCGGCGTCTCCATCACCGCGCGGAGTCCCGACAACGGAAAGGAAATCGAACCAGCCCGAACCGCTGTCGGCCAGAACCTGAAGTTCCCATGAGGGTGCACTGCCATCGGTAAACACGGCGCGTTCAACAGTCAGTATCGTGGTGCCGGCCGTACCCTGACGGCTGTCCCGGGCGAACCTGAGCACGAATCTTCCCAGCTCGGTCCGTCCGTCAGTGACAAGCATCGCTGGCACACCCTCGAACGTACTGGTGGATACCCCCGAGACCTTCTCACCGGACGACAGATATTTGGATGCCGTCATGTCCGCGAAGGACCAGATGTCCCGGGGCACAACCAGGACTCCTCCGGGCAGCGTCTGCCGGTATGTGTAGATCACATCCTCAAGACCGTCTCCCGAAACATCCAGAAAACTCATTCCAACCGACTCGGCTGAGCGACTCAGATACCATCCGAATGCGGGAGTCTTCCTGCCCTCGATACCGGAAGAAGGCGCGACGAGCACGCCGTGCATTGAACCTATGGCAAAAGGCGCGGAGTCCGACTGCATGTCAACCGCCACAACCCTGTTTGTCGCAAGATGGCCGGACAGCGCCCCTTCCCATCCGTCGCGATGGATTCTCAGCTTGGACGGGAGCCAGTCCAACTGTTCGCAACTGAGGCCCCTGATTGACTGCAAAGGACAACTACGATTATCAACAAACCCGGTAACACTGTATTCCCATCCGTCGGCGACCTCGACAACCGTGTCCCACTTAAGACCGAAAGCGCCACGTGCGACCGAATCGGCGTAATCTCGTTCAACACGAAACGCCCTGCCCGAAGGTGCCGGGGGCGCCAGCGACTGCGCTGCCGCCGCAGGAGCGACGCCCAGAACAAGCAAAGCCAGAAGCATCAGGCGGAAGAATCTGTTCGACCCGCTTTGCATTTCACAATCCAGCGCCGGACGTATTGCCCCGGACGCGTAAATCTGCATCTCAGTCCGATGGATGCTTCATGAAGGCGGTAACGCCACCAAGTCCGGCCAGGTACACGGTACCGTCGATCCCGGAATCGTCAAGCGAGGAAAAGACGTGGAACGTGCCTGATTCGATGTCCACGACCTGCTGACCGTCGTACATCAGGATCGCACCAGCCCATCCGGCAGCGAAAACCGGGAAACCACCGGCCGATGTGGTCGCGCCATACAGAAAGCCTGCCGGATCCGAATGAATCCTGTCACAGTGATTGTCCCCGCAGACCAGCATGACACCATTGTCGCCCACGGCGAGCACGCTGCCGTCCGGAAGTGCCACAAGATCACGCAGGGCTGACTGAGTAAAAGTGAGAACATCCGAAAACGCAAGGTCGCCATTCTCGTCCGGCTGAGCGAAGGCAAGGAATCCGGCAAGACCGGCAACGAACACTCCAGCCGAGGTTCTGCAGACCGAGGTCAGCGCAGCGGAGACCTGACCCGCGAAGCGCGGCGCTAATGATTCGTCCATTACGAAGACAGAACCGTCGGCGCCCGAAAGCACCCAGCCTTCTTCATCAAAGGCGACGTCTACCAGGTCTTCAACCGTGGATGACACGACCGGCATGAACAGCGGCGTTCCCGTCGATTCATCGAAATTCACGGACAGTATTACGCCATCGTCGCCGACCGCGATCCCGCCAGATATGGATCTCAGGCGGGAAACAAGTCCTGTCTCGACCAGGCCGAAACGATCGTCCTTGCAGACCAGGGCCAGACCGTCGTCGCCAACGAAGATGACAGACGAACCGACCGCTTCGCCATCGACATCACCGGCCGTTACCCAGACTGAGTTCAAATCCGTTGAAGGACCGGCCCGCCGATCGAGCCAGACGCCCTCACCGTGGTCGAAGAAAACCATCGAAGAAAGCATGCCCGCGGCAAGAAAGAGGCCCCGATCCTCCGGCAAGGCGGCATCAGCAAGCCATGTTGCGGCCACTGTCGCCCTGAAGTCGGCCATGGCGTTGACCGGTCCTGCCACCGTATCGGTGTTCCACCGTCTGCCGTCAAACTTGACCACGACACCACCGGAACCGACAGCCCACATGTCTTCGGATGACGTTCCCGCGATTGCCCACAGGTCACGCGGCGGCTCAGCCGTATCGTTCGTGAGCTGCTGCTCCCAGAGTGTGCCCCCGGGACTCCTTTTGACCACGGTTCCGCGGGTTCCCACGATGACCATCGTTCCGTCGGAAGCGCGGAAGATATCCGTCATTGAAACGATTGATCCGGCGATCTGGCTGGAAATCCACTGATCTCCCGAGAGTTCGAAAAGGGAACCGTACGCGCCAACTGCGAACGTACCGGCGTTGACCTCTGAAAGAACCCCGAACAGATCCCAGGACACGCCCGGATCCATTACCTCGCAGGAATCGGCCTGCAAATGAACGACGGTTCCTTTCCGTCCCACCGCGAAGCACTCATCCGCGCCCGGGCAGGAGACATCGAGAAGGTCGGCCGACACGGGACAGTCGAGGATATCCCATCGACCATCGGCGAACTTCAAGACGACACCCCCCGCTCCCACCGCATACACGACGCCGCCAGTTCCATCCACACCGTAAAGGTCCGCTTCCGTTGGCGGGATAGGACCCGGAACGAACTGATTGTTGCGAAGCACAAGAACAAGGCCGTCGTCCCCCACCGCCCAGACCGAATCGGCCGGACTACCCCACATGTCATTGATATTGCCGACCTCGGACAGATCGCGAAGGACAAAAGTGAGGGGCACCACGGTGTCAACGGCATCCGCGATGTCCAAATCCGGATTCACGTCCTGGATCGTATCAGTGTCATCAATGTCCGGGATTTCGAGCGAGGAAAGGTCCGTGCCGGTATCCGACCATGTTTCCACGTCGACGAGGTCCGCGTCCTGCCGCCCGCCGGTGTCCCCGGAGTCAGTCGGCACGCTTTCACCGGCGCACGCCGACCAGATGATCATGGTCGACATGAACATATATGCGACACCATGACGCCAGGACATCCCGGACACCGACCTCGAATCGACTGCCGAATCATAGCAGAAGTGGAGGCAAATCCCCATAGTGGCGGGGTGCCGACCGTTTTCGGATATTGGGTACCAGCGCCAGGGCAGGCGGAAAGGGACAGGAACACGGGATTCCGAGATCCGGGTTGACCTGCCTTCGACGGAAGGCTAGATTACGTCCGGGGACACGGGGCAGGAAACCGGTTCAATGCCGGTACTGCCGCCGCAACTGTATCCGGGAACAACCCTGGCGAGCCACGGACATGAACTTGTCCGGAAGGGCCAGGCGAGGCCATACCCGGGAGTCAGGACACTGCCCGCGTCCATTTGGTGCCAGTCGTTTCGAGCGGAAACGGACGAGGTCACGCCAATCCGACCATTGTTTTCCAACAACATTGCGGTCGGGGGCCGGACCCCCTGTTTCCATTCCCCGCGGGGAAATGGAGCAACCATGAGCAGACCGAACAAAAGTGTGATGATCTGGGTACTTACCGCGCTGACCACCATCTTGCCGGCATCTTTCGGATGCGGCAGCAGCGAGAGCGACGACCTGGGAGGCCAGGACGTGATCCAGGAAGTCATCGAAGCCACCAATCTGGACAAACCCGTCGGAATCGCGCTCGCCGGCGCGTGGACCGACGCGTGGGGCACGGCACACGACATCACATCCGGACTATGGAGGCAGACTTACGACGGCTCCCTGTCATCCTTCGAGATTCTGATCTGGGACAACGGATCCTCGGCTGGGTCGCCAGGATGGGCGATCGCGCGCAATTCGGACGCTAACCAGTTCAGCCCCGGCCTTTTCAGCCGATTCGACTGGACGACGAAAGACGGAACGACCTACTTCTGCAACACAGCCTGGGACAAGGCAACCAGCGACGAAGCCATCGCCGTGCAGGCGGCGGACGCGTCCGACCCGGCGAATTCCGGTTGCGGAGGTTTTGGCTGGACAGGTCTGACCAGCGTTGAACCGCCCGCCCCCGAAGCACTTCCGACCGACACGCGACCGATGGATCTCGTTGTCGAGGCGCCGGGAGCCTCGGGAGAAGGCCCTGGAGATCCCCAGAACGCGGTCAACGGTGTGCGTGGAGGCGGGGCATCGACAGGTGGCACCGACGTGTACGCGATTCCGGCGGTCAACAGCTCCTTCCTTGTTCTTGCGCTGGACGGTCACTCGATCGGTAATGGACCGGGTGCCGAACTGGTGGTGTTCGAGAATCCATTCAACTACGGCGAAGGCGGAGTGTTCATGGATCAGGTCGTCGTTCAGGTTTCTCGCGATGGAATCACCTGGGTGAGCTTCCCCTTCGACTTCACCGCCGAAGACGAGACGTCGTACTCCACCGACCCGGCGGACTGGGACGGTTTTGGTGGGGTGACGCCGGTCATCTTCAACCAGGACGTTGACCCCAACGCGGATCCGTTCAATACAGAGACGGCCGGGGGCGACGCGTTCGATCTGGATCAGCTCGATCAGGCCGACCCCGACGCCGCGGCGATGACGCGCCATGGATTCCGATTCGTCAGACTCATCCCTGCATGTACTGTCCTGAATCCCGACACCGGACGGGCCTTCGTGTCCGATCCGATATCGAACGGGCCCGATATTGACGGTGTCTATGTCCGGTATGCGGTGGAGGATCTGCCCTAGCGTAGATTGTCCGGTTCACCAGACCGAGTCGGCGACTCCGGCCTCGAGACGTACCTCGATCACGTCGTTCAAATCGGGCATCAGGTCCAGCCCGGTCCGCTCCTCGATCCAATCGACACTGACCAGGAAATCGACCGGCATCTCGTCGCCCTGCACATCCTGTTCGATGATAAAGGCAAGAACCCTCGGCTCTACGGTTCCGGAACCAGTGTCTTCGACCTCGTCGATGATCACCTTGAAAAACGCGTCCGGGATCTCGATACGCGGCTCTGACTGCTTCAGAAAGTCTCTGTCCCGGTCGAACACCGGGCCGGTGATCACCCAGACGCCCCCGAGCGAACTGGACCAGCGATCCGCCTCAAGCGCCTCTATTCTCTGCCAGACCTGTCGATTCAAAGCCGGGCGCTGCGGAACGATGTTGCTCATCATAAAGGTCTCAATCTGGGCCTTTCTGCCATATCTGGTTGCGATGGCGTGATTGGGAGCCAGGTGTCCACGGTCGTACCCCGTCCTGGTGTAGTCACGATGGGCGACCCGCGAGTCGGTGCGCGCGTCCGTGCTGAAACGTTGCGGTCTTGGCCCTCCCCCTTCGACGGTTTCCGGCCCGACAGAATATCCAACCCAGACTGGATTCTGCCGGTACTCTGAGTAACCGACGTCAAACCCCAGGTTGTCCAGAAGCACGTATCGTGACTCGTTTTCCAACGGAACCGGAAGACCACCGTAGACCTGGTCGTGCTGACCAGAAGGGCGAATGTTATTCGCCCCTACGGGATCCTGTACCTCGTCCTGTCCAGAAGGGCGAATGTTATTCGCCCCTGCGGGATCCTGTACCTCATCCTGTCCAGAAGGGCGAATGTTATTCGCCCCTGCGGGATCCTGTCCCTCGTCCGTCGCATCGACCGGGACGGTCTCACCGGGTTGACCAACCTCCGATGTACCGGACTGGCAGATCAACACCACGCCGACTAATACCGCCAGGACCGGCGCCACGACCCCAAAATGACGCATTGCAAGATTCCCGCATGTGCCCGAATCAATGGTATACCATGTCAACAAGTATTGACTTGTAGACGACCGTTGGGAAACCGACTCCTCGACAAACGCCGAAGTGCGGGCTACGATATGCGTCAAATTGACGAACTTGGGGCCTGATGGCTGACATACTGATAATAAAGTGTTGGAATCCTTCAAGGAATGAAAAGTCGAAGGTTGCCCCTCTCGGCGCGATGTACCTTGCAGCAGCACTGCGCGAGGCAGGGCACGAACCGAAAATCCTGCATATCGGCAGCGACCCCGCCTCGATCGATCTGATGAAGAACACTATCGCCGAGCGTAAACCTGACGTCATCGGCATCAGCGCCGTGGTCAACGAATACAGAACCTTCAAGGAACTGGCTGCATTCCTTCACGATATAACGCCCGACGTCCCGGTCATGGTGGGCGGACCGCTCGCAT